>JBATES010000032.1:0-1778 GCA_049664145.1 Smithella sp.
TGATATACCTTGTCCCCTATAAACATAAAAAAGGAGATCATTGTGCTTGCTGTTGGAGATAATATTGATGCGTATTGCTTAAAATGTAAGCTGGTTTTGGCTCATGTCATATTGTTCAAAGTGGATGAAGCGGTGAATCGTGTAAAATGTAAAACCTGTGGCGCCGAGCACAAATACCGGGGAACCATGCCGGGCGCCAAAAAAACGGCCGCCGCCCGCAATCCCGCCGCTGTCCGGACTAAAAAGCCTGTTGCGTCCAAGGTGGTGGTTAATAACGCGCCCCAGCAATGGGACCTGAAAAGCCGCAATATGCCGCCCGAAACGCCCATACGGAATTATTCCATCAAGGAAATTTTCAAAGTCAATAACGTCATCAATCATCCGGTATTCGGGGTGGGCTTTGTCGAGAAAGTGGTCACGGACAAGAGCATTTACGTATTATTTAACGATTCCGTGAGATTGATGGGCATGAATGTCTCCTGACGCTTCGGCGAATCATCCGGAGACTCCATTCTGCTATCCATGATCTGAAATTCATACGCCGGTTTTAAAACGGTTGCGATAATAGTCTCGGCATCCTTAAATTGGGTGCCGGCAGTAATTTCTTCCGTAAAACAGGGATATTAGCGGACGTAAACCACAAAGTCGATGGCCGACGTGCTTTCACAAAGCCCCATATTGGGGGAACCCATCACGTCCATCGCGATATCTCCCCGGACGTTCTCGTCAGGTCAGATATGTTTTCAATTTTAAAAAATAAAGCACAAAGCAGGGAGGAAATATGGAAGATGTCTTATCGGCCTGTACGGTGACGATGAATATTCCCGTGGCCTGGGGCGAGATGGACGCCATGGGGCATGTCAACAACATTATCTATTTTCGCTATTTTGAAACCGTGAGAATTGAGTACTTCAATCGCCTGGATATGATGGGCTGTCAGCGCGAAACAGGCATCGGACCGATTCTGGCTTCTACGGAATGCCGCTTCAAGATGCCCCTGCAATATCCCGATACAATTATTGTCGGAGCCAAAATATTGAGCATGGAAGAAGACCGGTTTGTGATGGGCTATGAAGTCTTCAGCACGAAACACAAAAGAATCGCCGCCGACGGCCAAGGCGTTGTGGTGACTTACGATTACAAAAACAATAAAAAAGTCAATATCCCGGACGCATTAAGAGTAAAGATTCTGGACTTGGAGAAGATGGGGGCATAAGGGTTCAGCGGTTAATACCCCTCAGGGGCACAAGAATTTTGGTTCATCCGGTTGATGCGTAATTTTATCTCATTACAAGTTTTCAATATTAGTACGTGTTGAAAAGAAAGATTACTAATTGAAGGAGAGTAGCGCTCCTGCTTTCCAGCACAGTGCAGTTTGCGGGGTCTTCTAAAGTCGGTGGTTGGGGGCATTGATATAATACGTGATGACTCGGGTATTGTATCGATTTACCTATTTTCCAACTACTAAGTCACCTTGGGAAAAACCTCATCTTCCAACTTTAACTTCAGAATATATTCGGCTAATGACATGCCGTCCAAATGCCAAATGCCCATTTTTTTAGAAAATTCTTTCGCGGGAATATGTAGATCAGAAGTTGTCCAAAAGGCAAAAACAACAGGGCTCAGAACACGGACTTTCCCTTGTTTACGAAGTTCATCAAGTTTGAGAATTGCACCACCAATAAACTTACGGATTTCAGTTTCAGCAATATAGTTCTTTTCAGCGTATCTCTTTGCCTGTCCGATTACTGTTAAGGCGGCAGTTCGTGGTAATGGAT
>JBATES010000033.1:0-19435 GCA_049664145.1 Smithella sp.
GCTTTAGTTGTTTTTGCTTTTGCCACAAATGTTATACTGGGACAATTCAAGCCCGGCTTTGAAGGCCAGCCGATTGCCCATACAAATCATTTGTGGAATTTCCTGGGAATGTCTCTGGCAGGCCTTGCTTTTGCTTTAGCCGGAGGCTGTCCCGGCAGACAGCTTTTTTTATCCGGTGAAGGCGATGCCGACGCGGGAGTATTTGTGCTGGGAATGATTACCGGAGCCGCTGTTTCGCATAATTTTGCCATGGCCAGTTCACCGAAAGGTGTGGCTGCCTTTGGACCGATTGCAGTTATCTTAGGTATTATTTTTTGCCTGATTATCGGCTTTACCATGATGCAACGGGCAAAATAACCTTTTAAAAATTTATCAAAGCAGGACTGTTAAACAAATGTTATTCGGCAAAAAAAATAAAAATGTTTTTGAAGGCGGTGGATTAATTCTTTTCCAGTCCGTTGAGGAAGCAATCACCGCGGAAAAGATTCTCAAAGCGGAAAACTACGAGATCAAGCTGGTTGCTCCTCCGCCTCAACTGCGCAAAGGCTGCGATCTGGCCCTGGAGATTAATATCACGGAAAAGCCGGGCATAGAAAGATTGCTCCAGAACAAAGATGCATATTTTGTGGATATCTTGCCGTTAAAAGGAGCCGGTGAATTGCTTGATGTCGTCAAGACGAAGGATTTCGGCGATTCTTTGATGGTCAAGGCCGGCAATATGAAACTGACCTTTGATAAAAAGACGGGAATGATTCTTAATATTTCCGGCGGCGGTTGTCCGGATATTCCTTATCTGCACATCAGTTTGGTGGATAAGAAGCTAACGGAGGTATCGCGGCCGAAAACAATGGGCTACACGCTTTGCGCGCTGATGTTGGATCGGGCTTTTGCTGAAGCGCTGGAACTCTGGAACAGGGGGAGTAACTGATATGCTGCTTATTTGCGGAACCATTCCTCAGGATAATCCGGCGCTCATAAAAGGCGAAGCTGTCTTTGAAAAGGAGAGACTTTTTGTTCAGGACTCAGAGATACCCTGTGTGCAGGGAACTGCTGCTCTCATCAGCGCGGCCTGTCTGACGGCCCGACATCTTAACGGAGCGAAGCCTCGTGTTGTTTTGGCCGGCGATACTGGTCACGGCAAGGGAAGCCGACTTCTTTATGATTATCTCATTCAAAATCTTGCGACCATGCATCCGGATATACTACTGATGCATTATATTCTGCCAGTCATGGGTCTGATGAAAAAGGTGCACGCGGCGGCATCCACGTGCAGAAAAATGCCAGTGATGATGGCAGATGCTTCTTCGATGTACGCCGCCAAAGCGGCAGGACTGGCGCCGAAGTTTGATATTTTTACGCCGGATGCCTGCGAAATGGCTTTTCTGGCGGATCCGGAAGCCATTCATCCCGCGTATATCAGTCATCATTTATTCAGCTCGGAAATAACCCAGGTGCCGGAACTGATTAAAACGGCTTATCAACAAAAAAGCGCGGCAAAAACATTGATTGTCAAGGGAGCGACAGATCACGTCGTCGAAGACGGTAAAATTACTTTTACGATTTCAGCGCCGGACTTACCGGCGCTGGAAGCCATCGGTGGAACGGGCGACACCATCAGCGGCATGGTCGGCGCGATGATTGACGCGGGACTTTCGCATCATGACGCGGCGGTGGCGGCGCTTAAAGCAAACCGCATGGCAGGTGAAATCGCGAAAGCAACACCGGCGACAAAAATTCGCCAGATTGTTGATGCCATTCCCGAAGCATTAAAAAGTATTTTATAATTAAAAAGGAAAGGATGGAAATTATGACAGAAGTAGATGCAAGAGGATTAAGTTGTCCGATTCCTGTTGTAAAAACAAAACAGGCCATGGAAAGCAATCCAGCGGCTGAAATTACTGTTATTGTGGACAGTAATGTAACTAAGGAAAATGTGATCCGACTGGCGGAGTCGAAAAAATATTCCATCATCAGTCAAGCGACGGCTCAGGAAGAATACAAATTAATCTTGAAACCTTCTGCCTGATCATTTTCAATTATAGTTAAAGTTAAAATATTACGCTTTTCTTTTTCACCATTCCCCCCTTTTTTCAACTACAGAAAGAATGTGTCCAGCTCAAACAGGGGGATTTTTTTGAACGCGTCAACGCAATCCGGGCAGAGTTGCGTGCCCCGGACGGATTCGAGAACACGCATCGCCTCTTCATGGCTCATTCGCGGGCGATAGGGACGGTTGCTCGTCAGGGCGTTATACGTATCGGCCACCGCCGCTATTCTGGCCCAGAGCGTTATTTCCTGCCCCTTGAGTCCGTTGGGATAACCTTTGCCATCGAAGCGTTCATGGTGCTGAAGAATGACGGGCAGTAACGGCTGTATGCTGGGAATGGATTCCACAATGGAAACGCCGCTTACGGGATGCTTCTTAACGATGGACATTTCTTCTTCGGTCAGTTTGCCGGGTTTCAGCAGGATGGCATCAGGGACGACGACCATGCCGATGTTGTGAATTCGCCCGGCCATGATCATGGAATCGATTGCGTCCGCGTCAACATTCATCCGCTGTCCTATTTGGGACATGATTTTGGCCACCGCTTCAGAATGTCCGCTGGTAGGAGGATTACGTGCTTCCAGTGCCTCCGCGAAACCGGTGATTCCGGTCATCATCATTTTATTTTCTTCACAGTAAAGCTGCTTTTGTTTGAGCAAAAGCAGAAAATGATCCGAGAGCAGCCTCTCGACGGTGATCAGGAGTTGTTCCATGTTAAATGGTTTGACCAGATAACTGGAAGCTCCCAAATCAAACAGGTGGCGCATGATGCCCCGCTCGCTGTTTGTGCTCATGACGACGAAAGGAATAACGGCCAGATTGGGATCGGCATTAATTTTTTTGCAGAACTCGATTCCGTCCATTTCGGGCATATTGATGTCGCTGATGATCAGGTCCGGTTGCCGTTCTTTAATTCTTGCTAAGGCCTGTTTCCCGTTCTCCGCAATCATGATCTGAAAACCGGCTTCATTAAGAGCACTCGAAACCATCTTGCGTATCAGCGCGGAATCGTCCACCACCAGAATGCAGCGACTGCGGAAAAAACGAAATCGCTGGAGCACTTTTTCTATAATCCCGATTAAATTCAGATGAGCTTCCGCTTTGGAAACGTAAGCGGCTGCGCCAACCATGAAGCCCTTTTCAATATCCTTGTCCCCGTCGAGAGAACTGAGAATAATCACGGGGATTCCCCGCGTGCGTTCGTTACCCTTCAGTTTCTGGCATAATCCGAATCCGTCAAGTTTGGGCATCTCTACGTCGGAGATGATCAGGTCAAAGTCGGCGCTCAGCGCCACTTCCCATCCTTTTTCCCCATCTTCCGCCTGGATAATTTTAGCGCCATACGCTTCCAATTGTCTTGATATGACTGTCCGGGTCGTGGCGCTGTCATCGACAATAAGTATAAGGGGTTGATGATCCATAGGTAGATATCCTTTCAATTTAGTTCAGAACAATCAAATCATTCCTCTGTTTTTCGCGATCTGCATCATTTGTTCGCCGCCCGTCGCCGGGGGGATGCGTCTGCCGGCCTCAGGTTTGGGCAGCAGCGTGATGGCCTCCACGGGACAAGTGGTCACGCACAGACCACAACCGATACAGCGGTCGAGGTTGATCTGCGCGACCCCGTCTGTATTCATGGTGATGGCTTCCATCTGACACCGATCCAGACATATTTCACACCCGGTGCAGTCGTCGCTCTTAATCGATGCCTGGTAATTGGAAAAAACATGATCCGCCGGTTTGGGCAATTTTTTGATTGCGCCGAGAACCAGACAGCAGTCGCCGCAGCAATTACAAATCCCGCCGGGGTTCTGAGCCGTGGCCGGTTGCGTGACCAGCCCCGCCTCCTGCGCTTTTCTTAAAATATCAATCGCTTCGTCAATGCTGATCTGCCTTCCCAGGTTGTTTTCTATATAAAACCGGGCCATGGAGCCGAACATAAAACAGTTTTCCATCGGTTTATCGCAACCCTTGCCGATCGTTTTATTTCCCTTCCGGCACAGACAGTCGGCGACGACGATCGTATCATTTTTCTTGATGAGCGCCACCGCATCGTCGAACGCCGCTACGTGGTGTTCGGGCACAATGGATTTTTCAACGGGAATCGTCCGGAGGAAAAGCCCTCCAACGCCGGCGATGGCGCGATCAAATCCCTGCGCATAATATTCTTTGACAAGGTCTCCCAGTTCGCGATCAAAACGTTTGACCTGAAACTCAATCAGGCCATGCATGAAGGGAATCGCGCCGTATTTGACTGCTTCCCCCTTTCTGAGCCTGAAAAGAAGGCCGCGTTTCGCCATGTCTTCCAACTGCCCGGCTACGTCATCGACAGGCCTTCCCGACCGTTGCGCGACGGCCTGCGGTTCTTCCAGCATGGGTGACATGTTGAGGAACATCTCTGCATCTTTGGAATTGAAAAGCTTTTTCAGTATCGTTATTTCAATCCCCGTTTCCGTGGCCGGAAATCCCAAGGAATACATATCAAGGCGTTGCTGTAACCGGCGGAAAATATCTTCAGTCATGGTGATTTTCTCTTTTTTATCTCTCTTTAATCAGACCTGCAAATCCTCCTCAGCGGATTGATGATCAAGCGAATAAGTATTATGGCTATTTGATACTCCTAGGGTCATGAGCTGTCAAGAGGAGAAAATATGGAATGGAGTGAGATGTTAGCGGGTCTTCAACCCCATGATAATGGGAATTACAACCAGTGTCAAAAGAATGCTGACAGCAACGAAAGGCCAGCGAAGCCCCATATAGGAAGCCATGATGCCTCCCGCCAAGGGTCCCAGCGTCATGCCGAGAGAGGTCATGGAAGCCATCCATCCGTAAGCCTTCCCGTAGTTTTCCTTTGGTGTGATTTTCCCGACCAAGGCATTCATGGTGGGAATATTCCCTCCGACAGCGAATCCGAAAATTATTCGGATAATGAGCAACTGGTCTATATTACGGGCAAGGGCATGGACAATCCACAGGATACTGGTGATGAACAGGTTAAAAATGAGGACTTTTTTATGTCCCACGCGGTCGCTCAAATAGCCGATGGCGGCGGCTGAAATTGAGGCGGTGGCTCCTGTAACAGCAAGCAGCAATCCGGTTGTGGAAGCAACGTGTGTCTTCAGGTTTCCGACTGCTTCAATAAACAGCGGTATAATCGGGATGGCGATATGAATTGAAAAATTAAACAGAAGAAAGACAACCATCAAAGAGACAAAACCCGGAAGGGCAAAGAGCGTCCTGATGCTCCCGTTTTGTTTCAGTGACGCGGCGGAAGGACGGATAAATTTTTCTTTCGTTCCAAACATAACCAGGAGGCCACCAAGGAGCAGCATTGCTCCGCCGGCAACGAAGGTCAAACGGTAACCGACAATGTCGGCAATGACGCCACCGATCAACGGTCCCACGGACATTCCTAAAAACACGCCGACCTGCATCAGCCCCAGCCCAAATCCCAGCTTTGCTCCCGGTAAAACAGAGGAGACAAGGGCAAGCGAGGCGGAAATCGTTCCGGTAAAGGCGCCGGCAAGTAAACGCAGAATGAGGAGTTGATAAACGTTGCCGACCATGCCCATGGCAATGGTAATAAAAGCGCCGGCAAACATGGCGCGTTCAACCATAAGTTTTCGGCCATAACGGTCCGAAAGCCATCCCCAGATGGGAGCGAAAATAGTCATCGTGAGACTCGATGCCGCCATCACAATCCCGGCCCAGACCGGCACCAACTTTTCGTCTATCACGCCGATTTCGCGTATATAGAAGGGGATAAAGGGCAGGACAAACGCAAAACCAATAATGGAAAGCAACTGGGCGATGAACATGACAAAGAGTGTCAGTCGCCAGGGAGGGGCTTCATCAGTTTTCCGAGCCGTGTTTTCGTACTCTTTAATCATGCCAAGGCTTCCTTTGCGGGAGAAAAAAGTAGTAGAAATAAAATCAGAAAATAAAAGACCCCGCAACCATTAAAGCAGTTACGGGGTCTTTCCCCAGGAGTAAAAACATTACAAATTATTGTATCGGACTCGTTTCAAAAAGAGCCACGATTCTGCGATTTTTCTGCCGTCCCTCTTGGGTGGCGTTGCTGGCAACGGGTTTGTCAGGTCCGTAACCGATTGCTTTAATCCGAAATCGTTCAATGCCGAATTTGTCAATCAGGTGTTGTCTGATGCTGTTGGCACGGGATTTAGAGAGCAACATGTTTGCCTGGCGTTTTCCGGTATTATCGGTGTGTCCGACGATGGTAGCGGTTGCTTCAGGGTGCTCTTTCATGAAAACAGCCACGGTCTGGAGCTCCTTGTGATACTTGGGTTTGATCACAGATTTTCCTGAATCGAATTCGACTTTCAGCAGAATGGAAACACCGGTGTCGATGGCTTCAATGCAGCCCTCTTTGTTGACGGGTGTACCGACAGGAGTCTGGGGACATTGATCCAGACTGTCCGTAACGCCATCCTTATCGGCATCGGGTGGACAGCCTTTTTCGTCGACACTCACGCCGGCCGGCGTACCCTGGCAACTGTCCTGATAATCAAAAATCCCGTCGCGGTCGGTATCAGGAGAACAACCGGATTTATCAACCACAATGCTGGCCGGCGTACCGGGACATCTATCCGCGATATCCGGGACCCCGTCGCGGTCGGCATCCGGCGGACAACCATACTGGTCGGTTTCCGAACCGTAAGGCGTATCGGCGCACTTGTCGATATTATCCGAAACCCCGTCTTTATCCGTGTCAGGAATGACTTCCGGAGTTGTTTGTTCTGCAGCCTGAGGATACGGATCTTCCTTCACACCTTCAAAATCATAGCTGATACCGAAGGAGAGCATCACATCATTATGAAGATCATGAGGATTATCAATAAACTTATCATCTTCGCCGAAGGGGACAAGATGGCGCAAATCCGTCCTGAGGGATAGATTTTCCGTCACGAAATATTTAAATCCGACGCCGTAATCGATCATGAATTTGCTGTGATCAAACCGGTCATCTTCAGAGGTGTAATAAATACCGCCGAGGCCCATGGCCAGGTAAGGGACAAAGCGGTTGCGGGGCATGAAATGGTAAAGACCTTCCATGCCGACCGTAAAGATGTCGATGTGTTTTCCGTCTTTGTAATCTTCAAATTCCGACGGCATTCCATTGGCAAAGAATTCCGCTTCCCAATTTTCGGTAAAATTATAACCGGCGCGAAATCCCAGAGAAACAGTATCTTTATAACCCTGATTGCCTTCAAAAAAATAGCCCCCCGTGGATAATCCATAGGAAAAAGCGCCGGCTCTGACTTCCGCCTGAGCCGTTGAGAATACTGACATAAACAGAACCAGTACCGCCAAAACACTCAGTTTCTTCACGTTCTTTTCTCCTTTCGCGAGAAGATTGAAAAATGCAGATAAAGACAAATTTTGTTTTTGATACCACTAAATAGCTAAAAAGTAAACCTTTTCTTTCAGAAACAACGATTGTTTCAGAATAAGAAAAGCGTGCCCTGACTTAAGAGCACGCTTTTCCGTAAGCATGGTTTCAAAAAAGGTTAACAGGTTGTCAACACTGGTAGTATTGCGCTAAAATCACGGCCCGTAATACCAGATCGCCCAGTAAACGGGCGTATGCACGATAATGGGCGAACCGCCTTCACCGGCTATCGTTGCTGCAATCACAGTCGTTCCTAATACAGGAGTGGTCAAACCAATGGGAAGTTCAAAGGTTGCTTCCGCCCTGCCGTTAGCATCGGTTTCTGAAGCGGCTGAGACAATATTGCCCAATCCGGATACGACGGAGAAGGTAATCGGTTCCGTTGGCCATGCGAGACCATTGCGGGTGACCGTTGCGGTAATTAATACCGTACTGGATTCGTTGTACACGACGCGGGCATCCGGAGAGGTAGCCGGATTCTGTGTCAGAGTCAGGACCTTGTTTTCCGGGCCGGGGTTTGGTGCGCGGGTGATGACTACGACATCGGAAGCGCCGGTTACGCTTGCCCTGATCGTATCCAGTCGAATCTCTGTGGGGGCGACGGTTCCTGCCGTATATACCGCTATGGCTTTGCCCGCTCCGTCGGTCGTTCCGGTTACCGTCGTTCCCGTGCCGCTGTCGCTGAGCAGCGATGCTGTACTGTTATTTACTGAGAACTCGAAGGTTACCATCAGACCGCTGACAGCCTCGTTGTCCCCGTTGACAATCCTTGCTGTCAGAAGACTTGTATTGCCGGGGGTGACTGAAGTTGCAGTCGGTGTGAGCGTTAAAACCAGACCGGTCTGTGATGCTCCACCGGCGGGCCGGGCGAGAATGATCGCACCCGTGGCGCCGGTCACACTGGCCTGGATAATATCTTGGACGGCCACCGTTGGCGTATTGGAACCGGCAGTATAACCGGCAATGGCTTCGCCGCTGGCATCGGTCGTTCCACTAATCGTGGATAAAGAGCCTCCGCTGGGGTTTGATACGAAGCTGAAATTGACAACCTGACCTTTGACGGGGACGCTCGAACCGTCAGTGACCTTTGCCGTGACAATGGTCGTTTCACCGGCGGTCAGCGAATTTTTACCGGCCGTCATAGTGATTCTGTATCCCGTCGGTGTGACCACGGGCTGTCCCGCTCTCGTGATGATGATGGTTTCCGAGCAGCAGCCGGCCTCAGTGCAGCACAGTGTTTCCGTGCAGCAGTCATCCCCGGTGCAGCACTGCGTCGCAGAGGCCTTGATGATATCCTCAACGGCACCCGTGCCCTCAGTTCCCGCCTTGTAAACGGTCGTGGCGATGCCGTTGCTGTTCGTCTGCGCGCTGGCTGGAGAAAGGGTGCCTTCGCTGATGTTGGTCAGGAATTCAAATTTGACGTTCCCTGTGTAGGGTTTGCCGTCGCCGTTCAGAACCGTTGCCCGGAGAATCGTGCTCTTGCCGCCGTCAAGCGATGTGCGATCAGCGGTCAGCGTCAGGCGGCATCCGATGATCGCCGTATTGGCCAATCGTGTAATGATTACACTTCCTGAAGATTCACTGGTGCTGGCCTGCATTGTATCTTGGATTTTTGTGGATGGCTTGTTGTTTCCCGCCGTGTATATCGCCAAGGCCTTGCCCTCTCCATCCGTTGTTCCAGTGCCGAGTATTTTCAGTGTTCCACCACTGTTGTTATTTATAAATGAAAAGTTTACAGCTTGTCCACTGACGGGCACTTCATAAAATTGCATTGACATCATATCTTTATCTTCATAAGATATCAATTTACTAACAGATGCCGTGATAATGCTACTTTCCCCTGCTTTCAAATTATCTGTAGATGCATCTAATCTTATATAATAACTAGTTAAAGATCCTGCCTTTCTGGTGATGGTGGCCGCCATCTTTGAGTCGTGATGGGTTGCTACAACAACATCCTCAAGTTCCGATGTTGATGAAAAAGCACCTGCTTTATAGACTACTATAGCCTGACCGCCTGCATCCGTGGTTGACTTAACTTTTGTACCTGTTGTGTTGCCGAGGGTCAGAGTGGCGCCGCTCTCGTTACTGGTGAATTGAAAATACACATCCGCATTGCGGACAGGATTATCTGCGCTGTCCGTGACTTTGGCGGTCAGGATAATGCTTTGTCCGGCCATTGCCGAATATAAATTCTCTCCGGACATTGGCGTGCCTGTTAAGGATGCTATATGCACGCCGTAGGCGGCTCCACCCGCTTCTGTTCTGCTTTCCACGGATTCGGCGTCATTGCTGCAGGCGTAGGTAAAGCAAAGAAGGAACAGGGAAAGAAGCAGTCCCAGAAGCCGCATTAATTTTGTTGAGGATGATTTGACCATTGCGTTCTCCTTTTCTTATCAATAGGAAATGTGCTGATTTTTAAAATATATAAATTTTTTTAGCAGAAACGACGGAAGTTTTCAATGTTTTTTATGTAAAAAAACGGGTTTAATCGGCCGGGAAAATACATTTTCAGGTTCATGGATTGTGAAAAAGCCGGCTCTCTTTCGGGGGCCGGCTTCAGGTGTTACTTCGGTTTAGTGACTGCTGTTAGTAACTATACGGCGAACCGGTGATTCTGCAAGTCGGGGTGACGTCGGAAGCCAAAGCATCCAGACGGAAGATGACCTCACCGACTGTTTCCGTCCCCTGAACGACCGTGGAAGCGCGGACTCTGACGATCGTCCAGATGGCGCTGGTCTTGGCATAGGTCAGGGTGAAACCGGCCACGCCGTTGGCGTCGGTGGTCACCGTTGCCGGCACGGTGCCGGCTCTGGAGTTCACGGCTGTAATGTAGCCGTCAAGCGTTGGTGGATATGTTATCGTGTCTGCACTGCCTCCCGCATAATAATTTCTAGCACCATCCTCACCGGCATCAAGAATCAGGTTTTCATTGACATCTTCGTTCTTGAAGGTTCCATAATTGTCGCCGGTAATGCTGCACGTAACGGGTGTCGCAGTGAAGTCATACGTACAGTTATCACCGTCGTACATACAATGAGATCCCGTGCTCCAGGCGATCGGCCACAGGCTGAGGCTGACAATGGTTCCGGCCGGCGCCGGATTGCCGTTGGAATCGGCAACGAGGACGGACATTTGCTGTGTGTAATTGGCATTGGTGCTATCGACACCGAGTACTGTGGCCTGACCAAACGCAATCGAGCCGGCTACGCCACCTATGACGATGGTGGCTGCATCATTGATTGCCGGATTGCTCACAATGGAAGCGAGGACCTGAATGCCGCCAGCCGCGGAAGGCAGGGAGCCGGAAGTAAAGGAAGCGCGCGCCTCTCCCAGATTAAGACCGCCGGAGGTGGTTGCCGCGCTCATCGCCACGACGGGTGATACCGTTTCACCGCCGCCGGTGGGGTTGACAATTGAAAAAAGGACCGCTGCATTGCCGACGGGGAATCCGCCGGAATCTCGTACCATGGCAATCAGCGTCGAGGAGCCGGTTGTCGTACCCACGCTTGTAGGCACTACGGTGGGTGAGGCCTGCAGTTCGATGCTGGCCGCAACGGCGGAGGTCATGGCCACGGTGAGCGTGTCACTGGTTGAAGGATTTAACGCATCGTAAACATTGATATTGGCGATACCCGCGGTGGTGGTGGTCAAGCGGGCCGTGGCCTTATTGGAACCATCCACCGGGACTGTGATTACGCTGCCGGTACTGATACCGTCAGTAAATGTTCCCGCCGTTGTGGCAAAAACCACGTTGGCGATGCCAACAGGCGCGTTAACCCGTACTTCCAGTGTATCGGTCAGATACATCGCCGTGGGATTGGGATTGCCCGCAACAACGGCGCAAGTTCCCGGATAAGCACCGGGGCAACGTCTTTGCTGATCAATGGCAAAGACAGTCGAAGCATCGGTGACCGTCAGTGTCGTGGTGGCGGTCGCGCCCAGCGCTCCAGCGGTAATGGTGACCGCACCGTTGGTAAGGCCTGTGGCGGCGACGGTGACCTGCCCGCTGGCATTGGTGGTTGCCGTGTATGTTGCTGCCAGACCGGCACCAAACCCGATCCGTCCCGCGGGACTCTGCGTCAGCGTGACCGTCGCGTTCGGCACCACCGTGCTGCCCGCGTCTCTCACCGTGACGGTCAGGTTGGAGACATTGCCGGGTGCGGCGTTGGAGATCGATGATGAACTGGCGGCCAGCGTCACCGTGGAACCGACAATAAATACGGGGATCTGAGCGGTGGCCGTGCCGGCGGTGGCCGTGACGGTCACCGTGCGGTTTTCCTTGTTCGATCCGCTGTAAAGACGAACGGTTGCCGGAGTATCGGCGCTGGTCGTGACGGTCGGTGAGCTGAGAATGCCCGTGTCCGTGCTCAATGATACGACGACACCGGATAACAGGGCGTTGGAAGAATTCAAAGCACTGACGGTAATGGTCGAATATGATGACCCATCCGTCCTGATGGATGTGGGCGAAGCCGCCAGATCAATAGATGCCGCGGTAACGGTTGATCCGCCTCCGGATGTTCCGGTTCGGGTGATGATGACGGCATCCGATGAGTTGCTTGTGCCCATGGTTGCATTGGCATTGAGGGTGTCCTGCAAGCTGATTCCGGAGCTATTCGCCCCTGTCGTGTAAATGGCAACAGCCTGTCCATTGGCATCGGTTGTTCCTGTGACGGCCGTTAATCCCGCTGCTGTCTGATCAGAATCACGCAGCGATGCGCCGGTGGTGTTATTGATAAAGCCGAAATTCACGGTCGCGCCCGGAACGGGATTGCTGGTGCCGTCCAGTACGGTCGCTGTGAGAATGCTTTGGCCTCCCTCGGCGACAGAGGTTGGAACAGCGGTCAGGTCCACCCGGATGCCCGATGCCGTGCCCGATGTCGTTGTCCGGGTAACGATGACTGCCGCCGTGGTGCTGTAGCCGCAGGTTGGACAGTTGGTGTTGCAGCCGACACCGGTAACGGTCGTTTGAATGACATCCTGGACAGCGCCGGTTCCGCCGCTTCCGGCCGTATAGATGGAGGTAAAGCTGCCGCTGGCATCAGTATACCCGCTGGTTGCGGACAAGGTGGAACCGATCGAGCTGCTGGGCAGGAAGGCAAATGTTACGCTCATCCCGCTGACAGGCTTGTTTAAGCTGTCAACAACCTTTGCGGTGATAATGCTGTGGTCTCCCGCCGCTGCAGATATTGGATCCGCGGTCACGGTCATGGAGTAACCGGTCGTTACGGTCCCTGATGATGTCGTTCCCTTTCTGGTGATGATGACAACCGCGTAAGCAGCGCCGCCGGCAATGCTGGCGCTGATGGTATCCTGAACATCAGCGGTGGGATTGGCATTGCCAGCCGTGTAAACAGCCTGGACCTTGCCGCTGGCATCGGAGACGCCCGTGCCCAGTGTTGTCAGGGTTGGTGAGCTGGATGCTATTTCTTTTGTGAATGTAACGGTTTGACCCTGAACGGGAGCGCCGGCGCCACTCGTTACCGCAACGGAAATAATGGTGCTCTGGCCGGCGGACAGAGACGTTGCGCCGGCAGACATGGTGATCTGCATGGTTGTGGAGGTGCCGGCTGTTCTGGTGATGACAAGCAGCGCCGAGGCCTTTCCGCTGGTAGCGGTGACGGTGTCTTCCAGGCTGAGAGCGGGTGTCGTCGTGCCTGCCTTGTATATGGCGACAGCGTTCCCTCCGGCATCCGTGACTCCGCCGTTGACTGCCGTAATGGTTCCACCGCTGGGACAGGACCCGCCGGAACACGCGAAATTGATGGTCTTGCTTTGAACGGCAGCGCCTAAACTGTCCGTGACTTTAGCCGTAACAACAGTACTCTGGCCGGCTGAGAGTGTCGAAGCGGAAGCACTGAGTGCTATCTGCAGTCCCGACCCGGAAGTTGTTCCAGTGTCGTCCTCGTCCATACTGCCTCCGCAGGCTGAAATAGATAGAAGTAAAGCAAAAGAAAGAAACAATAGTAATGTCCGTATTGAATTTGCTTTGTTTGATGGAATCATTTTGTTCTCCTTTTTTAATCATAGAGATGGATGATTTTTTTAAATTGATGCTTAGCTTTTACCAGAAACATTATTGATTTTCAAGATTTTTTTTGTTTTTCGGAGTTTTTTACGCAAAGGTTTCTCTAAAGTTTATTTATTTTGCTCTGTGCTTTTCTGCGGGCGCGCGGCAGTTTTCTGGACGGTCCCTTCTTGGAGACGGATTTGCTTTGTTCATCATCATCTTCTTCCTCCTCTGGCAGAGGACAGAAATCCGCGGCAATGGTTTTGTCCAGAATCGTTTCAAATTCCGGCGATGACAGAGATGTCCTGCCCAGTCGGGAAACATAGGATGATATTTCGCGATCGGAAGAAACGACGATGATTTCCTCGCCGCTGTGAGCAGCCAGGCGTTTGATGACATCATCCGCTTTTTCACCGTGCCGCGAATAAATGATGTTGATTCTTCCGGCGCGGTCCCGGCCTTCTTCCGCCCAGCCGCTTTGGATGCCGTCGAAGACCACGGTCATCTGATGATTTTTTATTTTGCCGTATTCGGTAAGTCTGGCTAATAAGGCGTTGCGCCCGGCCTCGAGACTTTTGAGCTCGTACCGCCGCAATTCAACAGAATGTCGAATCAGATTGTAACCGTCAATGATAATCAGCATGAATGCCTTCTTCATTCCTGTGCAAGAGGTATGGCGAACACGTAAAATCGAGTTTGTATGATGGCACAGATGGTCTGTTCATTCAATCGAATTTTGCCTTTTGGTCTGGCGGGCGTTTTCTCTTGACTTTGGCCGGAATAGTTTGTTAACTTTCGCCGCAGTGTGATGATTTCAGAAACAGGGTGAACAAATTTTATCCTAAAAAAATATCATTAAAGGGGATGCAATATGGAAATCAAAAAAGTTTGTGTGTTGGGTGCAGGTTTGATGGGCAGCGGAATCGCGCAGGTTTGCGCGCAGGCCGGGTATGAAGTAACCATGCGCGATATCGAGCAACGCTTTATTGATGGCGGGATGAACTCCATCAAAAAGAATCTTAGCCGCGACGCGGAAAAGGGCAAAATTACCAAGGAACAGATGGACGCGGTTCTGGGACGCATCAAACCCACGCTGGATTTAAAAGAGGCCGCAACCGGCGCGGATGTGGTGGTCGAAGTGGTCATTGAATTGATGGCGATTAAGAAGAAGGTTTATGAAGAACTTGAAGGAATCGTTCCTCCGCATTGCCTTTTCTTCACGAACACATCCGGCCTCAGTATTACGGAGATGGCCTCTGTGACCAAACGTCCCGACAAGATGATCGGCACGCATTTCTTCAATCCGGTTCCGGTGATGAAACTGCTGGAAATCATCTGCTGTTATCAAACGTCCGACGAAACGCTGGCCGTCGCCAAAGAGTGGGGCAAAAAAATCGGCAAGGATGTTATCGTCGTGAAGGAAGCTCCGGCGTTTGTCGTCAACCGCATCCTCTGCCTGATGCTCAATGAAGCTTTCTACGTGCTGGATGAAGGGCTGGCTACTGCCGAGGATATTGACAAGGGCATGGTGCTGGGCTGCAATCATCCCATCGGACCCCTGGCGCTCGCGGATCTCGTCGGCCTCGATACGCTGCTGCACATCATGGAGGATTTGTACAAAGAACTGGGCGACAAGTACCGTCCGGCGCTGATGCTGAGAAAACTTGTCCGCGCAGGCCGTTACGGGCGCAAAACCGGAAAGGGCGTTTACGATTACACCAAGAAATAATATTGGAGAAAATGATTTATGAAAACAAAGATTACAGAGCTTTTAGGTATTAAATATCCGATTCTTTTATCGGGCATGAGCTGGATCAGCGTTCCGAAAATGGTCGCGGCTGTTTCCAACGCCGGCGGGCTGGGAATCCTGGCAACGGGACCTTTCAATGCCGAGCAGACACGCGCGGCCATCAAGGAAATCCGTTCCCTCACGGATAAACCTTTTGGCGCCAACGCCACGCTTTTATTTCCGGGCGCGGCGGAAAACGCCAAGGTGCTTCTGGAAGAAAAGGTTCCTGTCATTAATTTCTCGCTGGGCAAGGGTGACTGGATTGTCAAAGCGTCTCACGCCTACGGCGGCAAGGTTATTGCCACGGTGGTTAATGCGCGCCACGCCCAACGGGCTGAAGATTACGGTTGTGACGGCGTTATCGCCACCGGCCACGAAGCCGCAGCACATGGTGAGCATGTGACATCGCTGGTCTTGGTTCCCTCGCTTGTCGATGCGGTGAAGATTCCAGTAATTGCCACCGGTGGTTTCGGCGACGGCAGGGGCTTGGCGGCGGCGCTGGCTCTGGGCGCGGAAGGCATCGCAATGGGCACACGTTTCATGACGACCAAAGAAAGCCCGCTGCATAACGTCTACAAGAGACTGTCCATGGAAAAGGGTGTCGAGGATACTTTGTATTCGGACCGGTTCGACGGGCTGCTCTGCCGCATCATGAAGACCGATGCCGCGGAACGATCCATCAAAAAAGGTTTGAATCTGCCGGCTGCTTTCTTCAATGCGCAGGATATCGCCAAACAATTAAAAATGCCTTTCTTTAAACTGTTTGTGGGCGTTCTGCTCTCCGGCTGGAAAAACGCCCGGCAGCTGGCCTTTATGGCTAACGGATTCCACGCGATTAAAACCGCTACCGAAGACGGTGACATGAAAGACGGCGTGCTTCCTGTGGGGCAGGTTATGGGCCTGCTTCATGATGAACCGACGGTGGCCGAACTGATGGAAAGAATGGCCGTGGAAGCCCAGAAGCAGCAGCAGAAACTTGACGCTCATTTTGCTTAGAAACGTTTAACAGCGCTGTTTTTCATTGGCGTTATCTTAAAATTAAATCCAGGGCGCATTCATCGAATAACCTAAAGGTCACATGGTGCGCCCTGGCGGATTGTTCGGGGAACAATCCCTACAAAAGATTGATTCGCTCTTGATATTTGCAGGGTAGGGCGCGTTCGCCGAACGCGCCGCGGGTAAAGCATGTTTCAGAATAAAAAAGTAGTGGTGGTCATGCCGGCCTATAACGCCGAAAAGACCCTCCTCAAAACCTACAATGAAGTCATGGCACAGGGCGTTGTGGACCTGGTGATTCTTGTTGACGACGCCAGCCCGGACAATACCGCCGAGCTGGCGCAGAAGCTTCCCCAAACTAGAGTTTTTGTGCATGAACGGAATTTTGGTTACGGCGGCAATCAAAAAACCTGTTACCGACTGGCGCTGGAAGAGGGCGCGGATATCGTGATTATGGTTCATCCCGATTATCAGTACACGCCCAAACTCATTCCGGCTATGACATCGATGATCGGCAACGGTCTTTATCATTGCGTGCTCGGTTCACGCATTCTGGGCGGTTACGCCCTCAAGGGTGGCATGCCGGTTTGGAAATATGTCGCCAACCGCTTTCTCACGCTGACGGAAAATATTTTAATCGGCGCGAAACTTTCCGAATATCACACCGGTTACCGCGCTTTTTCCCGCGAGCTGCTGATGAAACTGCCGCTTCACAATAATTCCGATGACTTTGTTTTCGACAATCAGATGCTGGCGCAGATAGTCTGGTATGGATACACGATTGCGGAAGTAAGCTGTCCGACCAGTTATTTTGCCGAAGCATCATCCATCAATCTGAAAAGAAGTATTGAATACGGGTTCGGTTGTCTGAGCACGGCGCTGGCTTTCAGACTGGCCAAAATGAAGCTGGCACAAAACTCTCTTTTCCCCGCCGGGTCATAAAGTTCAAAGTTCTACGTTCAAAGTTGTAGGGGCAGGCTGAAGGTTGATAGACCGAAGGCTGAAGGGAAAAAGGAAAAACAAAAATGTAGGGACTGTTCCACGAACATTCCCTACGGCTGTTTTTATGCCAGCGTGCTGTTGGCGGTTGTCTTCAGGGCGGTGATGGTTTTTGGGTAATCCTCGGTGCCGAAAACAGCAGCTCCGGCAACGATCACATCGGCTCCCGCCTGTGCAATATTGTTGATATTTTTCAGATTGACGCCACCATCAACTTCGAGAAGAAGTTGATTCGGCAGGGCTGCCAGCATTTTTTTAGCCCGCGCGATTTTGGCCAGGGATGTGCCGATAAACTGCTGCCCGCCGAAGCCGGGATTGACGGTCATAATCAGCAACAGATCGATGTAATGAATAATCTCCGTAAGCTGATCCAGAGAGGTGGCCGGATTTAACGAAACACCGGCCTTGGCGCCAAAGCTTTTAATCAGTTCGACCGTGCGATGCAGATGCGTGGACGCCTCCACGTGCACGGTAATGAGATCGGCTCCCGCCTTGAAGAATGATTCAACGTACCGGTCGGGATCCGCAATCATCAGATGGACGTCAAAGGGCAGTTTGGTCACTTTTCTTAAGGAGGAAATGATGGCCGGTCCCATCGTGATGTTGGGCACAAAATTGCCGTCCATGACGTCAATGTGAATCCAGTCAGCGCCCGCCTTTTCGACGGCGATAATTTCTTCGCCCAGCCTGCTGCCGTCGGCGGAAAGAATTGAAGGAGCAATTAATTTCATGTTTCATTTTTCCCTGGTGATTGATGGCCGTAAAATATATCAAAGAGGAGATAATGTCAATGTCTGCATTTTTAGCCATCGTTCATAATTGTTGCTTGACACCGCCGAAGAAAAATATAAATATAAAATCATGTACATTCTCTACAACATTATTTTATTGATTGCCGCGCTGGTTATTGCACCTTATTTTTTAGTAAAAATCATATTTACAGGCAAGTATCGTAATAGTTTTGTCCAGAAGTTTGGCGGCCGGCAGACAAAAATTCTGGAAGATGTCCAAGGCGGGCCGCGGGTCTGGATTCATGCTGTTTCCGTGGGCGAGGTAACCGCCGCCGCGCCGATTATCGCTTCCCTGAAAAGGAAACGGCCGGAGGTGAAAATTATTTTTTCCACCTGGACGGAGACCGGACAGGAAATGGCGAAAAAATTTATTAAAGACGAAGTCACCTTTATTTATTTCCCGCTGGATATTCCGGTCGTTGTCCGTAAAGTGATCAACATGGTCAACCCGGACGTTTTTGTGCTGGTGGAAACAGAACTCTGGCCAAATTTTCTGCATGCCTGCGCAAAAAGCAGGATCAAGACATTAATGGTGAACGGCAGAATATCGCCACGTTCTTATCGCCGGTACCGTCTGACCGATTTTTTGTGGAAAAAAATTTTGAGTGGTCTGGATTTTGCCGGAATGATTTCCGGCGTTGATGCTCAAAGGATTCAAGACATCGGGATGGATGCCTCAAAAATACAGGTTCTGGGAAACGCCAAGTATGACGGTCTGGCGGCCAAGGTTTCGCCTGAATTGCAAAAGGAAATCACCCGCCGTCTGAACGTGAAGGAAAAGGAAAGATTTTTTGTCGTGGGAAGCACGCATCCGGGAGAGGATGAAATCGTCATCGATGTTTACCGGAAACTTCTGGAGCGTTATCCGGACTTCCGGTTGATTTTAGTGCCGCGGCACATCGAGAGAACGAATGAGGTTGTCAAACTTGTAGAAGGGGCCGGTTTTCGTGATGTTATCAAACTGTCCGAAATCAATAACGGGCGGTCAAGAAACAACGAGAGCGTTATTATTGTTGATGTCATTGGCGAGTTGTTCAAGGTCTATTCGCTCGCTTCGATTGTTTTTTGCGGCGGGTCGCTGGCGCCGAAAGGCGGTCAGAATATTCTGGAGGCGGCGGCCTGGGGCAAGGTAATTTTTTATGGCCCGTCGATGGAAGATTTCAGTCAGGAAAAAACTTTACTGGAAGAGGCCGGTTGCGGTATAATGATACAAAACGGGGAGGAGTTATTCAGCGGCATGATGCAGATGCTCGGTAATCCCGAAGAATTAACCAGGCGCGGAGAAAAAGGCAAAGCGGTTGTGTTGGACAATATCGGCGCTTCCGGAAGATACGCCGATTTAATCAGCAGATATTTTTAACAGGATTTGCTTTTCAGGAGGAATTTATGC
>JBATES010000034.1:0-3173 GCA_049664145.1 Smithella sp.
TTTTTCGCTATTTCAACGGGGCGGGCGTTGAAATATTTCCGGGAACCACCCCGTCAACCATTCCGACGATCCGGACCATAGAAATTATCCTTGCCCTGGAGACGGAAGATGTTGACCCGTCTACGAATCAGAGACGCAGACTGGTCTATTCAACCCGTGTCATGCCCAGAAACCATGCCATATCACAATGAGACATATGATTGATAAGCAATTTAAATATTTAAAAGTCATGAATTCCGAAAGCGGATTTGCCCTGATCGCTGCCGTACTTGCCTGCATGATCCTGATGGCTTTGACGTTATTCGCCCTCCAGTTATCAACGGGAGATTTAAGAACCAGCGCAGTAGTCGTAGGAGACAAAATGGCTCTGTCCGCCGTGGAAAGCGGCATTCACAATCTTACGCAAACCTTTGAACCAGCCGCCAGTACAACCGGTTATGGCCTGGGTGGCAGCACCTGGCGCGATGTCAGCACAACCAATAATTCAGGTTCGCAATTTAGATATACATCGACGGCGGCAAGCCCGATGGCCCCTTTACCTTTAGCCGGTTATTCCATGGAATCGGGACAGGGATGGGGGATGTCCAGGTTCAATATCACGGTTGAAGGGCGCAATACGGCTTATGGTTCGACCGTGCAGGTAGATGTCGGAATAGGGTACGGCCCCGTGCCGATCAGCACGATATACAAGTGATTGCTGCTGACTTAATCCCACCAAGTTGCAGGGAGGAAGAAAAATGCGTAAATATAAAATAGTCTTAATAACAGGAATGGCAGCAATATTGTTATCCTTTCCTTTGGGGCAGGGGCAGGCGGTAACCTCGATTGGTTCAAGTGGCAAAACATCAGAGGGGACGTCTCAGAAAACGGTTAGGATGTTTAAAGTTGTCGGTTTTATTAAAAAAATTGAAAATAACATTCTTTATCTGGAAAATAAACAACAATACAACCTGCGCAGCGTCAAGATAACGAGACTGTCGGGTAAAAGCAGCCGCATTTCCAATCAGAAATGGGCTGCGGAGATGTTGTTTGTCAATGGTGTCCTGAAAGAAGTCGTCATTCGCTAGCCAATTAAGATCAGCTTGCAAGGAGGTACGGATTTATGAAGAGGGGTGGTAAGTTTCTCTCTGTTATTATAATTTTGGCACTGATGGCTTATCTTTCGCCATTCGGGGCAAAATTCGCGGCAGCAGACGAGCAGGAGCTTTTCACATCGGGAAGCACCGTTCAACCCAACGTTTTACTCATTCTTGACAACTCCCAGAGTATGGACGAGGATTTTGTCGGCAACGCCATAGGAGCTTACAGAACAAACAGTCGATTGGTTGAAGGTAAAAGGGCTTTGCAGACCATGGTCAACACATATGCCGGCCAGATGCGACTGGGGATCATGACCTATAAACTGCCTGCTGTGACCGCCAATCATCTTCACAACGCCGCCTATTTCGCGTCCTATGATCCGCGGTCCTATTGTCCAAACCCGCCTGCGGCATGCTATGATTACTGTGTTACGGGTGATGATGCCAAACGGACAACTTGCCAGGACACCTGCGACAACGATAATGCAAACTTTGATGCTACCTATCTTGATGAAATAATTACAAATAATGCAGTAAATAGCGATGTGAGAAAGCGCTATTGTAATCTAATCTATCCTAAGACGCAAAAATATGAAAATCCAACAGATAGTGGAAAGTTTGTTTATTACAAGCTTCCTGGTACATTATACGCACCTAATAACTTTGGAAATAGTTTCTGCTATTCTACAGGTTATAATTCGAGCGAATCTGTATGTGATTCTTATAATTGCTATCACACGAAGCTAGGTACAAATGATGGGTCTTATGCCGGTGCCAATCCCGGACAATATGATAATATTTTCTGGAATAATAGCCAGTTTGCCCCATCGGATGAAGATAAAGCTCTAGGTTATTACGATTATGGCAGAAGACTGTCTTGGTATTACACGGCGCGATCTTGGTACTGGACTCCTCCCAACTCTCAATGTAATATCATATCTACTCAGTCTTATCCTGCCGGTGGCGGCTATCTGGATGTTGCCTGCGGCGGCTCCACGGCCAGTCTCCTGGCCAAACTGAATATGAAGGAAAACGATGAGACAGGGTACATGAGTTGCGGCAACGGCAACACCTGCGCCTACATTGTCGCCGCCGGACTGACGCCGACAGAGGGGACCTTCAAATCGGCCATCAACTATTTCAAAGGAGAAAAAGATTACAAGACAAACACAAGCAATACGAGTCCCATCACCGATTCCTGCCAGAAAAATTTTGTGGTCTATGTTACAGATGGCCTGCCCAGCGTGAATGCGAGCGGCACAGCAGGGTCGGCAACCGCTCTGATGCCCGCCGCACTGACGCAAATCGACAACCTGCGTGCCCTGGTTAAAACACTGGGCTCCGGCGCCAACCAGACGGATTACACTTTTAACGTCAAAACCTATGTTCTGGGGATGGCTTTAACGGATGCCGCAAGGCCGGAACTGGATCGGATGGCTTCCCACGGCGGTACGGCGGTCAGCGGTCATGCCTATTATGCCGACGACACAGCGGCTCTGAACAGCGCCCTCACCAATATCCTGTCGGACATTGTCAATAAATCCTTCTCCTTCTCCACGGCATCCGTTTCCTCGTCACGGCTGGCCGACGAGAATTTTATTTATGAAGCATCTTTTGAGCCCAGCGATGATCCTTTCTGGAAGGGATACCTGAAGAAGTGGTCGCTGAAAGCCGATGGAAGTCTGGACAATGTCCTATGGGAGGCCGGCTCCCGGCTGTCCACGACAGCCGCGGCAGACCGCAATATAAAAACTTTGATCGGCGGCAGTCTGGTCAATTTCAAACCCTCGGACATTGATGCGACTGTCCCTGTCTCCTATTTAAATATGGGCGTGGCCGATCAGGCGACGGCGAATAAAATCATCAAATACGTTCGCGGTTACGACAAGGATCCATTAGATGCGACGATTACGACTAATCCGGACGGCTGGAAGCTGGGGGATGTTTTTCACTCCAACCCCATTACGATCGGCACTCCCTCTCCGTACTTTACGGATTTTCTGGACAGCACCAATGCCTTTGCCGGATTCAGATCTGATCATCCGCGGGCCAGCAATTGCGAAGGGGGCGGCACGGCATGCGACGGTTACGGCA
>JBATES010000035.1:0-3875 GCA_049664145.1 Smithella sp.
GTTTATATCGGGTCAAAAGAAAATACACCCGGCATGTTTAAATTTTTTGATCTGATCAAAATGGGAGAGCAAGTAACGGAGCGGGAACTCGATGACCGGATGAGCGCTCTCTCCGATGATGACGTGATCAATATGCAATACACTTCCGGGACAACCGGCTTCCCCAAAGGCGTCATGCTGACGCACCACAACATCGTCAACAACGCCCGTATGGTCGGGGACGTGATGGGTATGACCGAAAAAGACAGCCTGCTGATTCAGGTGCCGGTCTTTCATTGCTTCGGCTGCGTCATGAGTACGCTCAACAGCGTTTACCACGGATCAGCGATGGTCATCCTGGAATCCTTCGATCCGAAAATCGCGCTGGAAACGATGGCCAGAGAAAAATGCACGGCCGTCAACGGCGTGCCGACTATGTTTGTCAACATTTTGAATCATGCCGATTTTGGTCGCTATGATTTGACGTCGCTCCGCACCGGCATTATGGCCGGGGCGCCCTGCCCCGTCGAAACCATGAACCAGGTGAATACCAAAATGCATTGCTCCGAAATTGTCATTGCCTTCGGCCAGACGGAGTCGTCGCCGGTCATGACGATGACGCGCCGCGATGATCCGGTAGCGTTGCGCGTCGCCACCGTCGGACGCCTCCTGCCGGATATCGAAGGCAAAATTATTGATCCGGAAACAGGCCTTGATCTGCCGGCGGACACGCAGGGCGAAATTGTCACCCGCAGCGCCTGCGTCATGAAGGGCTACTACAAGATGCCCGAAGCGACGGCGCACACGATCGATCAGGATCAGTGGCTGCACACCGGCGATCTGGGTGTCGTGGACAAAAACGGCTATTTTAAAGTAACGGGACGGATCAAAGACATGATCATCCGGGGCGGTGAAAATATTTATCCCCGCGAAATCGAGGAATTTCTTTATACCAATCCGAAAGTCGCCAATGCCCAGGTTATCGGTATCGCCGACAAAAAATATGGAGAACAGGTTCTGGCTGCCGTTCAGCTCAAAGAAGGAGAGACGGCAACCCCGGAAGAATTTAACGAGTTTTGCAAGGGAAAGATCGCCCGCCACAAGATCCCCCGCTATTGGGAGTTTCTCAGGGAGTTCCCGATGACGGCCAGCGGCAAGATTCAAAAATACAAACTCAAAGAAATGTTTGAAAAGAAATATAAAGAAAGCTGATAGCGGATAGCCGACGGCCTTGAATCTTGAACCTGATTAAAACGAGAGGACATGAATATGA
The DNA here is from genome assembly GCA_049664145.1 of Smithella sp. GTDB lineage: Bacteria > Desulfobacterota > Syntrophia > Syntrophales > Smithellaceae > Smithella. The sequence continues at coordinate 1,253 of JBATES010000035.1, forward strand.
GCAACATTTGTTACCGCGACACCCTTGGCGATATGGCCCGGAGGGCCGCAACAAAATACGGCGATAAAACCGCCATTATTTTCCGCGATCAGAAGATTTCGTTTTATGATCTCGAACGGCAGGCCAGGCGCTTTGCCAACCTCATGACCAGCTACGGTGTCAAAAAAGGCGACCGGGTGGCCATCTATGCTTACAACTCCCCCTACTATCCCATCAGCATGATCGGCCTGGCCAAGATCGGCGCCATCCAGGTTCCCATCAACTACATGCTCAACGCCGAAGAGATCGCCTACGTCATCAATCATTCGGGAGCAAAGATCTTCATCATCGAAGACATCCTGTACCCGATCATTGCCAAGGATCAGGACAAATTCGCCACCGTGGAAAAGTGGGGTTTCCTTCCCCTGGGCGATTCCATCGTTCCCGAGGGTTTCTTCAACCTGATGACGGAGGTGGACGCTATGCCCTACGACGAGCCCCAGGTGGATGTCAGCGCGGAAGATACCGTGCAGATTCCCTACACCAGCGGGACAGAGTCCAAGCCCAAGGGCGCCATGCTGTCGCACCGGGCGCTCATGTCGCAGTATCACAGCTGCATTTTCGACGGTCAGTACGAGACCGACGATGTGAGCCTGCACGCCCTGCCCCTCTTTCACTGCGCCCAGCTTCATTGCTTCCTCATGCCCTATCTGTATATCGGGGCCACCAATGTCATCATGCACAAGGCGGACCCCGCGGAAATGATCAGGCTGATTGAAAAGTATCAGATCACGCATATGTTCGCTCCGCCGACCGTCTGGATCGGGATTTTGAACCATCCGGAATTTAAAAACTATAATCATCGCAGTCTGAAAAAGGCGGCCTACGGCGCCAGCATCATGCCGGTGGAAATTATCAAGCAGTTGTCGGTAACATTCCGCGGACTGAAGCTCTGGAACTATTACGGCCAGACCGAAATGGGGCCGGTGGCCACCATCCTGAAACCCGAGGATCAATTGCTGAAGCCGGGCTCTGCGGGCAAACCGGTATTGAATGTGGAAACCCGTCTGATGGATGATGACGGGAAGTTTGTTCCCGTTGGCACAGTCGGAGAAATCGTCCATCGGTCCGGCCATGTCATGACCGGTTATCTGAACGACCCGGAAAAAACCACCGACGCTTTCGAGTTCGGCTGGTTCCACAGCGGCGACCTGGGGCTGTTCGACAGCGATGGCTACCTGTATGTTGTAGATCGGAAAAAGGACATGATCAAAACCGGCGGCGAGAACGTGGCCTCCCGTGAAGTGGAAGAGGTTATCTACCAGTATCCGGGTATCGAAGAGGTGGCGGTGATCGGGCTTTCCGATCCCAAGTGGATAGAAATCGTAGCGGCTGTCGTCGTGCCCAAAAGGGGCGTGACCCTTAACAACATGGAAATTATCGCTTACTGCCGGGAAAAGCTGGCCGGATTCAAATGCCCCAAGAAAATAGTCATTGCCGATAAGTTGCCTAAAAATCCGTCAGGAAAAATATTAAAGCGGGAACTCAAAGAAAAATTTAACGCATCATAATGAACAGGTGCAGACAATGAGTGATGAATTTACCTCCATCGGAGAGCTTTCTAAAAAACTGGACATGAGCCAGCGGACCATCCGCTATTACGAAGAAATAGGCCTGCTCAATTCCATCAAACGGGTGGAGGGCGGACGCAGAATCTATACGGACGCTGATCTCAGGCGTCTGAAACTGATCAAACGCCTGAAGATCATGGGCATGACCCTGACGGACATGCAGGAACTCGAAGCCATGTGGACCTATGAAAAATCCAATGAAAAAGTACTCAAAAGGCTTCTGGAGCTGCTCGGCAATCACTTAAAAAGACTGGATGACCGTATCGCTGATCTGGATATCCTGCGAAACGAGATCACCGAATATCAGGAACGTATCCGTGCGAAAATGAGCAAATAAAAATGATGTTTGCCTGAGCGGATGGCTATTCTAACTTTCATAATGACCTCCAGATAATACCTGAATCTTGCACTAAAAGTGCCGCTAACGAACATGCATTAAGCAAATGCTTACCAATAAAGGAATAGATGGGAATAGATGGGATTGAAAATAATCAAAATCGCGGCAGAGGAAGTAAGCTGTTTTTCAGATGACACGTCTTGAAAATTCCGGCAAAGCATTAATCTGCAGCAAGACTTTTATGGCATCCGGTCGGGTTGCGCACGCAAAGGCCGAAACAGCCTCGCCAATGGGGTATCGATCAGTGATTAACCGCGTAAGCGGCATATCAGGGTAGTCCCGCAGCATTTTTATTCCATCCCGGAACTGTCCGCACCTTGATCCGATAATGGTGATTTCATTTACGACCACTGGCGCCAGGTTGATATCGCCCCGCTCGGCAATGGTTGTTTTGAGAACAATGGTCCCGCGGGGACGGCAGAGTCTCATGGCTTCCATCACACCACTGGCCGAACCGGTGGCATCCACGACAATATCCGCCCCTTCTCTGATGCCTGCCGGGTCGGTCACGGTTTGAATATGCCGCCACTTCGCGATTTGCAGCTTGGCCGGATGATGTCCCGCCAGGGTAATGTCGGATATAACAGTGGCCAGCGCCCACGCACAGAGAATACCC
>JBATES010000036.1:0-5093 GCA_049664145.1 Smithella sp.
GCTTTAGTAATAGGCGCTTTTTCCATGATAACTCCGGATTATTTTTCTATTCCTGACGTGATTTGCATAAACAAAGGGCAGGACACATACGATGATTTTGTTTATTAGAGAATAATTGGTCTGTCAAGAAACATTTAATAGAAACATTTAATAGCCTGAATCATTCAATTGTGCTATTTAAGACACAATGAAGAAGAGCCTCAAAAGTTATGCTGGATAAATACAGTCGAGAAATAAATTACCTGCGCGTTTCCATCACTGACCGGTGCAATCTGAACTGCGTCTATTGCCGTCCCAAAGAAGGCATTTCCCTGCAGGGCCATGAGGATATTTTGCGTTATGAGGAAATTATCCGCGTTGTTGGTCTGGCGGTTAAAATGGGATTGATTAAGGTGCGCGTTACGGGAGGAGAACCCCTGGTGCGTCGGGGATGTGCTGACTTTCTCTCCGCCCTTAAAAAAATAGACGGTCTGAAAGACATCAGCTTGACGACCAACGGCCTTCTTCTGGAAGAATGTGCCGGAAAAATTTTTGACGCCGGTGTCCGTCGCATCAATATCAGTCTGGATTCCCTGGATAAAGATAAATATTTTAAAATTACCAACGGCGGAAATCTTGATGCTGTTTTGCGCGGCATTATCCACGCCGAAGAAGTCGGCTTCTCGCCGATAAAAATCAACACCGTTCTGATTAAAGGTTTCAATGATGACGAAGCGATGGATTTTGCCCGACTAGCGGCGGAGAAACCTTTCCAGGTTCGCTTCATCGAGCTGATGCCGATGGGTAAAACAAAACTGGATTATGGCGAAGACTATATGCCGGTGTCGGAGTTAATGGAAGCCATTAATCAGCGATACCCCTTGGAACCGTTAAAGGGCAAGAAAAACAAATCGGACGGTCCGGCCCGAATCTACAAGATAAAAAACGGGTGCGGTGAAATCGGTTTTATCAATCCGGTCAGCGATCATTTCTGCGCAACCTGCAATCGTCTTCGTTTGACATCTGATGGAAAACTCAGAGCCTGCCTGCTCAATGAATCGGAAGTGGATTTAAAAGAAGCGTTGAGGGGAAATTGCAGTGATGCGGAACTGGAAAAGCTCATCTGGGATGCCGTATTATTAAAACCCCAGAAGCACGATGTCGTTTGCACGGGCAACACCCTGAAAAAATGCACACGGATTATGTCGGAAATCGGCGGTTAAAAAAATTCAAAACGATACATTTTTATAAAAATAATGTATAATCCCTGATACGTTGTTTTAAAAGAATCATGGCGGGTTTCAGCCTCCAAGGCGAACTTCCCGAAAAACGGTCATGATAGGGTCGTGAAAATTTAGCAGGAGCTGATCAAATGTATCCTGATCATCCATCAGCGCGATTTGCGGGCAGGCATGGCGGGATACCTCGCCGGGATTACATCTTTGCGCGGCAGAAAGAACTCGTTTTGGATCTGGTAACGCCGCTACCCGGGGAAAGGCTGCTGGATATCGGTTGCGGCACCGGCAATTATCTGCAAATCTTCAACGAAAAATGGTGTTCGTTAACAGGCGTTGATTCTTCCAAAGAAAAACTGGAAATCGCCCGGCAACGATACGGTGATCATGCCGAGTTTGTCCTGGCCCAATCCGGAGACATTCCCTTTTCTGATAATGAATTTGATATTGTAACCATCATAAACTTTCTGGAAGTTGCCGATAATCCGCGCAAGGTTATTGAAGAAGCCATCAGGGTTTGTCGCGGCCGAATCTTCATCGGGTTCTTAAACAACTATTCTTTTTTTGGAACCCGGCAGAGCTTAAGAGAAAATTTTGGCTTCAACCTCGCCGGCTCAATGCGTTTTTACAGCTACCCGGAAATCAAAAGAATGGTGCAGGATGTCGCGGGGGAGACGATGATTAAATGGGGCAGTGTCATTTATTTCCCCTCGATTGTTTACGATTTTTTTGAGGAACTCGAAGAGATATTTCCTTTGAGAAAAAATCCTTTTGGCGCGTTTGTCGGAATGGTCTTCCCCGTCAGATACACCATCCGCACAGCGCAGAGTCCGATTCTCAACGCTTTTCAGTTGAATAATGCCAATGTCAGCAAAGCGACGCCGGAAGCCGTGAGTGATATGTTAAAGCAGGCTCAACAATGATGAAGGAAGCGGCACTGTACGAGAAACTGGATAATGGACAGGTGCGCTGCAATCTGTGTGCGCACCGATGCAGGATTAATCCCGGCAGAAGCGGTATCTGTGGTGTCCGGGAAAACAGGCAAGGCGTTTTGTATTCTCTGGTTTACGGAACGCTGATTGCTGAAAACCTTGATCCCATCGAAAAAAAACCATTCTTTCATGTTTATCCCGCTTCTAAATCCTATTCCATTGCCACGGTGGGCTGTAATTTCCGATGTGATTTCTGCCAGAACCACGATATTTCGCAAATGCCTGCAGCAACACGCATGATCGCCGGCGAAGATTTTCTCCCGGAAGAAATCGTCACCAAAGCGAAGAAAAACAAAGCTACGACCATTGCCTATACCTACACCGAGCCGACCGTCTATTTTGAACTGGCTTTGGATACCGCAAAGATCGCCATCGAAAACGGTTTGAAAAATGTTTTTGTCACTAACGGCTTTATGACCGTGGAAACAATCGCGATGATCGCTCCATATCTGGCCGCCGCCAATGTGGATTTAAAATCCTTTCGCGATGAGTTTTACAAAAAACATTGCGGCGCCCGGCTCAATCCTGTCCTGGAGAGTTTGCAGACCATGAAGGAAAAGGGAATCTGGGTGGAAATAACCACGCTGCTGATTCCCGGATTGAATGACAGTGATGAAGAGCTGCAAGACATTGCCCGATTTATTGCCGGCCTGGGCAGGGAAACGCCCTGGCACATCAGCCGTTTTCATCCGCAATACAAAATGCGAGACAAACCCGTAACGCCTCTTGATTCCCTGCACCGGGCCGCGCAAATCGGCAGGGAAAGCGGTTTAAAATATGTTTACAGCGGCAATGTGCCCGGTGATGACGGCGAGAACACAAGATGTTTTCACTGCGGCAAACTGCTGATCGAACGCTACGGTTTTCAGGTGGTCAGTATGAATCTAAAAGATAAAAAATGCTCACATTGTGGAACAGAGCTGGAAGGCGTGTTCACTGAAACACACGTTTAAGATAATGAGGAGAACTCCAACTGATCAGTGCTGAAGAAAGTAAATATCTGGCCAGGCAGACAGAAATTCATTATTTGCATCGTATTAGCCGTTTTGACACTTGCCGTTTACCGGCAGACGTATCAGTTCGACTTCCTCAAATTTGATGATGAAGTTTATGTTACAGAAAACAGTTATATTCAGTCGGGAATAACGCCGGATGGATTGCACTGGGCATTCAGTACCCTTTACGCTGAATTCTGGCATCCTGTCACATGGCTTTCGCTGATGTTTGATTATCAGATCCATGGCCTGAACGCCGGCGGTTACCATCAGACCAACCTTATCCTTCATATTCTGAGCACGTTGCTGCTTTTCTTGCTTTTCAATCGAATGACCGGCGCTGTCTGGCGCAGTGCTTTTGTCGCTGCTCTGTTCGCTCTTCATCCCCTGAGGGTGGAATCGGTTGCCTGGATAGCTGAACGAAAGGACGTTTTAAGTGTTTTCTTTGGATTAGCCAGCCTGTACGCTTACGCCCTTTATACGGAAAGTTTTAAGCTGTCCCGATATGCTCTTTGCTTCATATTATTTGCGCTGTCACTGATGTCCAAACCAACGATGGTCACCCTGCCTTTTGCCCTGATGCTTCTGGATGTCTGGCCGCTTCAACGTTGGCAGAAAGCAATACAAGCACGCGGAAATGGTTTTATTTCAGTGAAGTGGCTTCTTGGGGAAAAGATACCTTTAATTCTCTTATCCATTATTTTCAGTATTCTGACTCTCTGGGCCCAGAACAAGGGACATATGATTGTTTCACTGGAAACCCTGCCCTTTTCTGTCCGTTTTCAAAATGCTGTTATGTCTTATGTTTCATACTTGGAAAAAATTCTCTGGCCGGTCAACCTGGCTTCTTTTTATCCTTATGAATATTTCTTTTCGTTGTGGAAAATTTTAACCGCCTGTTTCATCCTGATTGTAATTTCGATTGCTGTTATTTATTTCCGTCAGAGATTGTCTTTTTTGTTTGTGGGTTGGTTTTGGTATCTGGGAACGCTAGTCCCCGTAATAGGGTTTGTGAAATCCGCGGATTACGCAATGGCCGACCGCTTTACATATGTACCGTCTATCGGCATTGCCATGATGCTTGTCTGGGGTATTCCGCTTTTATTCCCGCGTCAAGAAATGCATAAAAAACTTTTATTTCCAGCAGGAACAGGCATTTTGGCCATATTCGCAATTCTATCCTGGCAGCAATGCAGTTACTGGAAAAACAGCATTGAACTATGGAGTCATGCTCTGCAGGTAACAGAAAATAACGCCAAAGCCCATAACAATCTTGGTCGTGCGCTGCGTGCAGAGGGAAAAATAAAGGAAGCTATTGATCACTATGACAGTGCTGTCCGGATAGCACCCGACAAGGCTGTTGTTTACTTAAACAGAGCTCTGGCCTACGCAAGCCTTGGTCAGCATCAGCGCTCTATAGAGGATTTTAATCTTGCCGTTGATCTCAATCCAAATTTTACGGCTGCCTATAACAACAGGGGGATGGTTTATATATTACAGAGTAAAAAAACGCTTGGTTGCCGTGATTTTCTGAAAGCTTGTGAATTGGGAGATTGTAAATATTTAGAAAGCGCTAAACGCAGGGGAATCTGCTATTGAGCCCCGCAGCCTTCCGCAGGATATTTCATTGCAATGCAATGTTTGTCAGACAAAGATGGGCAAATCATCCGGCATTGCTCCGACAAATAAATTGGAATCCCGCCGATATTTTCTTTTCAATATCTGTGTTACCCCGTTACCGTGTTCAATTGCCGCATTGTTCTGATGCGACAGGAACAATGAAGCCAAAGAAATTCTGGAAGGCATCGGCATCAAGACGACCGGTTTTTTAATAGCTCGTTCTGAAGACGAGGCGTTGGCTTTGAGTGAAAAAATCGGGTTTCCTGCCGTTA
>JBATES010000037.1:0-1873 GCA_049664145.1 Smithella sp.
CACCGGTTCCGCAATTTTTGCCGTATAAATGGTAAATGCTGTTCAGACGATGGCAAATTGTCCGGTATTAACAAACGCAGCCCCATTTTTCGTTATTCCGGTAATCGTGCCCGCGGCAACCGCGGCGCTGATATCGCCGGTCTGCGTGTTAATGGACGTTCCTGCCGGCAGCAATGTTTTGTCTATGTAAACTTGCCTTGTGGTGGACTGGTCGGCAGCCGCCATGACCCGATCGGAGCGGATCGCGGGATTTTTGGCAACTTCCTGCAACAAGTTGGCGGCAACCAGCTTTCCGGATTTGCGGCCGGCCGATTGCTGATGGTCTTTTGCCTCAGCGGCTGCGGCAATGCTGCTTTGTTTGTTATCGAGATCATTTTGGTTTGCCGCGGTTTTTTCCGCGCCGCCGAACGTCCATTGCAAGCCCAGCCCTGCTGTCCAAATATTATCGTATTGATCGGTAAGACCGCTCTGTTGATAGTCAACATGCGTGTAGCCGCCTTTGACATAAACCGCTACATTGTTGATTATTTTCCAGTTGATCTGCAATTCCGTGCTTAATTTTTCACTGGCGCTGGTACCCGCCGATAGTTTTAATTCTAAGTCATTCGTTATATCCTGAGAAAAAGTGCCTTTGAACAATGCGCTGGAATAATCCAGGTTGTCGGTGGAATATTTCTGTTGATAGGTGTTCTGATCATAGCCTGCGTCAAACAGCAGATACCCTCATTTCCAGGGTTTAAGGCCGAGGTTAAGGGATCATTTTATGTTCTGTGCACCGGCGATGTTTCTATTATTTTTCCATAATTCATAAACGGTGGCGGTATCGATAAAATAGTTCTTTGCTGATAATTCTTTGTCTTCCGCTTTCGAGTAGCTGATCGTGACGCCTATTTTATCCAGAATTCATTTATCGACTTTGTAGTAATAGTTTACTCCGGCCCCGAACTGGCCGATGCGTTCTTCTTCGCTGCCGGACACGAACTGAAAATCGATCAACTGCCGGAGATATTCGCCGGTTACTTTGATGCCGTGCCTTTTGGCAAACTCAGTACCCAAAGTGGCCAAAATTCGCTGGTGGTTTGCGCCGCCCTCGCCTTCCAGGGCAACGGCGAAGTTTTCACCAAGCATATGGGCAATCATGACATCGCCCAAAAGGCCCAGGCTGCTATTGTACTTAATTTCGGCAAAGGTGAGGCCTCAGCCTTCGTTAAAATATTTTTCCTTTTTTAACGGCGGAAGGCTGATCGGGGTGTCTTGCCGGTTTTGCGGGTTTTGATCCTGCAACGCCAGTTCATACGCGGATGGCCGGTTATTCAGATAATTTCATTTGTTCGCCACCTGATCGGCTGCGCCTACGGGCATGACCGACTGGCTGATAATACCGGCACAAACAACGGGCGTTAAAACGGCCAGCGCCCTGCCGGTCAATGATGGTCAGCCGTTATTGACGCTTTGCTTTCAGGCGGCGCGTTTTTGCCGCTTTTTCAGTCTTCTGTTTTTTTCAGCGCTTGTTAATTTCTTCCTTTGCTGCATTGTTGCGGCTTACTCCTTTTGATCCGGCATTGTTTATCCTGTCATATCGTCATTCAGAGCATTAATGCGGCCAAAGCGCGGGGCGCCACGACTGAAGTGCAGAAACGGAATACCCAAGTGACCCTTTTTTGAAAGACAACCAGTCTAACCTTCGTCGCCACCCGATAACCGCCATTCAGCCTTTTTTCGACTGCCCTTGGCATTGAACCTGAGCCTTCCCGGATTCCGTCAGTGTGCAATTCCGACTCTCCGGCGGCTTTAATGGTGAATAACCTCCTATGTCAGTTTTTTTGATGCCGTTTATATTTTCCAAACCTTTTACAACTTCTAAATATTCTAT
>JBATES010000038.1:0-11992 GCA_049664145.1 Smithella sp.
GAATTGGACGCAGAAATCACGGCCCGTCTGCCGCTGCGTTTTGATTTTAACGACCGCTACCTCTCAGAATATTTTCAGCTCATGCCAGAGACGGTTATACTCCGCTTTTTAAAAATATTGTTCAACATCCTGACATTCAGATTAAATTGGATTGCGAAATTTTTGCTGATGATATTGCGAAATTGAAGCAGCAAGTCGATCTGCTTATCTATACCGGTCCTGTAGATCAATATTTTAATTACAAATATGGACATCTGGAATATCGTTCCCTCCATTTTAAATGGGAAACATACGCTCAAGATTACAAACAACCATGTGTGCAGATAAACTATCCCAACGCGCACGACTACACTCGTTCTATAGAAATCAAGCATGTAACGGGTCAGCGCTCATCGAACACCACGGTCTGTTTCGAATATCCAACCGATGTAGGCGAGCCATTTTATCCGCTGCTTTCAGCAAAAAATATTTCGAAAAACAATAAATATCAAAAGCTGGCCATCAAAGAGCTCCAAGGAAAAACACCGGTTCATTTCAGCGGACGTCTTGCAGAGTTCCAATACTACAATATGGATCAGGTATTTTTGCGCTCCATGAATCTGGTAAAAATGATTTCAAAAAAGGGGAAGTAAGATGCGCACCCAGGTTCTATTCAATGGCACCCTGGCATCCAATCTGGCCATCGTCATTCCCGCATTTAATGAAGAGGAAACAATCAGTCAAGCCATTGAAGAATGGTCTGACATTGCCAGGCAGCACGACGGTAATGTCATTATTATCAACGACGGAAGCACGGATAAAACGCTGGAAATTGTTCAGCGGTTGCAAAATAATAATCCACGGTTAATTATCATTGACAAAGAAAATTCCGGGCATGCCCACAGTTGTATGTACGCTTATCAATGGGCTGTAAAACAAGGCTTTCGATGGATTTTTCAGACAGATTCCGATGGACAGACTAATCCCGGAGAATTTCAAACATTTTGGCATTTGAAAGAAAAACATCCTCTGGTTTTTGGCTATCGCCCCCGCAGAGGGGACGGATGGTTTCGTTTCATCGTCAGCAAGATATTGATGAGTGTTATATTTTTAATCTTTAAAACTTATATCAGAGATGCGAACGTTCCTTTCCGGTTAATGGCTGCAAATGTTTTATCTGCCGCGCTTAAGAATATTCCCGAGAATATATATCTGGGAAATGCTTATTTAAGCGTGGAACTTAATCGGATAAGCAGAATTCACTGGACAAAGATTTCTTTCTGCTATCGAAAAGGAGGAACTCCTTCTGTCAATTTTAAAGGATTCTTTCAAAAAGGGCTTAAAGTCATTTATGAATTTATGCGGTTAAGAAAAAATAAGGATAATTTTCACAATCCTCATGTTCCTCTGCTGGAATATTCCACCCTTATTTACCTGACACTTCCTTACATACTTTTTTGGTTCAGCTATTTTAAATTCATTTACGCGATTATTATTTCCGCCTTAACCTTATACGGCCTGTCTTACGCACTTTCTTTTTATCAACGCACAGAGACAACACCGGTCTTTTCAAAAGTTGATTCTCAAACTCATCCGATAAAAGTTATGCTGATTTTCGGGACAGTTATTTTCTTATGGCTTTTATTATCAGGTGTCGGCGGTATATGTTATCAGAATGCGGATTATCTGAAGCACAACGGAATATTTTATGATCTGATCAATTTCAGTTGGCCTGCCCATTATCGCAGCGAAACCAGCGATGTCTATTACCTCTGCTATTATCTTGCTTACTATCTTGTTCCGGCGCTTGTAGGAAAGATAACCAACATCGCTTTCGGACATACCTTTGCCTTTCTATGGTCCTTTTTAGGAATCTGTCTGGTCACCCATTGGATTATGAAACTAACCCATAAAACATCGCTATGGATACTTTTTTTCTTTATTCTGTTCAGTGGTCTGGACATTATTGGAACGCTGATCACAAGGTTCACCGTTATTGTCGATGGTGTGCCTCATTTGGAATGGTGGGCCGGATATGACTTTTGGAATTACTCATCCAATACTGCTCAACTCTATTGGGCGCCTCAACATGCTATCGGAGGGTGGCTGACAACGTCTCTTTTATTCAGTTTGTTACAAAATAAAGAAAAAAAGCCGATACCCGGAACGTTCATTTTGGCGATATCTTTTTTATGGTCGAACTTTGTACTTATTGGTCTTCTTCCGATGATGGCAGTTCTTTTGCTAAAAAATGGATATCGTAATTTTTTCAATCTAAGATCCTTCGTGCCGGCTATCGGCATCATCATGCCGCTTGGGTTTTATTATCTGGGCAATCAGTATCCGCATGTTCATGCTTTTATCTGGGAACAAGGCAGCTTCATCAATGTCTTTTCCAAGTACCTGCTGTTTTGTTTGCTGGAATTTGGAGTTTTCGCCTTTTTCATTTTCCGATACTTCCATAAGCTCAGTCAGGAAAACAGAATGCTCGTCATCATCACCATGACGGCACTCATGTTCATCCCGTTTTATCGCTTCGGCCACTATAATGATCTGACCATGCGGGCTTCTATTCCGTCGCTTTTAATTCTTCAAATCATTCTTGTTAAACTCTGGAACCATTATTCCAAAGCATTAAAAATTGCACTTGTAATTGTTTTACTCATAGGTGCGGTTACGCCTCTGGCGGAAATAGCCCGTTCATTTAAATCTGCTAGTCGTAACTTGAATCAGAATATTAGCCTGATGCAAATTTCCGGCCGAATCGCCGCTCAATATCTGGGGAGCGACCGATCTTTTTATTACAAATATCTTGCAAAACATGGAAATGATCAGGTATTGGTTCCGAAAGAAATTATCAACTATTTGGAAAAATAATATGATGGAAATGGGATTGAAAACAATGAAAAGATCTTCCGCGCATTTATAAATACGATGAACATTTGAATAAGCTCATGAATAAAAATAATAAGATCATTTCCTGGCTGGAAATTGCAGCAACAATGGCTCTCTTATTTGGTTTAATCGCGCTGCATTTTATATTTCTGGTAAAAGCTGGTCCTCTCTGGCGTGATGAGGTATGCGTTGTTAATTTGTCCAATCTGCCGATGCTAAGTCAATTATGGCAAACCCTTCAATACGATTCCTTTCCCTTGCTGTGGTTCTTCATACTCAAAGTGTGGGCTTTTATCGGCCTGGGTAACACTGATTTTTCTTTGCGCATCTTGGGTTTCCTTGTTGGCCTCGGCCTTTTAGGCTCTCTGTGGTTCGTAATACGATCATTAGGCATCCGTCTGCCTCTTATATCTTTGGCTCTTTTTGCCATGTGTCCGGCAATGTTGATTGGGGATACGATGAGAGCTTACGGACTGGGCACGCTGCTGATCCTGCTGTCATTGGCAACCGTGTGGCGTTTTTTTCTGAATCCTACCCCCTGGCAAATGATTGCCGCGATAATTTGTGTTCTTCTGAGTGTGCAATGTCTTTATCACAATTCCTTTCTTATCCTGGCCATATGTGCCGGTGCCTCAGCAGCAGGGATTTATCGGCGCGAATGGAAACTAATCGTATTCCCCCTGGTAACTGGTTTTTTGGCGGCAATTTCAGTATTGCCTTATTTTGAGGTTGTTTCCCAAAGAAACGCTTGGGGAATTCTAATGAAGGCCCCCGTTGGTCTGCCATGGATTATGAATAAGTTTCAACTGGCGACTAACGCGTCCGGAATCTCGTTTTCCTGGATTTGGGCACTTCTGGCATTACTTTCCTTGATCTCATTTCTGATAATTCTGTTAAAGCCGAAATCGACTTCAGATAATTTTCATCAGGGAGATGTCTCCCTATTCTTATTAATAACAATGTTATTGAGCATCATCGCATATGTATCGTTCTTAATCATATTATCTTACCCGATGCAAAACTGGTATTTCCTGCCGTTGATGGCAGTCATCATTGTCATCATAGAAAAGGGGATTGATAATCTTTGTCAAGGCAGTTCTATCGGTAGAATCATAAGGATTGTCTTTGTCATTGGCGTGTCGCTGTTTATTTTTACCGATTCATGGACTGCTGCCCATACGCGCAGAACAAATATTGATTTACTGGCCGCGAAAATCCAAACCATTGCTGATAAAAATGATTTAATTGTGATAAGACCATTCTATTATGGAATCACGTTTAATCGCTACTACAGTGGCAATACACTCTGGATTACAATACCGGAAGTATATGATCTTCGCACACCGCGTCAGGATATCATAAAATCCATCATGACGAAAAATGATCCTCCTTGAAACCAGCATGCAAAAAATTATCGAAACCCTGCAAAACGGACATCGAGTTTGGTTTATTGGTAGTTTGAAATTACTTGAACCAGGTAAAATTCCCTTACGTCTTCCTCCTGCTCCTTACTCACCCTATGGCTGGAATGAGGTAGCATATCAGATTGCCTGGTCACAGGAAGTCAACCATATTATTCAGAAATATGGAGGCAAAATAGAAAAATTGGAGATACCCACAAGCTATCCTGTAAATAAACTGGAAAATCCGTCTCTTTACGTTGTCAATGCAAAAGATTCGTAGAATAAAATATTGGTTCCTGCTCCTGCCATCGGTTAAATAAGGGAATATGTGACACCACGAACATGGAACGCTACTCTCTGGAATGTCAGGATTTTTCACCGCATTTAAAGATTTTCAAATCTTAAAGCAAAGCCTTTCCCGCTGACAATTTCGGGGGCAACTTCCGGAATAGAGTGCTTTGGAATAATGAAACGAGCGCTGCTGTTTTTCACGATATCCTTTTCGATATCAATCCCGGGCATAATCTGGATAAGCTCGAGGCCTGCCTCCGTTAATTTAAAGACGCCGACTGTCGTGACATAAAGCACCAGTTTGCCCGCTTTCAGCGCTCCCTGAGCATTGAAGGTAATTTTGTCCACCTTATCAACAAATTTCGGTGTGCCCGGTTTTTTAATGCTCACCCGGCCATTCTTGAAACCGTAACGGGCTTCATCCATCCAGTTCCCCACGAAGATAATCGTCCGGGCATATTCGACGATATCGGTAAAGCCACCCGGCCCGACGAAATCAATGATCTTCGGACCGCGATGGGACACGTTGACATTGCCTGCCGAATCCACCTGAAGGAAACCGAGCACACTGGTTTGAAGTTTTTCTTCGTAAAGATGAAACATCTCTGCCGTACTCAGAATTTTCCGGGGACTGATGGCCGCTCCGAAATAAACGCCTGACGCCGGGAGACCGCCATACGCGCCGCCTTCAGAGGTAAAAGTGATGTCCTTATACAGACCGAATTCATAAAGCATGCGGGCAACCTCCTCGCCGATGCCAATGCCGATATTCACGATTGCCCCCGGCCTGGTGGTCTTCACGAAGATATCGGCGCACAGACGCGCAGGAATATCGGCTACCTTGCCGCGATAAGGTGTAATGTCGAGAAAGGTATTGATCAGCCTCATGAGTTTGACCGCTTCGTGGTCAACTTCAGACGAACAGGCCGTGAAATAGGGCGCAAAATCCGTCTGAAAAATTCCGCCAACCTGTTCGTTGCGCGGATTGACGACAATGGCATCAACCTGTTCTGACGGAATGGTAATCTGTGAACTGTCCCTGGGAATAATCCTGGACACCGCAACAATCACTTTGCCGCCGTTCATGCGTGCGGCGGCCGCCGCGTCTTTGTAATCCAGAATCAAGGCTGCGTCCTTAAAATAGATATTGCCCTCATGGTCAGCATAAGGAGCCAAAAACAGGGTTCGATCAATCGGTGGAATATGGTATTCCAGTTTTCCATCTTTGATCTTGATGAAACTGTCCCGCGCTCCGGGAGATACAGCAGAACCTTCTCCCACGGAAGGATCAAGAAATGTGCCTAACCCGACATGGGTTTCAATGTTTTGAATTCCTTTTGCCTGGGCCTCAATTAAAAACGCCAGGGTTCCTTGCGACATGGTATGTAGTTCGAGGTGGCCTTCATCGGCCAGTTGCAGAAGCGCCTTGGCCGTTTCACCGTGTCCCACAATGTAACGGGTAATGATTCCCGGCGCATCGAGTTCCTCGATCATCCCGGGCGTCATTCCCCGGCCGCCCTGGGGGCAGGCGCCGATTACAGTCAGATTGCGGGGATGACCGGTGCGTTCGTAGGAGTCACGCAATGCCCAGTAAAAGATGGAGGCACGGGCAGTCGCCGCAAACCCGCCTATCGAGAGCGTTGACCCGTCGGGAATCAGTTTTGCCGCGTCACGGGCGGTCATAAACTTTGGACCCAAACCAGCGGGCAGATAATCAAGATTGCGTCTGGTCCAGGTCAGACGGAAATACAAAAGCTTTGCCAGTGTCGTGGACATCCTGGCAATGTTGACACCCCGCAGCGCTCTGAGGGTTCTAATTACATCCATGAATGCTCCAAAGATTTGCGCACTTCCGCACTTTGCTCCGATACCCGCAGAAATATTAATTTATGAAATTGAAACGGGATTAACTGATGATCTCATAACAGGTTTTAACATCCATGCCCGGTTCCAGAAGAGGAAAGAGCTGCTCCATGTTTTTCATCAGATTGGCGGAATGTAATTTCAAGGCATCCTTGTCGCTGTATTTTTCATAAAAAATAATAGTTTTTTCATCGCCGCGAACGGTATGTGGAATATATTCCAGACAGCCCGGCTCGCTCGCTTTCACTTTCGGGACAATCTCTTTCAGGATTTTAATCGCCTCTTCCATGTTGCCATCTTTTACTTTTAAAGTCGCAATCAGTGTAATCATTATTCTATCTCCTTCACTTATTTTAGGAAAGGAGTATATGGGCAAGGTTGGTGTGTGTCAAAGAAATATTTACCGGAGGACATAAAAAAACAAACCGCCCCGTTCCCTACTGAAGGGAAACGGGGCGTTACTGGGATTAAACTTTTTTCAGAAAAGCAATTATCTCTTTAATATCAGGCAAATCGCCGATGGGATAGATCTTTACAAAACAAATCTTGCCTTTTTCGTCGAGAATAACATTGGCCCGTTGTGAAAAACCATTTTGCTCCCGAAACAGACTGAGGCTTTTGGCAAGTCCGCCGTGCGGCCAGAAGTCTGCCAGAAGCTTGGTATTTTTTATTTTGATTGCCTTGGCCCAGGCTGCTTTAGAAGGAACACTGTCCACGCTCAAGCCGACGGCGACTGTGTTGAGCTTTTCGAAAATCTTTTTATTTTTTTCCAGGGACTGCATCTGCCGGGTACAGACAGGCGTCCACGCCAGCGGATGGAAAGACAACAAGACACGCTGTCCTTTCATTTTGGAAAGGACGAAGTTTTGTCCGAATTGATCCGGCAAAGTAAAATCTTTTACGGCCTTGCCCAACTTAATAACTGTTTTTGCCGCCATATTGCACCTCCTGATTATTTATTCATTTCTTCTTCGATTTGATTAATTCCTATCTAATAAACCTGAATAATAATTGCAACAGCGATACTCTGTCACGGTAAGGCGGATAACGCAACGGTATATCCACCAGATTGGAACGGAAAAGAATACCACGCCGATGAGTAAACGTATTAAAGCTTGCCTTCCCGTGATAAGCACCCATGCCGCTATCTCCAATGCCGCCGAACGGAAGTTCCTGACTGCCGATGTGTGAAATAGTATCATTGATGCAACCGCCTCCAGAAGAAGTTTCGCGAAGAATCCTGTCCTGAATTTTCCTGTCTTCAGAAAAACAATAAAGCGCCAGTGGCCTGGGCCGCTGATTGACAAAGGCAATCGCCTCGTCAATATCGTTGTATTCGATTAAGGGAAGCAGAGGACCAAAAATTTCTTCCTGCATGAGAGGCTCGTCCGGAGAAACCTGATCAATAATCGTTGGCGCGATGTAAAGATCTTTTTGCTGATGATTGCCGCCATGAAGAATCCAGCCGCTTTTCATCAGATTAAGAAGGCGGTCGAAGTGCCGCTCGTTGATGATCCTGGCATAATCGGGACTCGTCATTGGATCTTCGCCGTAAAAATTGTGAATCGTTTTAACCAGTTTTTCGAGAAAGCTATCTTTTATTTTCCGGTGGATCAAAACATAATCCGGAGCAATACAGGTCTGCCCGGCATTTAAGAACTTTCCCCAGGCGATTCTTTTAATCCCATAATTTAGCGCAGCATCCTCATGAACGATGCAAGGACTCTTCCCGCCCAATTCCAACGTAATCGGTGTGAGATGGCGGGCGGCAGCAGTCATCACAATCTTGCCGACCGTCGTGCTTCCTGTAAAAAAGATATAGTCGAACTTTTCTTCCAGAAGTTTTTGTGTTGCTTCGGCTTCGCCCTGAGAAACTGTTACGTAATCCGGATCGAATAACTCGCTGATCATCTTTTCTATCGTTGCCGATGTTGCCGGCGAAAATTCCGAAGGCTTGATCAGCACACAATTGCCTGCAGCAATGGCGCCGATCAGTGGTGCTATGGCCATCAGAAAAGGATAGTTCCAGGGGCTGATAATCAGGACAACGCCGTAAGGTTCGTGATAAATACGGCTATTAGATAAAAAATGAATGATGGGCGTTGCCACGCGCCGGGGACGCGCCCAGGACCGAAGATGCCGGATGATGTAATCGATTTCCGTATAGAGAATGCCTATTTCGCTGGCATAGGATTCAAAAGGCGGTTTGCGCAGGTCGTCATCAAGAGAAGCCATGATTTCCGGTTCGTATTTGCGAATGCCTTCCTTGAGCTTCTTCAACTGGGCAATACGAAAATCAACGTCTCTTGTTTTGCCCGCGTTATAGAAAGCCCGCAGCCGGTTCAACGTTTGCGATATGGATTCCTGCATCATCAACATCCTCCATATACGAAATTTTTCTTTTATGATGCGAAGTATAAGGAGAAGGTTACACCGTGTCAAAGGAATATTTGCCCAAAAACACAATTTTAAATCTTTTATTTTTTTAGAAAATGTTTTATGTTTTCGCAACGTTTCAATTGTTTCGATTTTATAATGTCCCATGTAATTAGAAATATATTAAGGAGCATCGCCAAATAGATGTCCCGTAACGAACATTTAACCCGAATTGAGCTGATTGACCCTATTTTGCATGATTTAGGTTGGACCGGCCCGCTGATCCGTGAGGAAAAGACGCCGGGCGGTTCTAACATTATTGATGGGCGACCTGTCAAAAGGTCAGGCCGCACCGATTATTTGCTCTGTCTGCCTATTCTACCCGGCAAACCGCCGTTGGCTGTAGCTGTGTTGGAGGCAAAATCGGAAGGTAAACTTCCTTCTCTGGGCATTCAGCAGGCACGGCGTGACGCTTCTAAGCACCATGTTCCTTTCGTTTTTACCACCAATGGTCATCTGTTTGCTGAATATGGAGAGGACACGCAGAAAATTGTTGACGGCAAACCGCTGACCGATTTCCCGACACCTGACGATTTGCGGCAGCGTTATCAAGCGCTCAAAGGCATTGATCTTACCAGCCCCAATGCTCTGCCTTTGCTGATGCCGTACAAAGGCGGCGAGCTGGCGCGTTGGTACTTTCAGGATGCGGCCATCCGCGCCACACTGGAGCGAATCGCCGCTGGACAAAAGAAGATTTTACTTTCATTGGCAACGGGCACGGGGAAAACAATCATCGCGGCGCATTTACTGCACAAACTGGCGCTAGCGGGACAACTGCGGCGCGCCTTGTTCGTGTGCGACCGCGAAGAATTGCGAATTCAAGGCATGGGCAAGATGCATGCGGTCTTCGGCGACAACGCACAGGAAGTTTCCACCAGCGATCCGCGTCGCAACGCCCGCATTCTTGTGGCGACTTACCAGACTCTGAATATTACCGCGGAAGACAACACGCCGCAGTTTTGGCAGGAAAATTATCCGCCGGACTTTTTTTCGCACATCATCATTGACGAATGCCATCGCGCGGCCTGGGGCAAATGGAGCGTTATCCTGAGCGACAACACCCATGCGGTTCATATCGGCCTGACCGCCACGCCGCGCATTTTAGTGGGCGGCAGCAAGAAAGACGAAGAATCAAAAAAGAAGGATGAGGAAATCACCAGCCACAACATTAAATATTTCGGCCCACCGGTTTACGAATACTCCATCGGAGACGGGCAGGAAGATGGCTATCTGGCAGCCTGCGAAGTCATCCGCCGCACCGTGGATCTTGATAAAAAGGAAATCACCCGACAAGATATCGTCGAGCGTTCTGCCGTGGATGCCTTTACCGGACGTAAGATCAAACCGGGCGAAATTGACGACAAATATAACTCTCATGATTATGACGCAAAACTGATGCTCGACGACCGCGTCCAAGCCATGTCCGAAGATTTGTTTCAGCTTTTACTGGACACCGGCGGCCCGCACCAGAAGACCGTTATCTTCTGCACGCGCGATCATCACGCCAATCAGATTATGATTGCGCTCAACAATCTCTATTCTGCGTGGTGTCAAAAAGTTAAGCGCACGCCGAAAGAGTGGTACGCCTTCCAGTGCACCGGCAATCCCGATTTGCGGCCGCCAGCCAGCGACCTGATCCCTGAGTTTCGCGGCTCTAAAAGTTCGCACTTCATTGCCACCACTGTCGATTTGCTGTCAACCGGCGTGGACATCCCGAATCTGGATAACGTTGTGTTCTTCCGCTACCTCGAATCGCCGATCAGCTTTTATCAGATGGTCGGACGCGGCACACGCACCGGCGAACCGCGCGGCTCCAAAGCAATGTTCCGCCTCTACGATTACACCAACTGCACGCGCCTCTTTGGTGAAGAATTTACCAGCCGCTACCGGCCGACACAACCGCCCGGTGAAGAAGGCGGAGGCGGCGAAGTGGGCGGCACGGAAACAGGCACGGATGGAACCGGCAGGCCACCGGCACAGCAAAAGATAATCCGTGTCGGCGAAAACAAATTTATTGTAAAGATCGAAGGCGATGGGCGCTCCGTTCTCTGTCAGGAAGACGGTAAGGATGTTCTTGTGCCTTATGAAGAATACAAGCAGCGGCTCGCCGTCAGTCTTGTGGATGAAGCATCAAACGTGGAAGAACTTCGCTCAACATGGGTTGTCCCTGATAAACGGCGCGATCTTTTGCGCGGCTTGCCCGGCGGTGAACCTGCGGTTAGGCTGGTGCGGGAGTTGGAAAACGAGCAGGAATGCGATTTGTTCGACGTACTGGCCGAACTTGGTTACGGCCTGCCGCCAAAATCGCGGCCTGAGCGCGCCGCCGCCTTTTCTTATAAGAACAAGCAATGGCTCAAAGAATTTCCCGCACGCACAAGCGCGGTGCTGGTCAACATGGCAAGGCAGTTTGAAAAAAACGGCATAGAGGAACTGGAAACGCCGAATCTGTTTGAAGTCGAAGGCGTGGACTTTAACGCGCTCACCGGTTTGCTGGTTGAGTCGAGTTCTCTTGTTCAAGAAACGAAATCGAGGTTGCTGGCGTGATTGTTTTTTCGCAAAATTTACCAAAAGGGTGGACTACAATCGCATTGAAGCAATTGGGTGAACTTACTCAAGGCGGCACACCAGACACAAGCAATTCGCTATACTGGAATGGCCCATATCCATTCATTACTGGCGCTGACATTACAGAACTTTACGTTAAAAAAGGCCGTTCAACTCTATCCGAAGTAGGTTTCAACTCATCGAAAACAGAACGGGCTGAAGTTGGAAATGTTTTGATCGTTTCTAGAACATGCGTTGGGAGAATCGGAATAGCTGCAACAAATCTTGCTGTTAGCCAAGATGTAAGCGTTCTAAAGCTCAAACCCGGATTCGATGCGAAATGTGTAACACTTATCCTTCTTTCTTACGCTTCAAACCTCCAAGAAGCGGCTCAAGGTGCAACAATCAAAGGATTAACAAGAAATTATCTAGAGAACATAAAATTACAATTGCCGGAAAACTTGGATGAACAAAAAAAGCTGGCAAAAATAATTGAGAAACGAATAAATATAATTATAAAAATACGAACAAATGCAGAATATCAGTTAGAGGCTTTGCAGGCATTACCATCGGCCGAGTTG
>JBATES010000039.1:0-1999 GCA_049664145.1 Smithella sp.
GACTTGAGCAGACCTTCTTCAAGAAAAGGAGATCAGCGCCAATTGAATACCTTCTGGAATAAAAGCCGAACTTTTTATGCAAACTCCTGCGGATGAGCGATCCCACGGAATGCTCGGAAACATAGGCATGGTGAGCATAAAGCCACGGCCAGCAAGGCTTTCTCTTTTCTATTATGCCATTACGAGAGATGAGAGCGGTGATGATGTCAGCGTCAGACTGCCGTGCATGATTCCGATACTGGGCTATGGCATCCGGATTCAATCGATCATCGGCGCCCAGCACCAGATAATATTCACCCGTTGCCATTTGCAGAGCCTTGTTCATCGCGTCGTAAATTCCAAAATCCGGTTCAGAAATCCAGTGGGTCACCACATCACCCGCGGACTTAATTAATTCAACCGTTCCATCCGTTGAATTGCCATCCACCACAATCCATTCAAAATCACGGTCCGTCTGTGTCCTCAAGCTGTCAATCAGACCAGGAAGAAGATTGGCAACATTAAATGTAACAGTAATTGCGGAAATAGTGGGTTTCATAAATTCAAACAAGTGAGCTCATTTTTTTGTGATACTGCTTACGATTTTCGCAAATTGTTTCTCAAAGGCATTTTTGTCCCAAATAGCGGCCCGCTCCCGCCCCTTCCTTGAAAGTGTGTTACACAGTTCATCATCTGTCCAGAGTCGATATATTATTTCAGCTATTTCAGTATCACTGGAAGGATCAAACAGAAGAGCTGCATCGCCAACTTGTTCGGGCATTCCATATATCCTGGAAACGGCAACCGGGCAACCCAGGGAAAAAGCTTCCAGAGGGGGAATGTTTGTTGGACCGAAATAAGTGGGCATGATCAGCGCTCTTGCGCGTCGATATATTGCAGTCATATCTTCATCAGGCACGTAGCCCAACAATATGATTTGATTCGAAAGAGATAGATTTGAAATAAGTGTCTTTACGTCTTCATAAGCGTTTTTTGGCGATCCTGTAAATACTATTTTAAGATCGGGGATTCGGCCGAGAAGGTTTCCTATGGCCCGTATTAATTTATCATGATTTTTGTGTTTCCAGAATTGTGCAGGGTAGAATAAGAATTTGGGAGGAAGATTATAATGCCTCATATCATTTAACATCCCTTCTTCTTTTTCTATATATGATGGAGCCACGTAAGGTAATATATAAAGCTTTTCATTCGTCATCCCATAGGATTCCATTACGTGATTTTTACCCACCTCAGAATCCACGAGGATACCTTCAGAGTATCGACAAATATATTTGTAATGCTTCTCTCTCTGTCTAAATGTGAAACCACTTGAGACTTCGGGGAATCTTCTTTCATAGCGATGCATGAGATCATGGATGACACTCAAGGACGGAACAGGAAGAAGATAACTCCAGGTGTCTTGAGCAGGGAAAATCCACAAATCGCAATTTTCTTGCAAAATTTTTCTGACATCCGGAATCAGAAAGGGAAGGCATTTTCGCCAGAAGGGTAGAGGCATGCCCATTAATAGCCACAGCTTTCCTTTGAAGCGTTGCCACATGAAACCGTCGCTTCTTAACGGCATAATTCTAATGGAATCAGTGGGTATTAATTTTAACCATTGATCAGAGGCAAACGCCACTATCAATTCATGGCGATTTTCAGGGAGGGCAAGGGCAGCCTCAAGAATCGACTGGCTATATTGGAATTCTCCACCCCCGTGGGGTGGCGCGGTGAGAAAAAGACCGATTTTCTTTTTCGTCGCATTCATAAGGCGTTGTCTCTACACAGTTTTGCCATTTAGAAGTTCTTTTTTGCGCCTCCAGTCATGATCTCTGATAAGCCGAGGTCGTTACTAATTTATTTTCTAAGAGATCAACTGATAAAAATGCCCTGCTAAATGGCGGATCAATCTGTATAACCGCTGAATCATGGTTGGCCGTTTGTCGGCAGACAGTTGCCATAAATGTGCGCACTCTGGATGCTCGACCGGAACCGGCCACTGCGCGGGAATTGGTGG
>JBATES010000040.1:0-19062 GCA_049664145.1 Smithella sp.
GCCTTTATCTGCAAAACATTAAAGCGCTGACACCCGCAGAGACCGGGATGATCCTGATCGCCGCGCCGGTGATGCAGGCACTGATTTCACCGTTTGCCGGGCGATTTTCCGATCGTTTTGAACCGCAGATAATTGCCTCGATCGGCATGGCTCTTACAGTTATCGGTCTTGTCCTCCTAATATTTATCAACGGTTCCACCAGCATTAACTACGTTTTTTTCTGTCTTATTTTGCTGGGTATCGGGTTCGCGCTTTTTTCTTCTCCGAATGTCAATGCCACGATGAGTTCAGTGGAAAAAAAATCTTACGGCGTTGCGTCGGCCACGCTGGGAACCATGAGGCTTACCGGTCAAATGTTCAGTATGGGCATTACGATGCTGGTGTTTGCAATTGTGCTGGGGAATCATCCGATTTCACCAGCCAATCATCATCTGTTTTTAAAAAGCACCCAGCTTATTTTTTCTATTTTGAGTGTTCTTTGCTGCGGAGGAATTTTCGCCTCGCTGGCACGGGGAAAGGTACACAATGGAGAAGAAAAATAGTTACAGGAAGTTTTCATTCCTAACCGATGTTCGCGGAATCAAAAACGCCATAGGTGAAATGCGCGGCTGGGGACATCCGCATCAGCCGAAATTAAACGTGCGTTATCAGAAAACGCCTGATGATCGTGCGTTTAACGAAGATTGGTTCATTAAAACAATCAAAGAAAAAATAGCCGATCACACGGGAAATGCCATGGAGTACCCCTTTTCCGGAGAAAGAATCTTTTCTGAGCCGTTAGTAGGATTTATCAGAGGCGACGATCCTATTTTTCAAAGATATAAAGAAATCATCGGTCCTCATCACTTTACTCCTGAAGAAATTATGCGGTGGCAGGCCGGAAATAATAATGTAGCCGCACCAAAAGCTGAAGATTTGAGCGTTGTATCTTACATCATGCCGCTATCACGAATTACAAAGGATGATAATGCCGCCATGAAAGAGTGGCCTGCGGAAAGATGGGCACAGACGCGTCTTTTGGGGGAAATATTCAGCCAGACGTTTGTTCGTGAAATCGTTACATATCTGATGGAGCGAGGTGTTTTGGCCATATCTCCGGATGTCACTCCTATGTTTAACAAAAAGTGCTATCCTAAAGTAGGATGGGCTTCTCCCTGGTCTCATCGGCACATGGCTTACGCCGCGGGCTTAGGCACATTTGGGATGCACGATTTTTTTATAACCGAAAAAGGTTGTGCTCACAGGACGGGCAGTTTTGTGGTTAATTTGCAACTTGCACCCAACCGGAAACGGCCGGAGGATATACATGCTTACTGTCTGCAGTATCAGGGGAAACAGTGCCTCCAATGTGCGAAGCGCTGCCCCGTTAATGCCATAACGGCAGAAAACGCTCACGATAAGGAAACTTGCTATCAAAGAGTCGCCAAATCTCTTCTTCATTGCAATAAAAATTATCATCTCTTTATATATGGATGCGGCCTTTGCGCAACCGGCGTTCCCTGCGAATCCGCAATTCCCAAGCCTCTGCAGAAAAATGAACCATGAAAATAATAATAATTAGCTTGGCAATCGGTCTTACCGCCGGATTATTTGGCGGAATCTTGGGCATCGGCGGCGGATTGATTATGATTCCCCTGATGGTCGAAATATTGAAGATGGCCCAGCACAAGGCTCACGGTACCAGCCTGCTGGCGCTGGTCTTTACGGGAATTGGCGGAGCAATAGCCTACGCCTCGCACGGTTCAGTTGATCTGACAGCAGCCGCTCTTTTAGCCCTGACGGCGGTACTCACCGCACCACTGGGCGCGCGTTACTGCAATGTTCTTACCGAAAAGAAACTGAAAAAAATTTTCGGAGCTTTTCTTATTTTTTGTGCGGTTCTTTTGTTTTTAAAACCGTATCTTACCAATTTTATCGGCGTCATTCCCGGTTATGCAAAAATAATTGTCCTGTTGACCACGGGAGTTTTTACCGGATTTCTTTCCGGGATGATGGGAGTCGGCGGCGGCACGATCATGATTCCCGTAATGGTTATTCTGATTGGGTTTACCCAGCATGTAGCGCAAGGGACATCGCTTCTGGTCATGGTTCCCACCGGCGCCATCGGCGCCTTCACACACTGGAAAATGGGCAATATTGAAAAAGGAATCCTCTGGGGGCTGATCCCCGGGATTATTTTAGGTACGTACCTGGGAGGAAATTTCGCCAATATAATTCCGGAAAATACCTTACGTCTGATATTCGCTTTCATAATAATTACCCTGGGTCTTCGTTATTTTATAACTTCTCCTCCTGAATCACGGGTATGAATCCCGCGGCAAACGGTGGAGCTTCATACCCTCCGCTGTATGGGATTGTTCAACTTACAAATTTCAATGTACCAATTGTCGTAATGAAGACCTTAAGTATCAAAGTCATTCTACCCGAAGATTATATTTTACATCCTTGACATTTCTGTCCGGTGTAAGCCGGTTTACGAAGGTAAGATTTATTGAATTTTTACAGAAAAAAGCCGGAGTTGGTCTCCGGCTTTTTTATCATGCTGATTCTGATTTGGTACTACGCTAGGAGTTTGGTCTGAACTCCCTTCAAAATATCTTCCGCCTCTTTCATTATGGACTGCACCATGTCGTTGACTTTGGGCATGTCGTTGATTCGCTGCGCCGCTTCACCCGCCGCTAGAAGTGCTTTCTCCTTGTCCCCCTCATAGGCGGCCTTCATAGACTCAAGCTCAAAAATAATCAAATTCATATCGAGCGTCGCCATATCATCGGGTGTTCCCAGATAACATCCGGGTGATTTCTGCAGTGTGTTTTTGGCGTGCTCTTCACTCCGTGGATTTTTAATCCAGCGCGCCGGTCCGACAAAACCGCGGGCAACCAGAGTTCCCCTGTCGCCAGCATCGACAACACCTTGTCTCCAAATTTGGGGGAAATCACTTTCTTGAGTGGCCAGGAAACGCGTGCCCATTTGGACGCCATCAGCGCCCATCACCAAGGCCGCCGCCAGCGTTTTACCGTCGCAGAAACCGCCCGCTCCACAGACCAGGGTTTTTGCATCAGAAACCGCTTCCACAACAGCGGGCAGCAGAATCATCGAGTGAACCGGTTCCCATGATGTATGGAATCCGCCTTCATGGCCGGAAGCCACGATGACATCGACACCAGCTTTCTTGCAGCGCAGTGCGCCTTTGACCGAGGGCACTACGTGCATCCATGTAAAACCCGCGCCTTTAATCCTTTCTCGCCAGGGCACCGGATCGCCTGCTGAGGTGAAAATAACCTTGAAGTGTTTTTCCATGCCCGGATTTGCTGCACGAACCTGAATTGCCGCATTGATGATAAGCTCTGCCTGAAACATTAACTCGGCGGACACCATCACATTGATGCCGAACACACCATTTGTGTCTTTGGTCAATCGATAGGCTCGTTTGAGCATTTTCTCCATCGCTGTCGGAATATCGTCGTTCAGATTGGCCTCTGCGCTCTTGATCCAATCATTGTAGATAAAGGGCAGAAAATCCTTATTGCACAGTCCGCTCGTGGAGAACAATCCTAAAACACCGGCGTTGGCCGCGGCTACGCCAAGGTTGTTATTGCTGAAAGGACCCATGCCCGCTTGAATAATGGGATATTTAATTCCGCACATGTCGCAAAGTCTCGATTTAATCATTGGACAACTCCTTCACAAAAAATTATTCTCTGATTCGTTTTTTCAACTCTCTAATCAAATGATTGAGCACGTCGCTCGCGTCACCAACCACCGCGACATCGGCCATTTTCAGCATTGTCGCCTGTGGATTTTTATTGATGGCAACGATGAAATCTGCTTCACCCAGTCCTGCCGTATGCTGAATAGCTCCGCTGATGCCGAAGGAAAAAAGGATTTTCGGCTTAATATGTTTTCCGGCCTGACCAACCAATACATTATGATCAGCCCATCCTGCATAAACCACTGGCCTTGTAGCGCCGACATCGCCGCCCAAAAGTTTAGCGAGGTCCTGTAGTTTTTTGAATTTTTCCTTATTGCCCATGCCGCGGCCGCCGCAAACAATTATCGACGCGTTTTCAATCGTGTGTTCTTTTTCCACAGAGCGTTCATACTCAATCAAACGAACACGGGGTTTGGGCAATCCTTTCATCAAAGGAAGACGTTCGACGGTGGCCTTTCTTTCATAGTCATGAGGTATTTCCTTGAATGTCCCGGGCCGCACCGTCGCCATCTGTGGACGGTGGAACTCTGTAACAATTTCCGCCAGCATATTGCCGCCAAAGGAAGGAGCGATCTGCAATAATAATCCGTCTTCTGTGATATCCAGCCCCACGCAATCGGCGGACAATCCCGTTTTCAGTCGTTTGGCCAGACGGGGAGCAAATTCTCTTCCGAAATCGGTAGCACCGATCAGAATAATTTCAGGATCTTTTTCTTTGGCCAGCTTTTCGATGATGGCCAGATATTTTTCTGTGCTGTAGCTCTTCAGGGCAGGATCATCAATCGCCAGAATCCTGTCGGCGCCGTGCGCTGTGTACTCCATGATCCATTCGTCAATTTCATAACCGAAAATCAGCGCGCACACTTCCGCGTCAATGGTCTTGGCCAAAGCCACCGCCCGGGCAATCAATTGCAGGGTTACGCGGTTTTGATAATAATTGCGGTAATCGCCGAAGACCCAGATGCTTTTTTTGCTACTTTTCGTCATTGAGCTATTTCCCCTCAATGGATTTGCCTATCACCGTGCCGATTTTTCTCTGATATTTGTCGAGAAATTCATTAACAACATTAGATGCCGCCCCCTGTAAAATCACATTACCTTTCTGCGCTTTTCGCAAAAAAACATTGCGTACTTTGGTGCGAGAGCCTTTAGTTTCAATAGACGCAGCATTGAGGCCTAAAGACTTCGCATCCAGGACAGCGATATCATTTTCCTCAAAGGCGTTTTCCAGGCCGGCCAGACCCGCATAACGAGGTTTATAATTTTCCATGGAAATCGTCACGAGTGCCGGGAATTCCATTTCCAGTGTTTCGCGGAAATTATCCACCAGACGACGAACACGCAATGTTCTGCCGGAAATTTCGAGTTTTTCCACATAAGCCACAGCAGGCAAATCCAATTCTTCGGCCAGTTGCGGACCGACCTGCGCAGTTTCGCTGTCTGCCGTGTATGCACCGCATAAAATCAAATCAAATTTTGGGCAGTTCTTTTTGATCGCTTCTTTTAAAACCAGCGAAGTGGCAAAAGTATCCGAACCGGCCAGCAACCGGTCACAAATCAGGATGGCTTCATCGGCTCCCATGGCCAGCGCTTCGCGCAGGACCTCTTGGGCAGCAGTAGGCC
Source organism: Smithella sp. (assembly GCA_049664145.1). Lineage (GTDB taxonomy): Bacteria > Desulfobacterota > Syntrophia > Syntrophales > Smithellaceae > Smithella. The sequence continues at coordinate 5,336 of JBATES010000040.1, forward strand.
CCATTGTGATGACAATGATTTTCGCGGATAGTATTTCTTTGATTCGCAGGGCGGCTTCCAGAGCATGCTTACAGGCCGGATTCATCATTCCGGCGGCAAGATCACGCCGCAACGTTCCCGTCTTTTCATCCCATGGCAGTTCTGTTACCCGGGGAACTTGTTTTATGCAAACGACCAGTTTCAACATATTCTTCTAAAAAGTTAACTGTGAAAGAATTGATCGAGCGATCACCATGCGCTGAATTTCGCTGGTGCCTTCATAAATTTCTGTAACTTTGGCGTCGCGGAAATATCTTTCTACATCGTATTCCTTACTGTATCCGTAACCGCCATGAATCTGCACCGCGAGAGACGTAACCTTAGAAGCAACAGAGCTACAATAAAGTTTCGCCATCGAAGCCTCGCAGCCAAATGGAAAGCCTTCATCTTTCAGCGAGCAGGCGCGGTACAAAAGAAGACGTGCCGCCGCAATCTCTGTGGCCATATCGGCAATGTAATTTTGGATTGTTTGTAAAGATGAGATTGGTTTTTTGAACTGCTGTCTTTCTTTGGCGTATTTAACCGCGGCTTCAAATGCTCCCTGAGCAATGCCCAGGGCCTGGGCGGCAACGCCGATACGGCCGTTATCCAATGTGGTTAAACCTATTTTCATACCATCACCGATTTTACCGAGTAGATTTTTTGCCGGGACACGGCAGTCTTCCAGAAAAAGCGATGAAACCGGATTGGCGCGCATGCCGCAAAGATCTTCCAGCTCACCGCGCATAAAACCGGTATAACGGCTTTCGACAATAAAAACACTGCTCTGAGGTTTCCCCGGCTCAGATCCGGTAAGCGCGAAAATCAAAGCCAGATCACAGGCGCCGCCGTTGGTGACAAATATTTTAGTACCGTTTAAAACGTATTCATCATTTATTTTGATTGCCGTCGTTTCAACGCTGGCGGAATCGGAACCGGCATTGGCCTCCGTTAAGCTGAAAGCTCCGATAAATTCACCGCTGGCGAGGCTTGGAAGATACTCATTTTTTTGTTCCTTGTTGGCGAATTTCAGCAATGGATAAACAGCAACACCGTTATGAACGGTGATACATAAACCGATGGCTGCGCAGACACGGGAGAGCTCCTCTACCACAATGGCCGCACTGATGGAATCGAGCGCCGCCCCGCCGAATTCCTTGGGAACCTGCAGACCGAAATAATTTAAAGGCCTCATTTTCTGTATGACTTCATGGGGGAAGGTCGCCTTGCGGTCTATTTCAGCGGCGATCGGGGCAAGCTCCGTTTCCGAGAAGTTCCTGACGGAATCACGGATCAGTTTATGTTTTGCGCAAGGATTGAATTGCAATTCAATGCTCCATGTTAAAAAGATGTTTGGAGAGATAACTTAAAATAAGAGTAAAATCAAGAGAACGTTGCCAAATTTAGCCATATAGACATTATTTGTTTCAAAAGTAGCAATGCCGGACAGTCATCATAATGAAAGATTAGTAGGTTTAGGCACAAAACAGCAAATATTTGCACATCACACTTATTGATTGTTTGGTCATTTTGGAGTATGAAGACAGCATCTGAAAGACAATAACTTTTGAGGAGAAAAGCATGAAAATTATAAAAATATTATTGTTAGTGTTATTTGTGTTTCCATTAGTGTCGTTTGCCGATGGTAAAAAAATGCCGGTTGATAAAGTTGATGAAAAACAAAAACACGAAAGTATTGATGAAAAGAGCGAGAAATTACAAAAACTCGCTGACACCCTTCTGACACAAAAATATTCAAAGTGCATGACATCTTTTGGAGACGATAGTTTTTGCCAATGCATATGTAAAAATCTTCCTGTTTTAAGTTCGTTTGAGAATTATATTGCGATTGTTACCGCAACCAAGGAAGAATTGAATTACAAAAAATTTAATGATGTTGAAAAGCAAGCCATTGAACTTACCTATAAGGCGAGAGGAATTTGCGTTAATGAGGTTATGACAAGAACAAAGAAGAAGAAATAGTTTATAAAATCATTCTGCCATAGTGCGTTATAGGGATTCGATTTTCTAAGTTTATAAAAAAATAAAAATTACTGATAAAAAAATTACTTATTCGGATTAAATGCTTCCGTTATCCATTGGCGTATTTTACTTTTAGGAGGTACTTCGCCAACCGATACGATCTTTTTATTGATTACCAGGGCTGGAGACCCTAAAAGTTTGTAGCTTGCAATTTCCTTGATGTCTGTTACGTGTCGCAGGCCTGCGGCTATATGCATCTCTGATAATATATCACGCACATCATTTTGCAATTCATCACAACGGGCACAGCCCATACCAACAACTTCAATATTAAGTCCTCGAGCAGACTCTTCAGCAACAGGTATTCCTTTAGCTATTTTAAATTCTCTTAAAAGAGCTTTACCATAAGCATCATGCGCTGAAGATGGAACGTAATTATTTATTGAAATCTCTTTAAGCAAATTTATTTTGATTTCTTCTTCAGTGCCGGGATAGGTGCATAATTTTTTTATCGCATCTTCTAATCCCACGATACCAACTAGCCGGCCATCAATAATAATTTGTGTAACTTTGTCTTTATCCATATTATTAAATCACAATATATAATGTTAATTAAAATGTATTGGTGCTTATCCTTTAAGTCAAGCATGAAAATTTATTTCATGAAGACATTGCATATTAGCTATTGATATTAATGGGAATTTATATTTTATTGAAACAATGTTTCATTTTCTGCTTGACATTTGAAACGATGTTTCATATTTTTAAATATAAATAAGGATGCAAATAAAATTATGACAACAGAAAAACCGGCAATGCCGCAAAAATTAAAGGAGCGTCTGTATCCCGCAGTTTTACGGCAATTTTCCATGAAGGATTTCCACGCTGTTAATATTCGCGACATATCAAGAGAAAGCGGGATCAGCACAGGGACTATTTACAAATATTTCTCTTCCAAGGAAGACCTTCTTTTTTCCATAGTTGATGAAAAGCTCCTTGATTTGGCAACATTGTTGAGGATGCATCTTGCGGGAACCGAAGATATACGTGAGATGTTCAGAAAGCTTTTCTGGGTTACGATGAATTTTTTTGATGAAAATCCCGATCTGGCGATTACGGCTTTTATAACAGTACCACTGAAAAGCTTTATGGCTAACAAATCTTATAAAAGAGAGTCTGAAATAGATATATTAAATGAAATAGTGGAAAAGGCAAAAAAGAAGGGCGCAGTTATTTCGGATATGGAAAACCATTATTTTGCAGACCTGTATATGATGATAATGGTGAGACATATACAAAACTGGTATGTTCATGGCATGAAATGGAAACTAGCTGATACGATAAACCAGTTTTTTGATTTTTTCTGGAAAGTTGTTGCACCTCTCAGTAACCAGGAAATTGTCAATAATATGTGAGCAAAATATAGGCATTATGCTATCTAAGTATATGATATTATATGTATAAAAATAATTAATACTAAATAAATATGGAGTTATATTGAAAAATGGGAACGAAAAAAATAGATATAATTGAGAAAGCAAAATCAGAAAAGCGAACTACATTAACAGAAGCCGAGTCAAAGGAAGTATTAAAAAAATATGACGTCCCGGTAGTAGAAGAACAAGCTGTTGAAACAGCAGAAGAAGCCGAAAAAACGGCCGAAAAAATCGGATATCCAGTTGTTCTAAAAGGATTGGGCTCTCGTCTTACGCATAAAACAGAAAAAGGTCTGGTTAAGCTCAACTTAAAAAACAAAGAAGATGTGCGCTCTGCGGCACAATATATAAAGGAAGCTGCCGGAAGCGATTTAGAGGGTTTTTTACTGCAGCCGATGCTGGAAGGCAAACGAGAGTTCGTTGCTGGTCTTTTCCGCGATGAACAGTTTGGGCCTACGGTAATGTTTGGTTTGGGAGGAATATTTACAGAAGCAATAGGAGATGTTGTCTTCCGTCTTGCCCCTATTGATGATAACGAAGCTGGAAGAATGATTGATGAGTTACATGCCCAAAAGCTGCTGGGAGCTTTTCGAGGAGAGAAAGCTCCTGATAAAAATGTTTTGATTAAAACACTTGTTGGTTTGTCCAGGATAGGTATGGAAGTTCCGGAAATCAAGGAAATAGATATCAACCCATTATTAATTAGTGCCGACGGCAAGGTTACAGCTGTTGACGCACTAATTGTTTTAGGAGAGCAAGAAAAACAAAAAGAACTGCCTTTGTCTGTGAAACCTGCTGATATTTATAAGTTATTCTATCCGAAATCAATTGCTTTTATCGGAGCATCTGCGGATATCAGCAAATGGGGACACTTGCTTTTCTCTAATGTTGTTGCCGGTAAATATCAGGGGGAACTTTATTTGGTTAATGCCAAAGGTGGAGAAATTGCCGGTAGAGCTGTGTTTAAATCCGTAACAGAAATTCCCGATCCGATAGATCTTGCTGTAGTTACTGTTCCTGCAAAGATTGTCATTTCTCTAATCCCTGAGTTGAAGAAAAAGAAGATAAAATATGTATTACTTATCTCGTCCGGTTTTGGTGAAACAGGAGCGGAAGGAAAAGAATTGGAAAATGAACTGGTAAAAAAAGCCAGAGAAGCTGGAATTTTAATTCTTGGTCCCAATACAATGGGAATATGCAATCCCTGCATATCTCTTTATTGTACAGGATCACATGTGAGACCCAAAAAGGGTAACATAGTTCTTGTTACTCAATCAGGTAATTTGGGAACACAGTTATTGGCTTTTGCCGAAAAGGAAGGCATTGGCATCCGGGCTTTTGGCGGTTCGGGAAATGAAGCAATGATAACCATTGAAGATGCCATGGAGGGATTTGAAGTTGATGAGAAAACAAAAACAGTTGTTCTGTATATTGAAAGTTTGAAAAATGGCCGGAGATTCTTTGAGTCGGCAAAGAGGGTTGGTAAAAAGAAGCCCGTTATTATCTTAAAGGGAGGCCGCACAGAAGCAGGTGCCCAGGCGGCAGCCAGTCATACAGGCGCTATGGCCTCTAACATCAAAGTTTTTAGAGAAGCGTGTAAGCAATCAGGAATTATAGAAGTGGAAAACCCGATGGACTTGCTTGATATGTCCGCGGCATTTTCTTCGCTGCCATTGCCCAAAGGCAATAAAGTCGGCCTCATTACCTTGGGAGGCGGATGGGGCGTTGTAGCATCTGATTTATGCGTGGAGTACGGTTTGGAAGTGCCAAAATTATCAGAGGATGTTATTTGTAAGATAAATGAATTGCTTCCGTCATTTTGGAGCCATGCCAATCCGATAGATGTTGTCGGGGATATGAATACCGACAAGTATATGAAGATTATGGAAGAACTTATTCAATGGTCTGAATGCGACGCAATAATTCATATGGGCATTATCGGAAGATTAATTATGATAAAAACGACTCTGGAATCAACAAACGTCGTTAATAAAGACTATGATCACAAGAAAATAGAAAGTGCCTTACATTATCTGGAGGATTTTGAAAAACAGACGATTGAGCAAACAGTAACATTAATGGAAAAATATGCTAAACCGATAGTAGGTGTTTATTTGCTCAACGATGATAAAACAAGAACAGTTACTGATGTTGATGGCTGTAAATATAAAGGGGTAAATTTTATTTCTCCGGAGCGCGCTGTCAAGGCATTGGGTAAAATGTATAAATACGCCCAATGGCTGAAAGGGTAATGTTTCACGTGAAACATTTTATTTCCTTGGTGTAAGGGGCAACGACTAAACCGACAAATAAAAGCTTTGATTTGTAATTTTAATCACGGGTATAAATCAAAATTTTAAGGAGGATAATATGTCAGATATAAGATTTGATGGAAGAGTAGCAATCGTAACTGGAGCGGGAGCGGGATTGGGCCGTTCCTATGCGTTAGAATTTGCCAAAAGAGGCGCCAAAGTAGTCATCAACGATCTAGGTGGTTCGCGCGACGGGTCCGGCGCCAGCCATAGTGCGGCCGATGTGGTTGTCAATGAAATAAAGGCTCTGGGCGGCGAGGCCGTTGCTAATTATGATTCCGTAGCAACAGTAGCCGGTGGAGAGAATATCGTCAAGGCTGCTGTCGATGCTTTTGGCAAGGTCGATATTCTAATAAACAATGCCGGAATTCTCCGTGATAAAAGTTTTACCAAAATGTCAGAAGATGAGTGGGATCTGGTTTATAGCGTTCATCTTCGTGGTGCATATTGCGTAACGAAGCCGGCTTTTAATGTGATGCGCGAGAATCAGTATGGTCGCATTGTCTGTACAACTTCCGGTGCCGGCCTTTACGGAAACTTCGGTCAGGCCAATTACAGTGCCGCCAAAATGGGACTGGTGGGACTTATGAATGTTCTGAACATTGAAGGAGCAAAATACAATATCAAGACTAACACCATAGCTCCCGTTGCCGCCTCCCGCTTGACCGAAGATGTGCTGCCGCCGGATCTGTTCACTAAGCTGAAACCGGATTATGTCATGCCCATCGTGCTTTTCCTGGCTTCTGAGGCAAATCAGGATTCCGGCATGATTTTCAACTGCGGTGCCGGTTGGTACAGCCGTACTGCCGTTGTTTGTGCCAAGGGTGTCACCATTGGTGACGGCATACGGCCGATCAAGCCGGAAGAGATTCAGGAGAACTGGAATGTCATCAAAGGACTGGATGGTGCGAAACCGCTGGGCAGTGTTGCCGAGTCGTTTGAATATATGATGCCTCTTCTCCAGTAAGAAATTTCGCCGGAGCCGAATCTGTATTTTCTCCTTAGGAAACATGAGGATGGAAATATTTGTCCGGTCCATTTTATTCTGGTGAACACATCGGCTCGTATTTAGGCAACATATTTATATTGTTAAATATTTGGTGATGTACTGTTCTTAAAAAAGGGATATATACAAAGAAAAGGATTACTTAAAATAAATAAAATGATATTATGCAGTTAATATATTCGACAAATTGGTTCTCAACAATATAACTGAAATGGTTTCACTACTGTTCCAACGTTTTTAGTTAAACGATGATGTAAGGTAGAGAAAACAATGCAAAGCAGCAATAAAATATTATTTGTCGATTTAAACGATTTTTCTTCCGGATGCAATCGCCTTGTTTTAAATTACGGTAATGTCATTGATGAATTCCGTAAAGACGATATTCTCACAGACCACACGCTACTTCTCTCAATACTATTTCCTAAAACACAAGAACATCAAAAGATATCAACTTATAAACGATCGAGTTTATATATGGTGCATTCTACTTGCGCGTGCACCATGATTGATATGCCTTTTGTGGAGGACTCATTGAATCGATAAAAAGAAGGATGACAACACCCACAACTAAAAAACCTTTTAAATGGAGGGGGAAGACATGAGAAGAGTAAATGTTATTGGTGTCGGTATGACAAAATTTACGTCGCCAAAAGCCCTGAGACCTTATACAGAAATGGCCAAGGAAGCACTTTTGGATGCTCTCAAGGATGCAGGAGTTGATTACAAGGAAATCCAGCACGCTTATACCGGATGGGTTTACGCTGATAGTTGCGCCGGCGAGAAAGTTTTGTATGAAGTAGGCATGACGGGTATTCCAATCTTCAACGTGAACAACAATTGCTCAACCGGATCGAACGCCCTTTACCTGGCTCGCCTGGCGGTTGCTTCCGGTGTGATTGAGTGCGCGTTAGCCCTTGGTTTCGAGCAGATGACTCCCGGAGCTTTGGGAATTGTCTTCAATGACCGTCCAATTCCGCTGCAAACATTTTTTGAAAAACTGTTCGAAGTTGTTCCTGCCTTGGATAATGCACCTCTGGCAGCCCAGTTATTTGCCGGCGCCGGTATTGAGCATCAGAAAAAATATGGGACCAAGAATGAAACCTTTGCCAAAATCACCGTCAAGGCGAGAAAGCACGGTCAGCACAACGAGCGGGCTATTTTCAGGAATCTAGTAACACTCGAGGAAGTGTTGGCTTCTCCAATGCAGGCGCCGCCACTTACCCGCCTGCAGTGCTGTCCTCCAACCTGCGGGGCCGCTGCTGCTATAATTTGTTCCGATGAATTTGCTAAAAAACATAATATCAGCAAACCTATTTATATCGCCGCGCAATCAATGACTACCGATTTTGCCAGTTCTTTCGACAGCAAAAGCCCCATGAGAATAGTTGGCTACGATATGACAGCTGCGGCCGCCAAAGAGGTCTATGAAAAATCAGGCATCGGCCCCGGAGAAGTTAATTTGGCCGAAATGCACGACTGCTTCACCGCTAATGAACTTATCACCTACGAAGCACTGGGACTTACTCCCGAGGGAACAGCCGAGAAATTCATTGAAGATGGTGATAACACCTATGGTGGTCGCGTCGTTACTAATCCTTCCGGAGGCCTGCTTTCCAAAGGTCATCCTCTTGGTGCTACTGGTATTGCTCAGTGCGCTGAAATTGTCTGGCAGCTTCGCGGTCAAGCCGGTCTTCGCCAGGTGGAAGGTGCGAGGATCGGTCTTCAGCAGAATATTGGAATCGGTGGAGCCTGTATTGTAACTATGTATCGCAAGGATTAAGCACAAAACTGATTGCTTACTATAGACAAAAAAATATTACTTTTCTGTAAAGGCAGAATTGTCAAAAGCTTTGTCCGTAAAGTATACAATGGCCAGCTGGATTATATTAAGTTAAAGAAAAAGTTTTTTGAGTAGCTCTATGAATAAACTGCCGCGTTTAGGATTAATTGCGGATAGTCACGGAAATTTTGACGCCACTAAAAAAGCAATAGACGTCCTCATGAACCATGGTTGCGAGCGCGTGATTCATCTTGGTGATTTCTGCGATACCAACCGCCGCGATAGTATGGAAAAAATCTTCCGACTCTTTCAAGAACGGAAAGTTGTTGCCGTCAAAGGAAACAACGACTATTTAATTGAGTTATCTTTGCTAAACGGTGCAGGCGAGGAATTTTCCAACCCAAAGGGGATGTATGAATTTCTAAAAGAAGTCCCCATGAAGGTGGTCATGGATGATATTTGTTTTGCCCATTCTTTTCCCTTCGACTACCTGCGGGCCTTTTACGAACCCATAGATGTGGGCTCTACGGAACGGGCTTCCCTTCTTTTTGGGCAAATGCCTTACCGGATCCTGTTCTGCGGCCATTCTCATACCCCAATCTATTTTAGTTTGAGCCATTCAGAAGGTGTTCTTCGCAAGGTGGTGCCAGCGGGGGAAAAATTTCTATTGGAACCCACCAGTCGTTACATATTCGTGGTCGGTTCCGCCGATGAAGGTGAGTGCGCTGTTTTCGATGAAGAGGCATCGACCTACGAGCGGATTAATTTCTACTCATGAAATCCTGTCATGCTCTATGCTTGAATTTAGAGAGAGTGTCCAATTAAATTTTGTCTTGTTACGTATAGCTACAAGTCAATAGATTTATAAAATAGTGTAAATTGAAGATTACCTATTGAGTTGCGACAATTTATCAATTACATGATACAATCTGAAAACCGCTTTTTGCTTCTGGGTTTGAACACTCTAAAAATCTTCTTTGAGGCGTTATCTCCGCAATCAATGGATCGTAGAAAAAAGAATGCTTTACCGGATACCCCGGGGACACCTGATTCTGGAAAACATACCCCCATAGAGGCTTATTATAACTAAATAAGATCTTCCATATCACAGCACAGCGCTTTCGAGAGCTTGACCAAAAGGTCAACGCTTGGTGTTCGCTTGTTGTTTTCAATCTGGGAGATGGCGGGGATTGAGACTCCGCAAGCCTTTGCCAACTTTGCTAAAGTAAGCTTTCTATATTCACGCCATACCTTGAGATGACTTTCGCCGGAAGATAGGCGCTTGACGAAATCATCAGGAAAAGTTTCCTCACCTGCGGCAATGGCGGCAGATATATTGCGCGCATTACGAATGTCTTCCACCTCTTCCATACGGCAGATAATTTTTTCCCATTCATCAAACGGGATTATTGCATATTCCGGCTCTCCATTATTTTTGATTATCTGGATGTTCATTTATAAATGTCTCCTCTTGATCCGATTTTAAGGACGTAGATTATAAGTTTATTTTTTACAATTTCACAGATTACCCTCCAACTTCCAACACGCAGTCGCCAGAATGGCGACCCTTGCAAGCGTTTCCAGTCCCCCTCATATTTTGCGGGGCTTGCAGCTATAGATTCAAGCTCGGCGTCAATCCTTTTGGCAATATCTTTAGGCATTTTCGCTTTGATTTTTAGGGCCTGCTTGCTGTATTTGATCGCGAACATGGACAATATTAACAAATAGTTAAATAATAGTCAATCTTTTTTTAACGTGGATGTGTTGCGTCGGGTGACATTTTATCTTTAAACTATAATATTTTTTCTTTGGAAAGCTGAATCATCAACTTTGCATGACTTCGACCATAATAGCATCATTCGTACACGTTGCTTTCCAGCAAACGGGTGATGCCATCTTTTCACACTCTAAAAGCTTCTCAGCAATCCTTGCCTCAAGCAATCGTTCAACAGTCCGACGTAGCTCCCGCACCCCAAATTCAGGCTTATAGCCCTCCTCGGATAGAAATTCTTTAACATGGTCGTCGATCTCCAGGGTGATTCCGTGCTGTTCCGTAAGTCGTTGGCAGATGATCTCCAACATCGACGCGAGTATACGCTGGATATCTTCCTTTTCAAGAGCGCGGAATAGTATTTGTTCGTCGAGCCGATTGAGCAGTTCAGGGCGAAAGATTTGTTTCAGTTCCGGGATATCGTCTACCTGAGGTGTTTCGTCCTGAGCGCCGAAACCAACCCGCTTGTATTCAGTCGGCCTTATGTTAGATGTAAGAATAATTATGCAATTTTTTGCATCAACCGTCCTACCCTTAGCATCGGTGATCCGGCCTTCATCGAACAGTTGCAGAAATAGGTCAAATACTCTGGGATGAGCCTTCTCTACTTCGTCGAGCAACAATATCGAATATGGTTTCGTCCGCAGTTTACTGGTCAGTTGTCCTTCATCATCATAGCCCACATAGCCTGGAGGTGATCCAATCAGTTTTGATGTGCTGTGCTCCTCTCGATATTCGGACATATCTAGACGGATCATGGCGTTATCGCTGCCGAATAGTTCATTGGCCAATGATTTGGCAAGCTCGGTCTTGCCAACGCCCGAAGGACCTAGGAAAAGAAATACTGCTAGGGGTCCTTCTCGTACTGAAGTTCCACTATATGACATAATCAGACGTTTGGATACTATATCTATTGCATCGTCTTGGCCGATGACTCTTTGCTTTAATTTTGCGCCTAGCCCCTGTAAAAGCTTTTTGACGTTTCCGCTGAGATGTCCTGAAATGATACTAACGGGAATTCGTATCTTGATAGATAACATTTCTGCGATAGATTCTGCGGAAACTTTACCTGCACCTTCGGGACGTCCGACCATGGTTAATCGTGGCGCCTGCTCACGTGCGCCAGCTCTATCCAGCAAATCAATGGCCTTGTCAGGCAATCGGTGGTCGCTATCAAATCTAATGGAAAGATCTACCGCACTGTTTATGGCATCTTCGTCTATCAGGCATCCATGATGATTTTCCAATTTACTGCGGATGCCCTTCAGCATTTCGATACATTCATCCCGTGATGGTTCCTCCACTATTACCTTTTCAAAGCGTCGTTCGAGTGCTGGATCGGATTCTATATATCGGCGGTATTCGGAAATTGTGGTTGCTCCTATGCAGCGCAATTCACCTTTGGCAAGTGCGGGCTTCAGTATTTGTGCGGCATCCATTCCCCCGCTTATTTTTCCCGTACCTATAAGCGTGTGGATCTCGTCAATGAAAATAATAACCTCTTTTTGTGCTGTGGCCTCTTGAATGATTTTCGTTAAACGCTCCTCGAATTCCCCTCTGTATGACGTGCCTGCCACTAGGACACCCATGCTCAATTCTATAATCCTACTTCCCTTGAGGAAGTCAGGTCCTTTGTTGCCAACCAACCGCATTGCAAGAGCTTCCACGATAGCTGTCTTGCCAACTCCTGCTTCGCCTACCAGGACAGGGTTATTCTTTGTTTTGCGGGCGAGAGTTTGGATAACCTGTAAAAGTTCCTGACGTCTGCCTATAAAAGGGCCAAGCCTTCCATCTTGAGCGAGTTGTGTCAGATCTCGTCCAAACTTTTTAAGATATGATTTCGGCGTATCCTCGTGTGGTCCATTTTCGACAGGTATCTTGAATCCTTCAATTGCCCTTTTGATAAGCAGTTTTTTTAATTCAGCGGGCTTAATGCTCTGCTCCGCTAGAAGTTTACTTAAGATTGAACCCGGTTCTCCTGTAATGGCTGCCAATAGATGAAGAGCTGAAACTTCTTTGACATTTCCTGCAAGCGCATCGGCAATCTGGAAGAACGCCTTGCATTCAGTACTTCGATGAATTACTTTTTCATTATATTCATAAGATCCCTTGCCGATTTCTTTTCTCAGTCCACGACGCAGTTTTGTTGCATCAAGGAAAATTACCGTCAAGACCTCCTGAAGCGCGGACCATTCAGCACGAATATTATTCCACTGCTCTCTGTTCAGTTTCATATCCTCCGGTTTGCCGGCAACGACTTTTGCCAGGTTCAAAATACCGATTACGGCATGTTCCTTCTCGATATATTGAGATACCGCTGATGACGCTTCCCAAGCAGCAAATTGCCATGCAACGTCCACAGCTATAGAAATGGGTTTCATTAAGACTCCTCTTGAAGGATTGAATTTATTTTAACCAGCACTACAGAGATGTTATCTTCACCACCATTGATATTTGCGGATTCAATTAGGTTTTTTGCTATTTTATCTATATTTAATTCTTCTCGCTTAATAATGGTTTCAATTTCTTTATCCGTAAGCATATCCGTAAGTCCATCTGAACAAAGCATGAGTATATCGTCCAAAGAAATATCAATTTGTTTTAAATCGGCAACTGGTGGATCACCAACTCCGATCGCCTGAGTCAGAATGCTCCACTGATTTTCTGGTATGCGGTGACGGGGAATATTATTCTCCAACAACCGGTTACCCATAGTGTGATCTTTCGTCAAACGCTGTAAAACCTTTTTAAAATAATAAGCTCGACTATCTCCAATATGGCATACAAATGCCTTATCATTACGAATTATTAATTCGACCATTGTGGTTCCCATACCCATTAACCGTAGATCTTTTTTTGCTTGCTTATTCACGGCCTTATGTGCGGCCTTTATTGAATTTGATAAGATTCCTGGAATCTTATTGTATTCAGAGGACAATAATTGCTTCTTCAAGTAGGTGTGAACGGTCTTTACGGCTAGTTCACTTGCTACTTCACCTGCATTATGCCCCCCCATTCCGTCAGCAAGGAGATAAGCACCCAATTCATCATCTACTAGAATGAAGTCCTCATTATTCTGCGGAACAAGACCCCTATGGGAGTCGGAATGAGATATAGTATTTCCTTTACATTTCATAATATACACGGAAAGTATAGACAGTTAGGTATCTGGATATTTGCATGCTTAGTTTCTTTTAACTTGGACGTCAAAACCTTGCGCTTGTAAAGCAGCAATGCCTATTGCTGTAATATATTCATTATAATAGTCAAATAATTTCATCGATTTGTCTGATTGAGAACTTAAAATTCGCAACATTTCATCATATTTTTCTAGGTCATTATCAATGTCATAATTTGTGGAAATTATTTTCAATGTTTTAAGTATATATATTGTACGAGTGACTATGCACATGGCATATAC
>JBATES010000041.1:0-32264 GCA_049664145.1 Smithella sp.
GTTTCAGTGTACCCAAAAGAACGAGCTCAGGAAACAGCAGAATGGTGTTATAAGATATTAAACAAGTTTTTGGAAAATTCCGAGAAGAGTAAAAGATGAGTCTTTGAAAACACATTAAATCAAGAGATCAGCAGGCAGTTGGTAAATTGAATATTTCTACCCAGGAGGTATCTATTTTAATGAGGATATAAATTAAAATACAATTGAGAAATCTATAATTGCTGCTCATTTTGATTACAAGCTCTGCAAAAGTGGCTGGTTTTGGTCTTTAAATATTAGATATTTCGACAGACAATCAAAAATAACAGGTGAATAATGGCCACAATGATTCCCTCTGACATAGAGGTGTTTACTACAGATGGAGAGAAAAGTTTCTATCGTTTTCTAGAAGCGGTGGCCAAACCCGATCAGAAATATCTTTGCTGGTACTTGCCCGACATTAATGGTCGTGAGCCGGATTTTCTTCTTTATTCCGAAGACGTGGGGCTCATCATCTTTGAGGTTAAAGATTGGCGGCTGGATCAGATTGTCTCGGCCGATTCTCAGTTCTTCACACTCTCCATTGCCGGCAAGGCGGAAAAACGGCAGAATCCTCTCCATCAAGCCAGAGATTATTTTCATTGGGTAATGGACAAAATCAAGGAAGATGCCGTTCTGATTTCTAAAGAGCCTTACGCTCACGGTAATGTCAAGATACCTGTAAACTGTGGCATCGTATTTCCCAATATCAATAAATATGAATATGAGCAGAAAGGCTTGGTCCAAATCATTCCGACGGAGATGATTTTCTTTTGGGATGATCTTCATCCTCAGTCACCGTTATGCTCCGATTCAATGGGGCATTGTTTTTCTGAAGCGATGAAAAGGATGTTCAGCCCCCGATTTGAATTTCGGATTACGGGCCGGGAACTGGAACATCTGAAGCAATTGATATTCCCTGTGGTTCGAATAGATTTGCCATTGCGGTCTGCCGCTACGCAGCAAATAGAAAATGCACAGCGGTTAAAACTGCTTGATCACCACCAGGAAAGCATTGCCCGACAGTATGACGGAGGGCATCGCATCATCACAGGCCCCTCCGGGAGCGGTAAGACCTTGATTCTCATTCATAGGGCGGCGCTGCTGAAGCTATACAACCCTGCCATCTGTAATATTCTCTTTGTCTGTTACAATATTACGCTGGTCAATTATATTCGCCGGCTCCTTTCAGATAAACAGGTGCCCCTCGGCAGGAATGGCGTGGAGGTTGTTCATTTCTTCCAGCTTTGTTCCATGATCACCGGTGAGAAAATAGCCTACGAAAAAGAGGATCAGGATTATTACCGGCTGGTGATTCAGGAGGCGCTTGATAAGGCATCTGCCCATCCGATGAAATATGATGCCATCCTTGTGGACGAGGGACAGGATTTCTCTGATGATATGCTCAGGATTGTGATGGCCCTGCTGAATCCGAAGACAAATCACCTGGCCATTGCCCTGGATGATAACCAGAATATTTATGATCGCCGCAGATCCTGGAAAGATCTGGGAATTCAGGCGCGGGGCAGGGTGCACCGTGTATCCTGGATATATCGCAATACGCAGGAGATCATCGCGTTAGCTAAAGTATTGGAGGACAAGAACGAAAATACTTCCAATGACGGTTCTCAGCAAACCCGACTTTTTCCTGAAACCTTTGAAGCCAGTCACGGGCCGGCGCCGGAAATAAAGCAATTTGCAAAAGTTGAGGCAATCGTAAACTGGACGGCGGACCAAATCAGTCATCTGCATAACAATGAGGGATATCCGCTTTCCGAGATCGCCATTATCTATACACAGAAATCACCGATGGAACGGTCGGAGGTTAATCTGCCGCAGCTTTTAATGGGGGCGCTGGAGAGGAAAGGCATTATCCATCAATGGATTTCGGAAGATTATCGTTCCAAGAAATCATACGATGTGACGACCAACAGCGTCTCGATTTCCACGATCCACAGTGCCAAGGGGTTTGATTATGCTTGTGTGTTTCTTTTGGGTTTGGATTGGATGGAAGGTGGGAACCGTTGGTCGGAAGAACAAATCAGAAAACTGACTTATGTTGCTGTTACGAGGGCAAGGGAAAGACTATTTGTTCCTTACTGTGACAAAAATGAAATTATTAAAAAACTTCTGCGTTAAAATTATTTGATCTGTCGGTGTTTGCAATATTATTAGCAATCTAGAAAACAATGTTGAATTTGAAAAATACCGAAAGGATGACTTATGGAGAGTAAAAAATTTGTTCTGTTAAGGAAATTACTTGGCGCCTTAGGTATTGCGGAAGAGGCAGTAAACGACATCATCGATTGGATAGAGGAACTCCTGGCGGGAAAGCATGAAAAAAAGGAGTATACCGATCTCCCCTACAAGATGAGAGATGATTTTCTTTCACCTGCCGAGCGCAGTTTCTATTTTATTGTCCGAAATGCTGTTGCCGAATGGGCAGATGTTTGTCCCAAGGTAAGCCTTGGGGACATCTTTTACGCAACATCTAAAGCATTCGGAGAGAGACAAGCATACTCCAACAAGATAGATAGAAAGCACGTGGACTTTCTTCTCTGTGACAAGAAAACCGCCGTACCTATCCTCGGTATTGAGCTGGACGACAAAAGCCATAACCAGGATAAAAGACAACAAAGAGATCAATTTGTTGAGCAAGTATTTCAGAAGGCTTCTCTCCCCCTTGAGCGCATATCCGTCAGACCTGCCTACAATCCTCATGAGATCAATTCACGTCTTCGCACGGCCGCGGGTCTGAGAGACAACACTCACACGGAAGAGGTCTTCTCGCCTAAAGAATTGCCCGAAAAGCCAGTCTGCCCTAAATGTGGCGGAGATATGATCTTGAGAACAGCGAAGAGTGGCAATAATATTGGACAAAAGTTTTGGGGTTGTTCTAATTTTCCTCACTGTCGTACGGTATTACCTTGTACATGAGCTATCCTGAACAGAACTTAATCTGACCGTGAGTGTCATAACTACTGATAGTTGCCTGTTATCCACATAGCGTAAACTTCCAAAATAGTACCACCCTGGACAAATATTCCATGTTTTATCCGCCGTGTATTTCCCGATAATAAAGGCCAAAAGCCCAGGGCTGAAAAGTCGAATAGCTTGATTTTACGATGTATTTTTATTTTAATTTATTATGAATTAAAGTAGCATTGTGTCGAATTGCACTAAAAATAATATCTTTCAATTTTAAATACTGATGTGTATAATACAGCTAAACATACACATAGGAGGTATGAAATGAGAACGAATGTGGTCATCAATGATAATCTGATGGCATCAGCCCTGAAGGCATCCGGACTGAGAACGAAAAAAGATGCCATAGAAGAGGGGTTGAAACTGTTGGTCCAAATGAATAGACAAAAAGAAATCAAACAGTATCGCGGAAAACTGAAATGGTCCGGCAATCTCAATGAGATGAGGACAGATAAATGATTCTCGTTGATTCGTCCGTCTGGATAGACTACTTCAACGGTAATCAAACATCTCAAACGGACTGGCTCGATTCTTCACTTGGAAATACACCAATCGTAATAGGTAATCTTATCCTAACTGAAGTTCTGCAGGGATTCCAGAATGACAAGGATTTTAAGATAGCCAGGGATCTTCTTTTGAGAATTCCGTTCATGTCGATGGGGGAACAGACATTAGCGCTGGAGAGTGCTATGAATTATAGACTTCTGAGGAGGAAAGGTGTTACCGTAAGAAAAACTATAGACGTTATTATTGGAACTTTCTGCATAAACAACCGTCTAACACTCTTACATTGCGACCGTGATTTTGATCCTATGGTCAAATATTTAGGTTTGAAAATAATAGACATATAACAAAAGCAATGTACCCGATCGCTGACAGCTCCAGCTGTTTTTATTGTTGTGCAGGGCAAATAATTGACAGAATAATATCGATTGTGATATCGTAATACTAACAATATATCGATGGAGGTATTGGTATGCAATCAGTCACTGTGTCACCGAAATATCAGGTGGTTATACCCAAAGACGTCAGAGAATCATTAAAGCTTCAGCCGGGTCAAAAAATGCAAGTCGTAGAATATGCCGGAAGGATTGAACTTATTCCTGAACGTGATATCAAAGAGCTCCGTGGATTTCTCAAAGGCATCAATACAGAATTCAAGCGCGAGGAAGATAGATTATGAATATTGTAGATTCTTCAGGTTGGCTTGCTTATTTTGCTGATGAAATAAATGCAAAGCATTTTATGGCACCATTGAGTAATTCAACCAAGCTTATAGTTCCTGCAATAACCATATACGAAGTATTTAAAGTCATTATGAGGGAATCCAGTGAGAATGAGGCATTGCAGGCTGTCGTTGCCATGCAAAAAGGGGAAGTCATAGATTTAAATGCATCACGGGCACTAGCCGCAGCAAGACTGAGTCTGGAACATCGGCTTCCAATGGCAGACAGTATTATTCTTGCAACTGCCCAAGAATTCAGGGCTACTATATGGACTCAAGATGTGGACTTTAAAGATATAAGTAAGGTCAAATATTTCCCGAAGAAATAAAAGTACAACAAGGGCAATCCACCCGATCGCTGTGCTCCGGGTGATCTTTTCGAAAATCAGGACAGGTACATTTGGATGAAAATAGGGACAACGCCCTATTGACTCTGTCATCCATCATGACAAAATTTAATGATTTTTATTCCCGTTTGCAAAATTTCTTTGACGAAATAATCGCTTTCGTTGAAGTCTTCCGGGCGGTAGGGCATTGGAGAAATGTCACTGTTCATCTTTAAAGTAATTTTACGGATTTTATTTCTGTCTTCAAATCTATTTCCTGCAAAATATTTGGAAACAATGGCCAGGTCATTATCGCTCCATTCATCGTACTTTCCCGTGGCGTATGAACCGAATAAGATCGCCTGCTGGACATGAATGCCGATACGTTCCAGTTCCTCAAGATACGCTCTTACGGTTCTTTCTATTTTTCGATCTGCTTTTTGAGCCATGTCCGCAACTCCTTGATCTGTCTTAAATAATCCGTTGCAAATTTCTTGTCACATTTTAAGGCAAACTGATTCTTCTCGTCGGGATATCCTCCTTCCTTAACTGAAAATATTGTGTCTTATTAATAATATGGCCGGATTATTTGTCCAGATAAATATTATCGCGATAGTCAGGTTTGCCTGTGACAATTATCTTCTTTTTCTGTTATAATCTTTTGCCGGTTATTGAAATTAAATGGGCCACAGAAAGGAGAAGTTTATGTTTGATTATATGATGACCAAAGAGCAGTTGAAGATCCGGGATGAGGCGCGGGATTTTGTCAAATGGATGCCGCGGCAGATGATTCTGGATATGGATACGGATAAGATTAAATTTCCCAAAGAGTTTCTTCAGGAAGCGGGGCGGCGCAATCTGATGGGATGCCGCTATCCAAAAAAATGGGGCGGCCGGGATATGGATTGGGCGACGACCTGCATGGTTATGGAAGAGGTGGGAACGCTGGGTTATGAGCTGGCCTGTGTTTTCGGTGTCGGGGCGGAACTGGTTTGCGACGCGATCATTCTGCACGGTACGGATGAACAGAAAGAAAAATATGTAAAGCCGCTTTTGCGGGGAGAACTATTCGCGGCGGAATGCCTGACGGAACCGCGCGGCGGGTCGGACTTTTTCGGCGCCACGACCAAAGCGGAAGACAAGGGTGATTACTATCTTTTGAATGGTCAGAAAAGATTCATTGTCGGAGCGGAAGGCGCTGATTTTTTTCTTGTTTACGCTAAAACTCATCCGGATGCAAAACCGCAGGAGGCGATAACCTGTTTCATTGTTGACCGCACCGAGGGTGTGGAAGTCAAATATCTGTATGGTCTGATGGGCTGCCGCGGCGGCGGAACCGGCCGTCTGGTTTTCCGCGATGTGAAAGTGCCCAAGAAGAATGTGGTGGGAAAAGTTCAGGGCGCTTATGCTGTTTTCAATACGATGATGATCCCGGAGCGCCTGGGAACGGCGGCGATGACTATCGGCGCTGCCCGCCCCGCGCTGGAAATTGCCACAAATTATACGGCAAGGCGCAAGGCGTTCGGCCAAATCATCGCTCAGTTCGAAGGTGTCAGTTTTCAGATTGCCGAAGCCGCGATGCTGCTGGATGCCGCGCGCGCGATGGCTTACGTCACGGCCAGGGCGGTGGATGAAAAAGCGGATATGCACAGAATCAGGCGGATGGTTTCACAGAGCAAAAAATTCATCACCGAGTCCTGCCAGAAGGTTGTCCATAATTCCATGCAGGTGATGGGCGGTATCGCTTACACGAATGTTTTTCCCATCGAGAGAATTTATCGTGATGTTCGTCTGGCTTCCATCTGGACAGGCACCAGCGAAGTCATGTCGATGATTACAGCTCATGAATGGTATCGGGAATATTTTATGCAAAAAGCGAATCAGAGCGGCCGTGATTATGAACAGGATGCGCAGGAAGCCAACGAGGAAGAAAAAATCTACGACGACGATGATATGTGGAAAAAAGGGTGGTAAAAGGTCTCTTTTCTTTAATTACATGCGGGTTCAGATAATTGAACCCGCAGCAAAACTGGACGCCGCAATGATCACATTACAGGGATAATATCGTTTTATTTGCGGAAAGGTTTTCGGCAGAGAACATAAGTTCACCCTGTTTGAAAACCATTTGCGGATTTCTGAGCGCGCGGATGTCTTCCAGAGGATTTTTATCCAGCACGACCATATCGGCGTATTTGCCTTTTTCCACAGAGCCGGTATTGTCGGCTATTTTCAGGATTTTTGCGTTGTTGATGGTGGCGCAGCGCAGAATTTCAATATTGGTGAAGCCGACGCGCTGCATGATTTCGTATTCTCTGTAGTTTCCGCCGAAATAACAGAAAGGCATGCCCGCATCAATGCCGCTGCCAATTAAAATGCCTGCCTGATTCATTTTCTTCAGGTTCTGGTAGCCGTTTAAAATCATGTTAAAGAAAACTTCAGGCTGGACGAGAAATTTCTTGTTCTTCCAGAGATTATTAATGCCGATGGTCTTATAGTCTTTCAGCGCCGTGAGATTCTGCTTGTGAAGAACCGGATCACAATGTTTGGCAGTTTCCTTTTCAAAATATTCTTTTCTCACCTGTAGTTCCCTGGTGATTTCCGGTGTCTTGTATTGCGCAGGAAGTTCATCAAATGCCTCTTCCATCATGTAAGACTGACCGACTGTCATGGTGGGTACAATGGCCAGATTTCTTTTGGCCATTTTTAATACGTCGTCATCGGAAAGAACCGCATCCGTTGCGATGTGTTCGATGGAATGGAAAGGATATTCCATGGCGCGATCAAAGCCGAATTTGAACTGATGATGTCCGGCAACGGGTAGATTGTTTTTTTCGGCAAAGCTGAAAATTTTATCCAATTGTTCTTTGGTATAAACGTTAATGGTTTTATCTTTCTTGCAAAAAACCGACTGATTGTCCAGTGTCAGTTTGATAAAAGAAGCGCCTTTCGCGTTCTCCCTGAGGCATTCTTCCATTTCGGTTGTATTTCTAAAATTATTCATGAGCATACCGATGAAAAATGACACCGGACGGGCGAAAATATTAACGTCCGATGGCGGAATTTCCGGATGACCTCCCATGACGTTGAGGATGGAATTGCAATAAACAACACGTGGCCCAGGCAGATTCCCTTTTTCGATATCGCGGATAAACATGTGAAGCATGCCGGGGAAGGCGCCCATGTCCCTAATGGTTGTAACCCCGGATTCAATAGAGGATATAAAGTTTTGTTTCTGCTGATGGGTATGTTTCAGAATATCCATCATGCTCATGGAGAAAACCGGTGATACTGTAGGATGACAATGGCCGTCAATCAGACCCGGGATCAGGTATTTTCCCTGCAAGTCAAAGGTAACACCCTGCTGATTGATTTTGACTTCAGAATTGTCTTGAACAGCGATCATGCCGTCCTTGACAACCAGCCAGGCGTTCTCCGTAATCTGGCCGGAGTTTACATCCACCAGGCGGGCATTTTTTATCAGGAAAGTTTTATAATCCAGCTCGGGAACATTTTTCTTGGGTATCGCGCATCCCTGCACAGACGGCAGGGAAAGGGCTGCCGCTGCGAGAGCGGAGTATTTAATGAAATCTCTTCGTCCAAAGTTTGTTATTTTAATTTGATTCATAGTTTCCACCGTAAGCTAAGTAATTTGACGCGGGAGTATATGAATTGGTCTTTTGTATGTCAAGCAATATTCGGAACAGCAATATTCGGATCAAAAAAAATCTTGCAGGATTAAATAATGGAATTCAGTTTATCAACGCCGGAATACATAAAGTAACAGGCGAACACAACGAGAAAGATTGCGCATATGGTAATCAGCCCGCGGTAAATGCGGTCAGTCAGAAAATGACGGCCTCCGGCAACGGCTGCCGATATCAGCGAGTACCACGCCAGATCCGCCAGCGTATGGCCGGCAAAGAAGAAAACGATTCCCCAGATTCCAAACTGCCATGAATATAAAATATAACCCAGACCGATTGTTGCCCACCAGATGATCCAGTAAGGATTGGCAATGCTCATGATGATTCCACTGATTATCGGATGGTTGCGCTTTGTTTTGTCTTCTTCCCAGGCAATGCTCAGCGTGGGCAGTGAACGAAACATGTTAAACGCCATCCAGAAAAGTATCAAACCTCCGGTGAGCGCTGTAAAAACAAAGATCGAAGGCATTTGAAAAAATGGCGCCAGCCCCAGAAGCAGGGCGATAACCAGAACCAGCTCCAGCATGGCGTGACCGAAAATCAAAAGCGGTCCGGTGATAAAACCGCGACGCGAACTTTCACTGATGGTGACGGTTAGCAAAGGGCCGGGCATCATCGCCCCGGAAAGGGCAATGACAAAGGCTGAAACAAAAATGGTTAGTAAGGTCGTTATCATAAAAAATATGTTTTGCTCTTGCTCCCGTAGAAGAACCGTCACTTATCTCGTGCAAGCAATCTCAATAAAACACGGCAAAGCCTGACTGTCAAGATGATGGATGTAAATGTACTATAAAATGATGATAAGATTATTGAATTGACTAATGTAAAAATATGATTTAAAAATCGAACACGTATTTTAAAGTAATAAAACAGGAGAAATCAGAAGATGCCTTTTTTCACAAGAGATAACGCGAAAATTTATTACGAAGATGACGGCTGGGGAGAATCGATAATCGCTGTTCACGGCCTGATAGAAAATACAACCTATTGGAAAGATATCGCAGCCGATATCACGAAGAAATATCGTTTCATCCCGATGGATATGCGAGGTCACGGAAAAACAGAGGTTGAGGGAGATTCCTGTGGATACGATGCGGAGACGATCGGTGATGATATCGAGGCGCTGGCGGATTATTTAAATATTGATATATTTCATCTGCTGACGCATTCCACGGGCGGATTTGCCGGCGTGCGTTATGCCATGCGTAATTCCGGAAGACTGGCCAGTCTGATTCTGACTGATACAGCTTCCTCCACGGCCGTGTTGCCCGGCGATCCTGAATTTATAAGGGCGTATCATGATAAACTGGCCTGCTATTTCGAGAAATTTGAATGGGACCAGATCGTCGCGAATCTTTGGGTCAATCCGGTGCCGTTTTTTCGCGGCATTGTGGAATCACCGCAGGCCAAGGAAATGATGAAGTCGGCTTCCGATATGATCAGTCTTGGAAATCGCTCCACGATCGCCCAGTTTGTCCGGTCCTTCTATACCGATCCTGATCCGAAAATTGAAGGGCTGCGTGGAATTCGCTGTCCGACGCTGATTGTATACGGAGAAAAGGATGATCTTTTCATAGAGACCAGCAAGTTGATGGCGAAAGAAATTCCCGGTGCCCGTATTATTGAATATCCGGGAGCAGGGCACATGACGGCGCTGGAAGTGCCGGAACGTCTGGCGCGCGATATTATCGATTATCTGAGCAATCATAAAATCTAATATTCCTGATTCTATGAACAAAAGCACATTAGATTTGATCGGCAGTTTTGTAGATCAACTGTTTTTGGTGCCCGGCAGAGTATTTGCCCGTTTTGAAGCAAAGCGTGAGGTGGATTGGGATGCTCACGCACGTGAAGTTTCTTTCTACCTGGAACAGGGATATGTTAAAAATCCTCTAAACTTTTTTACAATCTCCGAAAAAGCACCGGAGTTTCAAATCGGGAAGCAGACCGTTTATCAGGAAGGATTTTATCAGGAAATTTCTTTTGAAAGTCTGTACGAGCCACGGAATCCATTTGTCCGGCAGCGTTATCTGAATTACGCGGAAAACCGCACCGGTTATTTGATTCGCTGGACGCATGGCGATAAACCGCGCAAAACTCGGCGGATACATTACGGGAATATATGCTTGTTTGAACGCTCAACTGAAATTTGCCGCCATGATGGCGCCGGCCTTCAGCCTCATTCGCCCCATAACGCCGGATTATTTTTACAGTCATTCTCCTTTTGATCAGAACCAGCAGGCAAATCTACGGCGCGCTGCCGAATTTCACTCGCCCTTAAATCTTCAACCGCAAATTTCGCCCGATGATATTCTGGTCGTGGCGTCACGCGGTGATCAACTGTGTCCGTTTGATCTGGTCGATGAGTTGAGAAAACGCTGGAAGTTAACCCGTTGCCATTACCGAACCGGTGGACACTGGCTGGTGTTTGACAAACTCCGCGGACGGGCGTGGTATAGCTTGATCAGAGAAAAGAGCTTCGTTAGCGACTGAGATTTTTCTCATTATTCAGTAAGAATCGAAGAAAGATGTTCATGCATTCCTTGAATTCACAATTTAATTTCATACATTATCTGCATTCCGTAATTACAGTTATCATCAATTCAGACAACCGCTGTAGCAAGTAATTTGTGTCGTTAACTCATTAAAAAAGCTCAATCATGAATTATATATAAATCGAATGAAAAAAATCTTGACACTCATTCATGAATTTGGTATTGGTCGAACCACTCAGCCAATAAAGGACTGGACAAGAAAAGGATTAAAAATGACTGCCCGAAAGATGTTAACAAAACCCATAACACGCTCACGTCTTCATGAAGAGATCGTAAAAATTATTCAAAAGCAAATTATGGAAGGGGATATGGCTCCCGGAGATAAATTGCCCACGGAAAGGGAACTGGCGGAAAATTTCAACGTCAACAGGGCCACGGTTCGTGAAGCGCTGCGAAAACTAGAAAATCTTGATCTGGTTGAAATCAGGCACGGCGATGGTTTGTATGTCAAAAATTATCTGGAGAGCGGCAATTTCGATTTAATCAAAGCCGCTTTTAATTTGAATGGCAATCATGAAGTGCTTGACAATATTCTGGAAGCGCGTCGTTACGTCGTGCCCCAAATGGCCTATCTTGCGGCGCAAAACCCCACGAAAACAGATATTGAGGAGTTTGGACAAATAATCGCAAGGGATGATCTTTCGATGCTGGAGAAGGATATCAAGGTGCATCAGATTATTGCTCGCGCTACCCATAATATTGTTTGCACCATCAGCCTGAATTTCTTCAATCAGATATTTCGCGAATACGGCCACCTTTATTTTGATGATGAAAATAATGTTGAGCGTTCAAGAGTATTTCACAAAGAAATATACAAGGCCATAAAAAATAAAAAACCAGAAAATGCCCGTCGAATTATGAAAGATGTGCTTATTTACGCGGAGGAAGCCGTGAAGACGAGCATGAAGGACAAAAAGATCAAGAAGGAAAAATGAAAATGGAAAGATTTATCGAAAATTATCGGAACGAAAAATTTGATGTCATTGTTGTCGGTGGCGGAATTACCGGCGCTTCGGTAGCTTATGAAGCGGCCACAAGGGGATTGAAGGTTGCGCTTCTGGAGAAGAAGGATTTCTCATGGGCCACGTCGGCCGTTACCTCCAAAATGATTCACGGGGGCCTGCGATATCTGGTCAACGGTGAAATCGGGCTTGTGCGCGAGTCGCTACGTGAGCGCCGGGTGCTGGAGAATATCGCTCCCAATTTCGTTTATCCCGCGGCGATGATGATGGTGCATAACAAAACGCCGCTCAAGAACAATAAATGGGTCGTCAAGATAGGGATGCTGATGTATGATTTATTATCCTATGACAAGAATTTTACCTGGGATACCTGTAAAAAAATCCCCATGCACAGAACCATTTCCAGACAAGAAGTTCTGCAAAGCGAACCGCAGGTACGCGCTGAGGGACTCACCGGCGCCTCGATTTTCTATGACTGCGACAGCATCTTTCCGGAGCGGTTGACGCTGGCCTTCATCAAATCCGCCGTAGCCTATGGCGCCAAAGTAGCCAATTATTCCAAGGTGGAAGGTTTTATCATGGGAGATCATAATAACATAACCGGCGTTCGTGTAAAAGATCTTCTGGAAAATAAAATGCATGAAGTTTCGGCCTCTGTAACAATCAATTGCGGTGGACCATGGGCGGATATTGTGCTGGGTCTGGCCAAACCCGACGGTGACGGCAGCCAAACCTTGCGCCGGTCCGAGGGGATTCATATCATCACCGCAAAACATCTGCTTTCCGGCAATTGCAAGATCGGCTGCATGACTCCGGGCGGCCGGCATTTTTTCCTTATTCCCTGGCGCAATCATACGCTGATCGGCACTACGGATAAGCCTTTCACCGGCAATCCGGATGACTATAAAGTTACCAAAACAAGCATCATGGAACTGCTCGACGATGTCAATTCCTCTTTCGGCGACGGCAAGCTTTCTTATGCCGATGTTAAGCATACCTACGGCGGCCTGCGTCCTCTGGTCGAAGAAGAAACAAGTGAGACTTATTCTTCTTCCCGCAAGTATGAGATCTACGACAATAAGAAAGACGGACTTGACGGCCTGATCACGGTTGAAGGCGGTAAATACACCACCAGTCGTAACCTGGCCCAGCACTGCCTCAATATCGTAGCCGGAAAAATGGGGCGCTCTCTGGGCAAGAGCATTACAAAACAACATTATCTGGCCGGGTGTGAAATAAAAAATTTATGTGACTTCTTTGACGCGGTCCAGCGCGACAACAAAGATTTCAGCACGGCGACCCTGAATTATTTGAGCCGCAACTACGGCGCCGAATATATCGAAATAATCAAGCTGGCGCGCGGGGATAAGACTCTGGCCGAAACCCTCAACGACGACGGCGAGATTCTGGCGGAAGTCGTTTATGCCATACGTCAGGAAATGGCCCGTACCTTATCCGATATCGTTATGCGCCGCACGGGCATCGGCACGCTGGGTAATCCCGGCGAGGATGTTTTGCGTAAAGTGGCGGCGGTTGCCGCCAGGGAATTGCAGTGGGACAAGAATAGAGTTGAACAGGAAATATCAGACACGGTTAAGTTGCTTACATTGCCGGTGTAGTAAAAAGAAGGAGGACATACTGATGACATCAAAAGAATTCCATCCAGATTGGACAGAAAAATCTCCGGCTGAAGGAACTTACCGATCTATCTTTAAATACGGCGACCCACAGCATTTCAAGCATCCCAGTGACGCTTGGTACCGGATGATGAAACAGGATTTTCATTTAAACGACGCTGACTTCGCCGATAAAGGCAAGGAAGGACGTGAACCGGTGAAATTGAACCGTCCCGCCGCTCTTAAGCCGAATCAGATTGATGCTCTGCAAGCTATTGTAGGTAAAGAAAATATAGAGTTGGACGATTATCATCGTGTCAAATACGCATCCGGTAAGACCACTGAAGAAATGCTGGAACTCCGTTCCGGCATTATCCACGAAGTGGCGGACGTGGTCGTGCATCCGCGCGACAAGCAGGATGTGCAGAAAATTGTGGCCTATTGCGATAAAGAGCAAATCCCTGTTACGGTTTTCAGCGGCGGTTCTTCCGTGAACTTCGGCTGCCGTCCAGCTAAGGGCGGAGTTTCTCTGGTTATCAGCACACACATGAACAAGCTTCTGGAAATAAACGTACTCAACCAGACCGCGCGTGTTCAGCCGGGCATGTTCGGGCCGGCCTACGAGCACGCTCTGAATCAGGCGCCCGAAATCATGGGAACTAAACTACGTTACACCTGCGGCCATTTTCCGCAGTCCTTTGAATATTCGACAGTCGGCGGCTGGATTGTGACGCTGGGTTCCGGACAGGCCTCAACGTATTACGGCGATGCGTACGATATAGTCTTCAGCCAGGAATATGTCACTCCGGTTGGAACATTCAAGACGCTGGATTATCCGGCAACGGCCACCGGTCCAAAAATTAACGACATCATGAAAGGCGCCGAAGGATCTTTCGGCATTCTGGTGGAAGTGACCATGAAAATATTCCGCTATATGCCCGAAAACCGTGCGCGTTTCAGTTTTATGTATCCCACCTGGGAAGCGGCAGTGAATGCCAGCCGTGAAATTATGCAGTCCGAATTCGGCAAACCCGCGATTTATCGCATTTCCGATCCGGAAGAAACAGACAGAGGATTGAAACTCTACGGCATGCCGGGATTTGTAGGTAAGTTTCTTGAGTTGCGTGGATTTAAGCCTATGCAGCGATGTTTATCTTTGGGCAATGTGGAAGGCGACAAGGATTACACACGGTTAGTGGCGCGAAAGATTAAGGCTATCGCCCGCAAGCACGGCGCCATGTCGCTGGGCAGTTATGCCTCGCACAAATGGGAACACACCCGCTACACAGAACCATACATGCGCGAGGATCTGGGCGACTACGGCATTTTAATCGATACGCTGGAAGCTGCTGTAACCTGGGATAATATCCACCGTGTGCATGAGGGCGTACGCGCGTATGTCACAAGCAGGCCGGACACCATGTGCATGACGCACGCTTCGCACTTTTACCCGCAGGGAACTAATCTCTATTTTATTTTCATCGCGCACATGAACGATATCGAAGAGTTCTGGAAATTCAAACGCGGCATTATAGACAATATTCAGAAATACAGCGGATCGCTTAGCCACCATCACGGTGTCGGCCGCATGATCGGCCCCTGGATGGAAACACATCTGGGAAAAGAACAGATGGCGGTCCTGCATGCTTTGAAGAAACATTTCGATCCAAACAATATCATGAATCCCGGTGGTCAGCTGGGACTGGATTAGATATCCGTGAGAAGAAGAATCATTACGCTACGATTTTGAAATTATGACAAGGATGTGGGCATGAATATGGAGGATTCCAAAGGAAAAGAAAAGGTTCAAGTTGTTCTCGCTGATACGAAACGAGGCATTGCCGAAGCAGTAAGTAAAATCTTTAATCACTTCGGTGGAGGTTCTAAAATGCTGCGCTCCAGCCGGGATGTTTATATCAAGGTTAATGCCGTTGGCCTTGAACCCTACGTATATACCGATCCGGAGGTTCTGCTCCAGACAATTCTCTACTTTCAGAAGTGCGGGGCAAGAACTATCTATGTCATCGAAAACTGTACGCAGGCCAACTTCACGCGTCTGGTATTTGAGGCCATCGGATATCTAAAAATCTGCAAGGAAACAGGCGCCATTCCCGTGTATCTTGATGAAACAGCTTCGGTGCCGATTTTTTTGGAAGGGCTGGAAGAGTTTATTGATATATCTCAGTTTGCTTTTGAACGATTGATCGAAAATCGCGCTGAAAATCTTTACCTGTCGCTGCCGAAGCTCAAGACCCACTCCATGTCCCAGATCACACTTTCCATTAAGAATCAGTTTGGTCTGGTGCATCAGAACAGCCGCATTGCAGACCACAACTACCGCATCCACCAGAAATTCGCGGACATCTATCGCGTACTGCGACCGGATTTCGCTCTGATCGACGGTTTGATTGCCACAACCCACGGCCATTACCCTACCACCTATAATGCCTCCAAGTGCATAGTGCCTATGGACGTACTTATCGGCGGTACCGACCCGCTGGCCACGGATGTGGTAGGAGCGGCCCTGATGGGTTTTGACCTTAAAGATGTCCGGCACCTGCAACTTTCAAGTGACACAGGTATCGGTCAAGGAGACATCTCTCAGATCAATATAATTAATAAAGATTTGCTTGACGCCCGTAAAAAGAAACTTACCTGCGAGTTACTGGACGATTATCCACCGGATATAAATTTTCTTCGTGGCAAGGAACGCTGTTGCAAAGAGGGTTGCCGCCGCAATACCGAGACCGTGGTTGAAATGCTCTACCGCGACCATGAAGGTAATGGAGGCTTTACCATTCTCATGGGTAAGGGTATTGATAAACAAGCGATAGAAAGGATTACCGGCCGTGTGCATATCGCCGGCAGTTGCGCTATCCAGGATTATGGTGTAGCTCTTCAGACACGCCTGGGCAAAAAAAATGTTACGATGAGTCCGGGCTGTAACAACCTAGCATTAACCGTCTATGGACTGTGCAAGCAAATGCGTGTTAATCAGGTCAGCTTATCGGGGGTAGGGATAATCCAATCAATGGTACCGTTTATCATGGCCAAGCTCAAGGGCTCGCAAGCTAATATAGTGCCATTGATTTAGTACCGGAGAAGATAAATAAGGATCGGGAAGACTCAACAACTAATAGCTATTAAAATATTGTTACAGAAAATATAGCGAGGTGCATATGTCAGAGCAAAAAAAGAAAGCGGATGAATTAATTCTTTCTATAGATGCCGGTACGCAATCGATAAGAGCTGCTCTTGTCGACACAGAGGGAAATATCCTGCATATCATCAAATCACCCATTCAGCCTTATTTTTCCGAACATCCCGGCTGGGCGGAGCAGCAGCCGGACTACTATTGGGAAGTCTTCTGCAAGACAACCAGTCAACTCCTGCAAAAACAGGAACATCTTAAAAAAAACATCAAAGGCGTCACGCTCACGACCCAGCGCGCCACAATGATCAACGTGGATAAAAACGGCAATGCATTGCGGCCGGCAATCATCTGGCTTGACCAGAGAAAAGCCGATTCCAGAAAAATACTGCCGGCGCCGCTTCGTCCCGTGCTGAAAACGGTCAAACTGCTGGATACGCTGGAGAACGTCATTCAGGAATGCGAGGCGAACTGGATCTGCCAGCAGCAGCCGGACATTTGGGAAAAAACGCACAAGTATCTGGTGCTGTCCGGGTTTTTCACCCATCGGCTCACAGGCGAGTTCATCGATTCGACAGGCAATAATGTCGGCTATTTGCCGTTTGATAACAAAACCTACCAGTGGGCGGGAAAGTTCGATTTTAAATGGCGGATCTTCAAAGTGGAAAAAGAAAAGCTTCCTGTTCTGGTCAAACCTTCTGAAATCATGGGTAAGATTACGAAGAAGGCTTCCGGGGAGACCGGCATACCCGAGGGACTGTCGGTGTTTGCGGCCGGGTCAGACAAGGGCTGCGAAATGCTCGGTTCAGGCTGTCTCACGCCGGAAACGGGATGTCTGAGTTTCGGGACCATTGCTACCTTTGACGTAGCCACACCCAAATATGTCGAGCTTCATCCGATGATTCCGCCTTTTCCCGCGTCCGTTCCGGATACTTATTACACGGAGGTTTCCATTTTCCGTGGATTTTGGATGGTCAGCTGGTTCAAGGAAGAGTTCGGCCTTCAGGAGTGCATGCTGGCTGAGAAGACGGCCGAGCCTCCGGAAAAGTTCTTTGATTCGTTAATTAAGGATGTACCGGCAGGTTCCAAGGGGCTGATGCTTCAGCCTTACTGGACGCCGGGCAGAGAAGTTGATTCTTTCGCCAAGGGATCTGTGATCGGTTTCGGCGATGTTCACAGTCGTGCGTATCTTTATCGGGCATTACTGGAAGGATTGGTCTATGGTTTGCGGGAAGGGGGAGAATTGACACAGCGAAAAACAAAAGTTCCCGTGACAAGGCTCAAAGTTTCCGGTGGCGGATCGCAAAGCGACGCGGCCATGCAGATCACGGCAGACATCTTCGGAATGGTAGCGGAACGTCCCCATACGTTTGAAACATCCGCGCTGGGCGCGGCCATTGATGCCGCGGTCGGTCTGAAACTGTTTTCTGATTTCCCGTCAGCGGTAAAAGCGATGACCAGAACGGGAAAAGTGTTTGAGCCGATTAAGGAAAATCACAGCCTTTATGACAATCTTTACAGAAGAGTTTATCTGAAAATGTATGGACAACTGAAGCCTCTGTTCAAGGAAATAAAAGATATTACCGGTTACCCGGCAGAAAATTAGAGATGCAAATCAATACAATCTGCGTTATATAACATGATCAGAAGGAGGTAAATGAAAATGGCTGGTTTTGCTGAATACGATCAATATGACGGTCTGGGATTAGCAGAGCTTATCCGTCAGAAAAAGGTTTCTCCGCTTGAACTTTGTGAGGAAGCGATCAAACGTATTGAAAAAATAAATTCGCTAATCAACGCAGTGGTAACTCCGATGTTCGATATCGGCAGGGAAGTTGCCCGGAAATCTCTGCCAGACGCCCCATTCGCGGGTGTTCCTTTTCTTCTGAAAGATTTAATCGGTGCCTACGCCGGAGTGAAATTAACCTGGGGCTGTCGCGCGTATCGGGATTATGTTCCCGATTTCGACAGTGAGCTGGTGAAACGCTTCAAGGCAGCCGGCCTGGTGACTTTGGGAAAAACCAATACCCCTGAGTTCGGTCTGATGGGAATTACGGAACCGGAATTGTTCGGTCCCACGCGCAATCCCTGGAATATTGAACGAACATGTGGCGGATCAAGCGGCGGCTCAGCAGCGGCCGTCGCTGCAGGCATTGTGCCTTTGGCTTCGGGTGGTGACGGTGGAGGTTCCATTCGTATTCCAGCTTCTTACTGCGGGCTTTTCGGCTTAAAACCGACACGAGGTCGCACACCGACAGGCCCTAAATTTGGGAAACTGTGGCAGGGAGCCACCGTGGAAAACGTGCTGACACGTTCGGTCCGCGACAGTGCCGCAATCTTGGATATTATTCAAGGTGCTGATACCGGTGCGCCGTATGTCATCAAATCTCCGGAAAAACCATACAGTGCAGAAATTAAGCAGGAACCCGGTTCTTTGAAAATCGCCTTTAATACCGAATCTCCATTGGGTACGGGAACTCACGAATACTGTAAAGATGCTGTCCTGAAAACCGTCAAGTTGCTGGAGGATTTGGGACATAAGGTGGAGGAAGCCAGACCGGATATTGACGGCGTGAAACTGGCTCATACTTATTTCACACTGTATTTCGGGGAGATTGCCGCAGACATCAAGTTAGCCGAATCTGTATTAGGAAAAAAAGTTGGCAGGAAAGATTTTGAAATCACCACCTGGTTTTTCGGCAAGCTTGGTCATTGTTACAGCGCGGCGGAGTTTGTGGAGGCCATGCGCGAATGGGACATTGCCGCGCGAATTATGGGACAATTTCATTTGAAATACGATTTGTATCTCACCCCGACGGTAGCTTATCCGGCGGCAAAAATCGGAGAGCTTTTACCGAAATCATACGAAAAGGTTGTTATGGGAATCATCAGCTTCTTAAGGCTGGGTTCGCTGGCCAAAGCCTCCGGAATGGTCAATCAGATTGCCATACAAACGCTTGCCAAAACACCTTTCACCCAGTTAGCCAATTTTACCGGCCAGCCGGCGGTGAATGTGCCCCTGCAATGGGATGAAAATGGCATGCCCTGCGGTGTCCAGTTTATCGCGCCTTTCGGTGATGAGACCACGCTGTTTCGGCTGGCGGCCCAACTGGAGAAAGCACAGCCGTGGTTTCATAAACGGCCTTCTTTAATATACTGAAATACTTCTCTCTTCACCGAAAACCAAAAACGTCTGGCAATTTCCGGCGGAATCGGATAACTAAATACAGTTTAAAATTACTAATCGGCCCTTGATGTACGTTTTGCGTCTCAAAAAAAGGCCAACAGGAGTTTGTTTTATGTCATCAGAAAAAAATAATCCCCGGTTCAGTGGCGCGTCCAAATATGTTCTGGACGATGAACTGGCCAAAATTGTCAATGTGTCCATGTCATTGGAAATGCCCCTTTTGCTTAAAGGAGAACCGGGTACAGGAAAAACCATGCTGGCTTACGCTATTGCGGAAAGTCTCCAAATGCCGTTGATTGTTTTAAACGTAAAATCCAGTATGAAACTGATCGAGGCGCTCTATCAATACGACACGCTGACTCGTCTCAATGACAGCCGTTTCGGCGATTCCCAGCGCAATGTCAGCGATATCGAAGCTTATATTAAAATGGGCAAGATCGGTCAGGCTTTTGTCGCTGACAGGAAAACAGTTCTTTTAATCGATGAGATTGACAAAGCTGACGCGGATTTCCAGGATGATATGCTTGACGTTCTGGACCAGATGCAGTTTGACATCATCGAAATAGATAAAACCATCAAAGCTAAAAATCGTCCGGTGATTATTATTACGTCCAATGCGAAAAAGGATCTTTCCGATCCGTTTCTCGGACGCTGTAATTTTCACCATATTGCTTTTCCCGATCAGGACATGATGCGTCTGATCGTGGAAGTACATTTTCCCAAACTCGACGATGAGCTGATGAAAATCTGCATCAGCTCTTTTTATCATTTGCGTGAATTGCGCGGAATTGAGAAAAAACCGGCCACGCGTGAATTAATCAACTGGATCCGTGCTTTGAAAAGCGATCCGGACTTCAAGCCCAAAGCGCTTTCTCAGGGACGTGTGCCTTTCCTCGGAGTACTCTTTAAAAAAAGCGCAGATCTTCAACAAGCATTTCTGCAGGGTGTTAAATCGCGTGGTTAAGGCTTAGAGCATGTTTGTGCAGTTCTTTTATACTTTGCGTGATCGCGGTATTCCTGTCACACCGACTTCTTTTCTGCGTCTGCAGAAAGCCATGCATAATGGTCTGGTTCATTCCCTCGATGATTTCTACACCGTTGCTCGTACTGTTTTGGTGAAGAGTGAACGTTATTTCGATATTTACGATCAGATATTTGCCCATCATTTTAAAAACGCCTCTCTGGCAGACCCGACGACGATAGAATTAACGGAAGTCGCCCGCACGTTGCTGGAAGAGTGGTTGCAGGACCCTCAGAGTCTGGCTGATGCTTTGGGCGTTGACGTAAATAAATTGAAAAAAATGACGCCCGATGAGTTGATGCAGTATTTTTTGGACCGCCTCAAGGAACAGACTGAAGCTCATCACGGCGGCAATAAATGGATCGGAACCGGCGGCACATCACCAACAGGGCATTCCGGTGTTCATCCCGGGGGTATGCGAGTCGGTGGAGAATCCAGAAACCATTCGGCCATTAAGGTCGCCCTGGATCGGCGTTACCGGGATTATTCACAGGAAGGGCCTCTCACCAAGATTCAAATGGGCGAGGCGATGAAACGACTGCGGAAAATGGCGCCGACGGGTCCCAAAGATGTTGTGAACGTTGATAAAACCATCTACGAAACGATGCGCAATGCCGGAGAAATTGAAATAATATTTGACCGGCGTCTGGCCGACCGTATAAAAGTTATGCTGCTGATTGATAACGGCGGATGGTCCATGGAGCCGTACATTGAAGTCGTTCAAACGCTTTTTCATTATGCCAGTTCGCAGTTCAAGGATTTAAAGATTTTCTTTTTTCACAACACCGTCTACAGCCGTGTGTGGGCTGATCCGCAAAGACATTATAAACCGCAGGACGTTGACGAATTTATCCGCTGGGATCCGGAAACCCGTGTCATATTTGTCGGAGACGCGAACATGGCTCCTTACGAACTGATGCATCCGAACGGAGCCATTTACATTGATGCCAATCCAAGCGGCACCAGTATTGAACGTCTGAGATTTATGGCGAAGACTTTCCGTCACAGCGTATGGCTGAATCCCATGTCGTCTAACGAATGGTATTACAGCCGGACAGTGCAAACCATCGGACAGGTCTTCCCGATGTTCGAACTGACGCTCGACGGTCTGGAAAAAGCAGTGCAATTCCTTACGGCGAAGGGAATTTAATAAACGTTAAACGAACGGTTATCCTGTAAAACGGTTTTTATGTTTCACCACAGCATGTGGCAGAACATTCATTAAGCGCATTCACTGTAACCGCACATGCGGCAAACCGCGCAACCTCCTTCGTGTTCAACAATCCCGCCGCAATCCGGGCAGGCGCCTTTGCGGAAAACAATTTTGTGATGCTGTACCTTGCCGCCGTTTGCTTCATTGTGAGATTGAATGGCCTTGGCCACTGCGTCGGCGCAGGACAGAATCTTGTTCTCCCCGAACCCGGAATGGGAATGACAGGATATGCCCTGGAGTTGTTTGATAACCTGCCGGGATTGCAATCCACTGCGCCAGGCCAGCGAAACCATGCGTCCGATGGCTTCGCTCTGAGATGCCGCGCATCCGCCGGATTTTCCCATGGTGGTGAACAGTTCAAATAAACCTTTGTCATCTTCGTTAATCGTTACATAAAGCGGCCCGCAACCGGTCTGCATCTGATACGTCCAGCCCTTCAGGATTTTGGGACGCTCGCGTTTTGTAATCTGTTTCTCACGTTCAGCCTCTTCATGGACGATCACCTCATCTTTTTTCCCTTTGGTCAAGACCTGCTGATCTCTGGAACCGTCACGATAAATGGTGATCCCTTTGCAGTCCAGTTTATAAGCCAGCTCATAAACCCTGGAGACATCCTGAATGGTCGCCTCCTTTTTAAAATTGACGGTTTTACTAACGGCGTTGTCCGTATATTTCTGAAAAGCCGCCTGCATTTTGATATGGACTTCCGGCGAAATTTCATGCGCGGTGACAAAATAATTGCGAATATCTTCAGGAATTTCTTCCATGTCGTGTATTGTTCCGTTCTCGGCAATCCGCTGCATGAGCTCCGGTGAATAAAATCCCCGTTCTTTGGCGATGGCTTCAAAGTAGGGATGAACTTCCAACAGAATGTCATTATCCATTACCTGGCGCACGTAAGAAACGGCAAAGAGCGGTTCGACACCGGAAGAAGAATTGGCCATAATCGAAATAGTGCCGGTGGGAGCGATGGTGGTTACCGTGGCATTGCGCAGTGGCTGCTGACCCTTTTGATCGTAGATGGAGCCTTTGAAATTGGGGAAGGGACCGCGCTTTTTGGCCAGTTCCTGTGATGCGACATGTCCCTGATCATTGATAAATTTCATCACTTTTTCAGCCAGTTCAATCGCCTCATCGGTGTTGTAGGGTATGCCAAGCTTAATCAGCATGTCCGCCCAGCCCATCACGCCGAGCCCGATTTTGCGATTGGCCATGGTCATCTGGGAAATCTGGGGCAGCGGGTATTTGTTGACTTCAACCACGTTGTCCAGAAAATGAACGGCGAGGTGGATAATTTCCTTTAGTCTCGTCCAGTCAATTTTCCCACCTTTTACCATCCTTGACAAATTGATCGAACCCAGATTGCAGGACTCATAAGGAAGGAGCGGCTGTTCGCCGCAGGGATTTGTTGATTCGATTTCACCTGCCTGTGGCGTAGGATTATCCCGGTTGAGCCTGTCGAGAAAGACGATGCCCGGCTCACCGTTTTCCCATGCCTGATTGATAATCCGGTTAAAAACCTTGCGCGCGTTGAGATGTCCGGCAACCTGTTGATCGCGGGGGTTGATCAAATCATAATTTTCGTCTTTTTCAACGGCTTGCATAAAGGCTTCGGTAAGACCGATCGAGATGTTGAAATTATTCAATTGTTTTTTGTCGGCCTTACACATGATGAAATCCATAATATCAGGGTGATCAATACGAAGAATACCCATGTTGGCGCCACGCCTCGTGCCGCCCTGTTTGATGGTTTCCGTGGCAACATCAAAAACCCGCATGAAAGAAATAGGCCCGCTGGAAATGCCGGTGGTCGTTAAAACAACATCGTTGGCGGGACGCAGGCGGGAAAAGGAAAATCCCGTACCGCCACCGGATTTGTGAATCAGTGCGGTGTATTTTACGGCGTCAAATATTTCTTCCATGGAATCGCCCACGGGCAACACAAAACAGGCGGATAACTGCCCCAGTTCACGCCCGGCGTTCATTAAAGTGGGTGAATTTGGCAAAAATTCCAGAGTGGCCATCATGGCGTAAAATGCTTCGGCAACTTTATTTGTATCGACCTTTTTATTAAACTTTTTATCAGCGGCGGCGATGGTATCCGCCACGCGTCGAAACATTTCCGCAGGAGTTTCCAGAAGTTTTCCCGTTCTGTCGCGCTTCAGATAACGTCGCTCCAGAACAGTGATGGCGTTTTGCGTTAATTCCGGAATGACGGGGGTAAAATTTTTATTTTCCATAAAGTATGATTCCTTTAAATAAATGAGTGAAATAATAAAGCACTATATGTTGTATGAGGTTTGTTTATTAAACACAACATATAGAAGATGTCAAGAGATGGGAAAATAAATTTTATCATTCTAAAAAGTTCAATGGTTATAGGTACGTGCGACGACGATGTAAATTAATCCACAAAATTTAATCCTTATTTTCAAGTTTGTTATTTTGTGGTAGTGATATTGACACAAAGGCAATCAAAGTATTAATTTAATAATGGAGAAGATGGGTGGAAAACTTGAATAATGAACTCCATCCGAAAGGTTATCCGATATGATTCAAGAACGTCTTGATAAAATGGAAGAGAAACTCAAGAAGAGCGCAACGGTTAAAGAAAGCGACAAGGCGGAACTGTTGAAAATCCTGAATTCCTTGAGAACGGAAATTACCGATCTTTCGCAGACGCACCAGGAAGATGCCGAAAGCATCGCCAGATTTGCCGAATTATCAGCCCATGAAGCCACACGCAGCGAAAAGAATTCCGATCTGATGGATTTATCCATTCAAGGCCTGACGTCATCAATTCAGGGCTTTGAAGTCTCTCATCCCAGGCTGGTGGGCATCATCAATTCCTTCTGCAACTATCTTACGAATATGGGAATCTGAAAAATTTGTTTCAATTCGCATCTGGTTGAAAGCATCAAGTGCTTCAATTGAACTCTGCCGGCATTGAACACAGGGTATAAGTATTTCCTTGAAAAAACATGGATTGATATGTTAAGAGACCTGCAATTCCAAGGGAGGTTAAGAGGATCAATAATCTGAATAAAATACTGGATGCCACGGTTTTTAAATATGCTGAACGCACGGCCTTAATTTATGATAAACTTTACATTACCTACAGGCAGTTGCATCAGGCTGTCCACGCTGTTGCCGGGTTGATGAAAGATGCCGGTATCGGCAAGGGCGACAAAGTGGCGGTGATGCTTCCCAATGTTCCGGAGTTTATGTACAGTTATTTTGGTGTGCTTAAAACCGGCGCGGTTGTTGTTCCTCTGAATACGTCATCGACGCCTTATGAGCTGACCTACCTGCTGAATAATTCAGACGCAAAACTTTTAATTACTCAGACATCTCAGGTTAAAAAATATGATGAAGCCAGAGATCAGTTATTGTCCTGCCGTCGCGTAATAGCCATTGATGCGCTTAATCAGAATCAGGAGCTTGTTGCCGGGAAGGATCAGAAAGATTTGCCGGAGATTTCGGAAAATATATTGCCTGAAGATCCGGCCGTCATGGTTTACACGGCGGGGTTGACGGGCAAGCCGCTCGGCGCCGTGCTGACGCATAAAAACCTGTGCTCACAGGCGGACGTGATTCAATCAACTTTACAGAGAACGCCGGACAATGTTGTGCTGGCTCTGATTCCGCTGTTTCACACTTTTGGCGCCAGTGTTAATATGCTGCTGGCCGTTCGGGCCGGCTGTTCCCTGGTGATGATGGACAGATTGACGATGGACAGTCTTTTTAGCGCTATTGAAAGAGAAAAAATTTCCTACATTGCCGCGGTGCCGCGTCTTTTTATAGGAATGATCTTTTATGAAAAAGCCTCAAAATTCGACGTCAGTTCTCTGAAAGTGTGCATTACCGGAGGCGCGCCTATTCCGCCTGAATTTCTGCCGCTTTTTAAAGAGAAATTCGGAGTCGAAGCGATTGAAGGTTACGGATTAACGGAAGCATCGCCCGTTTGTTCTTTTAATATGCTTGATCCTGCGCCCAAAATCGGCTCGATAGGTATTCCTATTGCCGGGGTGGAAATTAAAATTGTCGGTGAGAATGGCGATGAGTTGCCGCGCAATACCATCGGAGAACTGGTCGTCAGGGGCGATAATGTCATGCAGGGATACTATAAGAATGAAGCAGCCACGGTTGCAGTCATTAAAAACGGGTGGCTGCACACAGGAGATTTGGGCCGCATGGATGAGGACGGTTATATTTTTCTTACCGGCCTCAAAAAACGGATGATCATCAGCAGTGGTTTTAACGTGTATCCGCAAGAGGTGGAGACGGTTATGGGTATGCATCCTGCCATCAGGGCGGTCTATGTTTCGGGCAAGGCAGACGTGATGCGTGGTGAAATCGTGAAGGCTCAGATTGTCCTGAAAGAAGGACACAACGCCGACGAGAAAGAAATCATCCGTTATTGCAAAACCTATCTTTCCAGTTATAAGGTTCCGCGTGAAGTTGAATTTGTGCAGGAAATTCCCGATGCAACGGATATCAACGGCGAATAAGTTATAACCGTGTTCCATGAATCGACTTTTCAGTAATCTATAAACGGTCACGTTTGAATTGCCATTCGCTCAGGCCTTTTCTCATGATATCTAATTTCTGGAAAAAGAATGGAATCCTTATCGCTTCTCTTGCCGTGATTGCCTTCGTGGTCAGTATCACTAATCTGCCCAGAATTTTTAATTTCCTTCAAACAATAAAGAATGCCGGAGAGTCTTCATTGCAGCAGGTGCGGCAGGGCGGTCATTCAACCGAACCTTCCATTATCCGGGAGGTGCTGACCCGGGAAACCGTCATTGTTCTGACCAACAAGGCACGGGCTGCTGACGGGCTTCCTCCGCTTGCGGAAAATCAGATTTTGAATGAGATCGCGGAATCAAGAGCCAGAGATATGCTGGAAAAGCAGTACTTTGCTCATGTTTCTCCCACCGGCGAGCAGGCTTCCGATATCGCTCAGCGCATCGGTTATCTGTATAAGATCATCGCGGAGAATATCGGGATCGGTGATTTTTATACCAATCAGAAAATAGTTGACGGCTGGATGCAAAGCCCCGGGCATAGAAATAATATTTTATCCTCTGAGGTTCAGGATATCGGCGCCTCGGTTATCAAAGGAAATATGAAAGGCAGGGAAACGTATGTGACTGTACAGATATTTGGTCTGCAATCACCGCCCGTCGCGAAAAAAAATTGCATTGCTCCGCCGGAAAATCTGCTTCGTGATATGGAAACGAAAAAAGCGGAATTAGCCTCCTTGCAAGATCAGCTCAGCCGCTTGAAGAACGACCTGAATGAGGAAAAAGAAGCCATAGAAGCAGATCAGCCATACACCTCTGGTGATGCCCAAAAAATTCTGAAACTTAACGTCAAAATTAACGCCTACAATGAAAAAAGCCACTGGTATAACCGGGTTGCTGGTGAAGCGAAAGCGAAGGTGGACGTCATGCAATCCATGGAGAACGAATATAGTCGAATGTTGCAAGCATACAATGAATGCCAGGCGTCGCATTGATGACTCAAATTGATATGATCAATCAAAGTTCCGTCGCCATATTTCAGAAGGAGTGATGATGAGCATGTTAGCCAAAGTCGAAAATCTTATTATCAAAAAATCCAACTCGAATTTCCTCATTGCTTTATTTGCCGTCATTTATTTTACATCGCAGATTATTATCGGTTCGATATTGCATAAGCTTGGCACCCTTAATGCTCTTGCTTTGCAGACCACCATGTGCAGTGAAAAGTTCAAGACCATTGCGTCGGGGTGGATAGCGTCCGCTGAAATTGCAGGGTACTACAGGCACTTCTACTTCGATTATTTTCATCCCGTCTGGTACAGCATTTTTCTGAGTTTACTCATCGCCAGAGCATTCAAGATCAACAATGTCAATCCCAAATTCAACTGGGTTGTGCTCACGCCGTTTGTGGCCGCGATCTGCGATTATTTTGAAAATACGATGCATCTGTATTTTCTGGCGGATCTCAACCGGGCAACGCCATTGCTCGTGGCGCTTTCCGGACTGGCAACCAATACCAAATGGGCTCTGGCTGCTTTAGGTGTGATTGTTGTAACGGTTTTATCAGGGATCTGGCTGGTAAAATTTATTCTGAAAAAGAAATAAGTCAAAAAAACATCAGGCAATTTGACGGACAGTCCATCTTTTTGTAAGTGTGCTTGCGGTATTTTCGGGCAGCAGACTGAATATTCTATGTTTGCAGAAGGCAATCTTCCAGTGTTTGTCTGGTTTTGAGCATGTCTTTGATTTTAACTTCCATCGTAATGGTTGAATCGAAGCCCTTGCCGACAAGCGTCTTGAAAATTGCCTTGTAATCCACAGAGCCTTCTCCGAGAGCGAGATGCAGATCATCTTTTACACTTTTCCCGCCGTGATTGTCGTGTGCGTGAATGTGCGCGATGCGGGAAAAATGATCTTCAATAAAGCGAAAGGAGGTGTTTTGTCCGGCCAGCAGCTGGGCATGGCCGATATCCAGCGTCATTCTCAAATCCGGGATGGCTTCAAATGCCGGAGCAAAACTGTCGGCACGCTCGCTGAGATTCTCCAGGCACACAGTCATTCCATAATCATTGCCGTAATCCACGATGCGGGAAAGAATGTCAATCTTGCCGCGGATTAAATCTGCCGGAGCCCAGCGCTTATCAATCCAAAAATGAATCG
This sequence comes from Smithella sp., assembly GCA_049664145.1. Taxonomy (GTDB): domain Bacteria; phylum Desulfobacterota; class Syntrophia; order Syntrophales; family Smithellaceae; genus Smithella. The sequence continues at coordinate 28,653 of JBATES010000041.1, forward strand.
TGGCTTTATTGATTTCAAGTTTTTTTGAGATTTCCATTAATGTTTTAATGCGGGGAAGAAATTTATCACGCAGTATGGCCACATCGAAAGGATTATCTTCATTGGGATAGTGGGCGATAAACGTTGCAGAGTGTTTATTTTTTATTTCGATCAGTTGCGGAAGCCAGCCCAAGACTGTAACGGGATCATCCAGTGAAACTTCGATGAAGGATAATCCAAGTTTGCTCACTGAAATTACTTCATCCAGATTATGCGCTCTGCCGCCAATTGTGACCATGTTTTTTCAGATTCGGAGAAAGAAAAATTAAAGCCTTCCTGCCTGTTTTAAATTATCTATAATTTTTTTCAATTCGGGTATTTTCAAGGTTGCAGCTTTTTCACCTTCAAGAATCGCTTCGTTGAATTTATCCATATCGGTGGAGCCGACATTTTGCATATTGGGACGAATGACGATGTCAGCGTTTCTGATCTGATATTCTGCAATGCGCCCATACATGATATCGATAGATTTTTTCAAAGACTCGACCATTCCATCAGGTACCGTTTTGATAATTCTTTTGGAAATATCCACTGCAATGACGATATCCGCCCCGTTACGTCGTGCGACATCAACAGCCACAGGACTGACCACGCCGCCGTCAACATAGGTGTTGTTGCCGATTTTCAACGGATGAAAGATTGCCGGCACAGAGCAGCTGGCGCGCACAGCCATGCCGGTATTGCCTCTGGCAAAAACTATTTCTTCGCCGGTCGCTATATTGGTGGCAACGGCATAAAAAGGAATTTTGAGTTTTTCTATCGGAGCATTTCTGACATGGACATTGATGAAATCTTCCAGCTTGTCGCCCTTGATGAGTCCACCGGTCCAGATGGTCCAGTTGTAATCAATGACATTATCTTCATCCATCTTCAACGCGATATCCTGTAACTGAAAAGCGGATTTGCCCGAAGCGTATAAACTGCCGACCAGACTGCCGGCACTTGTTCCTACAATCATGTGGATGGGGATATTCTGTGCTTCCAGAACTTTGAGGACGCCGATGTGCGCGAAACCTTTGGAGCCGCCACCGCCGAGCACAACCGCTATTTTAGCCGGCTTGACCTGAGGAGGGGGGGGCGGACGGAAGAAAGCGCAGGAGGAAAGCATGAATGTCATTATGATGATCAATAAAGACAGGTGTAGTCTTTTGTCCAGCAGTACATTTAAAGATGGGCGAGTCATGAATATTCATCTCCAGAAAAAATAATGATGATTCCTTTCACAAAAACTGGAATGCATTGAAATAATTTATATTCAGGAAGATTTATGCTTGCGCAGCAATTCGGCAAATTCTTCGGCCTGAACGGGTTTGCTGAAATAGAAGCCCTGCATTTCGTCGCAAACATGGTCCTGTAGAAATTCTTTCTGCGCCAGTGTTTCCACACCTTCAGCAACGACGGTGAGACTCAGGGATTTGCCCATGGTGATAATGGCTTCCGTCATTGCCTTGTCTTCAGAATTCTCGGTCAGATTACGAATAAAGGATCTGTCCACTTTAATGGTATCGATTGGGAATCGCTTGATTTGAGCCAGTGAAGAGTAACCGGTGCCGAAGTCATCTCTAGCCAGTCGTACACCCATATCCTTAATTTTACAAAGGAGCGTAATCAGCGCTGTAGGATTGTGCATGACCATGCTTTCGGTGATTTCCAGTTCCAGCAGGCGGGGATCCATACCGGATTCATCTAATGCGGATTTGATGTCACCCAGTAAGCCGTCATCCATCAGTTGACGAAGTGACAGGTTCACCGACATGCAAACGGGTGGCAATCCCTGACTTTTCCAAACGACATTTTGTAGACAGGCGGTTTTCAGTACCCATCTTCCTATCGGCACGATCAATCCTGTTTCTTCGGCGACCGGAATAAACTGTGTCGGTGTCACCGCCCCAAGGTATTCGTTATTCCAGCGCAGCAGGGCTTCCACGCCCGTGATGGTGTTGGTTTTAAAATCCAGACGTGCCTGGTAGTCTAAATACAGCTCATTGCGTTCCAGAGCGCGTCTTAAATTTATTTCAATTAACATGCGCTCATTAGACTGAGATTTAATGTCTTTGCTATAAAACTGATAATTGTTCTTGCCTTCTTCCTTGGCAGAATACATGGCAATGTCGGCATTTTTCATTAAGGATTGCTCGTCCTGCCCGTCAGAGGGATAAACACTGATGCCGATACTCGCTGTTATGCGACATTCCTCGCCGATAATCATTACGGGTTTCATCGCGGCCGAAAGTATTTTTTGGGCCACGTTTTTCATCAGCCGGTAATGATTAAAATCTTCAATGAGAATAACGAATTCGTCGCCTCCCAGACGTCCGACAACATCAGATGATCTGAGGACTTCTTTGAATCTTTTGGCAATTTCCCGAAGAAGTTGATCTCCCGCGTCATGCCCCAGCGTGTCATTGATAATTTTAAAACGATCGAGATCTATAAAGAAAACAGCCAGATTCTTTTTATTGCGTTTTGCAGTCTGAATGGCCTGGTTCAACAATTGACTGAACATAATCCGATTGGGCAGACCGGTCAGAGCGTCATGCGTAGCCATATGATTCAGCTTCTGTTCGATTCTTTTGCGCTCCGTTATATCGCGGATCACTCCTTTAAATCCGGATGGCCTGCCTGTAGAATTTTTTTTTATGGATACGGAAGCTTCTATGAATCTTTTTGTGCCATCCTTTCCGAAAATCAACCAGTCGAATCCTTCGGTAGGCTGAGCAGTGGTGTAAACTTTGTGAAAGGTTGTGAAAACTTTTTCCGAATTTTCCTTGTCCGAAAACTGCGCGTAATTCGCGCCGATCAACTCTTCTGTTGAACATCCTGTAATTCTGCATAAAGAATCGTTGAAAAAAGTAAAATTACCCGCCAGATCGACTTCAAAATAGGCTTCCTCGATGTTTTCCAGAATGCTTCTGTATTTCTCCTCGCTGCGCCGCAATGCTTCTTCGTTCTGTTTGTGTTTGGTTCTGTCGCGAACAATGCCGCGAAAAGCAACATTCCGCCCCATGGCGTTCTTAATCACGGATATGGATGCTTCCAAATATCTTTTTTGTCCATCTCGGGTGATGACTTCATACTCATAATCCCTTTCCGGCACACCTGTGTTAAAAACCATGTTGTATTTTTCGTATATCTTTCGGGCATTCTCTTTATCCATAATATCGCGATAGTTGAGTCTCAGTAACTCAATCTTGCGATAACCGTGCATTTTGCTGATCGCGTCATTAAAAAAGATAAAGTTGCCTTTGAGATCCAGTTCAACATAACCGTCTTCGATATTTTCAATGATGGTTCTGTATTTTTCTTCGCTCAGACTCAGGGCTACCTCGGTCATTTTCCGGTCGTTGATATCCATGAAACTGCCCAGCGTCGCCCGTTCACCTTGATAAACGATGGGCGTAACCGTTTCCAGAATCCATCTCAGTTCATTATCTTTCTTGATGAATCTGTATTCATAAGGTTCAAAAATTTCCTTTTTTAAAAATTTAATCGCCAGTTTTCTGACTTTTTCTCTGTCGTCAACATGAATATAATCGAGAGAGTTCTTCCCCAGCAGGTCTTGATCCATATAAC
>JBATES010000042.1:0-2896 GCA_049664145.1 Smithella sp.
TCTAAAAATACTTACGGAAACCAACTGGCGCATCGAAGGAAAGGACGGAGCCTCAGCGATCCTGGGAATCCATCCGAGCACATTAAGAGCGAGAATGCATAAGCTGGGAATAGTGCGGCCGGAAACATAAGAATCAGATTGGCATATTTATTGAATTGCTGATATGGTTATCCTTATGAAAAAGAAAACAAAACCGGTGAGCAGCGGTGATAAAAAAGAAAAGTCTTCCCGGGAAGACACTTTACCGCGGCAAGCAAGTACTCTTTTTCCTATTGCCGGTATCGGCGCATCCGCCGGCGGACTGGAGGCCCTCGAACAGTTTCTGCGGCATGTTCCCGCAAACAGCGGCATCGCCTTTATCATCGTCCAGCACCTGGATCCGACCCACAAGGGTATAATGCAAGAATTGCTTAAACGCGCCACCTCGATGGATGTTTTTCAGGTCAGGGACGGGATGAGGGTCAAGCCAAACTGCGTTTATGTTATTCCCCCCAACACGGACATGTCCATTCTGCACGGCGTACTGCATCTGTTCGAACCGACAGCGCCCCGCGGCCTGCGTCTTCCCATAGATTTCTTCTTGCGCTCTCTGGCCGATGACCGGCAGGAGCGCAGCATCGGCGTCATCCTCTCCGGCATGGGTTCGGACGGCACGATGGGCTTGCGGGCCATCAAGGAAAAGATGGGCGTGGCGCTGGTGCAGGAACCGGCCTCAGCCAAGTTCGACAGCATGCCCCGCAGCGCCATTGCAGCCGGTCTTGCCGACATCATCGCGCAGGCGTCAGATTTGCCTGGAAAGATTATCGACTATCTGAACCACACTATCTTACTCGCCAATAACGAAATGCCCCGGGAGGAGAAGGACCAAAGCGCCCTGGAGAAAGTATTCATCCTGCTTCGCTCCAAGACCGGCCACGATTTCTCCATGTATAAGAAGAACACTGTTTACCGTCGGATCGAACGGCGCATGAGCATTCACAGGATCAACCGTATTGCGTCTTATGTCCGCTATCTGCAGGAGAATCCCCAGGAAGTCGAGCTCCTCTTTAAGGAGCTTTTGATCGGCGTAACCAGCTTTTTTCGCGACGAGACGGCATGGGAACAACTGCGGCTAAAGATTATTCCGGCGCTGCTCAAAACCCGCGAGCCCCAACAAACGCTGCGGGCCTGGTCGGCGGGCTGTTCAACCGGAGAAGAAGCCTATTCGCTGGCGATTGCCTTCAAGGAAGCCGTCGAACAGGTCAAACCGGCCCAAAATTTTAAACTGCATATCTTTGCCACCGACCTCGACCGCGAAACGATAGACAAAGCAAGGCAGGGATTCTATCCGGCCAATATCGCCGCGGACGTTTCGCCCGAGCGCCTGAAGCGGTTTTTTATCAAGGTAGACGGCGGCTACCAGATTGTAAAAGAGATTCGGGAAATGGTGACCTTCGCCACTCAGAATGTCGTCATGGACCCCCCCTTTACCAAGTTGGATATCCTTATTTGCCGCAACCTTTTAATCTATCTGACGCCGGAGTTGCAGAAAAAGATCCTGCAGCTCTTTCATTACAGCCTGAATCCGGGCGGCGTCCTGTTTCTGGGAAGCTCGGAGACCATCAGCACTTTCACCCATCTCTTTGCGCCGCTGAACATCAAGACGCGACTTTTCCGGCGGCTCGAGTCAGTCCTGCCGGCCGAAACACAGATATTTCCAGTTTCATTTTCCCCCGCCCCGTCGGGATTTTCCAAGGAGTTAACGATGTTGAAACCTGTAACCAACCTGCAATCATTAGCCGATCAGCTGCTCCTGCAGAAATTTTCCCCGCCTGCTGTTTTGGTCAGCGACAAGGGGGATATCCTCTATATCAGCGGAAAGACGGGTAAATATCTGGAGCCGGCAGCCGGCAAAGCCAACTGGAATATTTTTGCCATGGCCCGTGAAGGGCTCCGTTTTGATCTCGGCAGCGCTTTTCAAAAGGCCATCAGGCAAAAAGGAACGGTCACCGCCAAAGGTCTGATCATCGGCGAAAACGGCGGCACGCATACAGTCGATATTACCGTCAAGTCCATTCAAGAGCCGGAGCCGCTGCGGGGAATGATCATGATTGTTTTTACCGATGTGGAGACGTCCCCGGCAAAGAAAACGAAGGTTGGCGCAAAGACCGCGCCCGCCGGCCATGCCCGGGTTCTGGAACTGGAACAGGAACTGAGGCATCTGCGCGAAGAACTTCAGACGACCCGCGAGGAAATGCAATCTTCGCAGGAAGAGCTCAAATCCGCCAACGAGGAACTGCAATCCACGAACGAGGAGTTGCAGTCCACCAATGAAGAGCTGACCACCTCCCGGGAAGAAATGCAATCCATGAACGAAGAATTGCAGACGGTCAACGCCGAGCAGCAATCCAAAATGGACGAGCTTTCCTGGATTAACAACGATATGAATAATCTGCTCAACAGCACGGAAATCGTCACCGTGTTTTTGGATAACGACCTCCATGTCCGGCGCTTTACCCCCGGTGCGGACAAAATCTTCAAGCTGATTCCTGGCGACGTGGGACGGCCGCTCTCCGACATCGTCAACGACCTGCTCTATCCCACAATGACCGAAGAAGCGCGGGAAGTGCTGCGCACGCTGGTCTTTTCGGAAAAGCAGATCACCACTGCCGACGGGCGCTGGTTTTCAGTGCGCATCATGCCTTACCGTACCAAGGATGACGTTATCGGCGGCGTGGTGATCACCTTTTCGAACATTACCACGGCCAAGTTGCTGGAGGGCGAACTGCGCGAGGAGATTGGCAAGTTAAAGGCTAAATGTTGAGTGCCACGACATCGTGGACAGGTTTTAGTGCCAGGACATCGTGGACACTCAGTTATTCAACGTAGTTTGTAATCAAATTCATCTACCTGGGTT
>JBATES010000043.1:0-10459 GCA_049664145.1 Smithella sp.
TCCGTGAACGTGTCGTCTTCAGGCGTGAAGCTAATTGTTACGGTAGCTTCATTGCTGCTCAATGAACCGTCACTGACCGTATAATTAAAGGTTACCGTTTCCGTACTGTTGGCCGCGGGCATATAAGTCAAATTGCCGGCTTCAATGTCCGTAACAGAAATCTCCTGCCCGACTGTTACCGCTGAACCATTCAGCAGCAGCGTTCCCTGTGCAGGCAGGCCATTGATTGTAATACTTGAAAATGAAGCGCTGTCGATGTCATAGTCGTCTTCGGAGCCCGTGCCATCAGCTGCGAACAGATCCGCCGCTGTAATCGTCAAAGCAGTGTCTTCGGTGGCCGTCAATGTGTCATCAACAGCAACAGGTGCATCGTTTGCACCCGCAATCGTAATCGTCAATGTAGCAGTATCGATATCACCATCGGCATCGATAACCTGGTATGTCAAGGTTTCGGTCAAGGTGTCGCTGGCGCTTAATGTCTTAACAGACTCGTTATTCATGTCCAATTGATAGGTATAGTTGCCGTTACCCGTATCAATAAATTCGCCATAATTAGTGGTTGTGTTCGTCCACCCGTTGAAGGTCACGGGCGTATCTGCACCCGGCTGACCGTTGGGATGTACATCGTTCGCGAACACGTTACCGCTGTGAACCGTGAAATCATTCTCACCAATCATCAAACTGTCATCCACTGCGTTCGGTACGTCATCAGCAATTTCTATGGTGAGCACGGCCGGATCTGAAGTCCCAGATTCATCAGAAACACTCATGGTGAAAACTTCCGTTTCTATTCCCGGACCATCCGTGGTTGGAGAAGTCAGCTGATAGGTATAGTTGGCTACACCCGTGGCAGAATTATAATCCGTCACGGTAAGGATACCATTAACCCCATTAATGACGCTTCCGGCCAAATTGCTTATCGCAATCGTCGTGCCGTTGATCGTTACGCTCTGAATATCGCCCAGACCATCCGGATCCGATACCGTGAACGTGCCTGTTGCGTACTCGGTGTCGGCTGCCGCATCAGATCCGTTGGGCAGACCGGATTCATACACCACATCATCGGCGCCCCCATTACCCGGGTCAATATTAATTACAGGTGTTTCGTTCGTGCCTACGATGGTGATCGTCAACGTCGCCGTGTCTATATCGCCATCGGCATCCTTAATTTGATAGGTGAAGGTCTCCGTCAGGGTTTCACCTTCATTCAATCCCTGAACAATGCCGTTATCGGGATCCAAAGTGTAGCTGTAACTGCCATCGGGATTAGCCGTAAAGGTACCGTACTGGGCTGTCGTGTCGCCCGTCCATTCGTCAAACACCACCGGTGCATCCGCGCCGCGCTCCCCGTTAGGATGAACATCATTATCAAATACATTTCCCGTAATCGCCGCAGTGGCATCTTCCATAATGGTTTGACCATCATCAACCGCGTTCGGTAAGTCATCGGTGATCTCGATGGTAATCGCTGCCGGATCGGAAGTTGCTCCGGACTGATCTGTCGTGCTGATGTTGAATATGTCTGTCTCCGTGCCGGGTCCATCTATTGTCGGCGAGGTTAATTCATAGGTATAGGTACCTTCACCGGTCGAACTGTCGTATCCCGTGATGGTCAGTGTTCCGTAAGTGCCACTAATCTCGGTACCCACCACATCGTTAATCGGAATGGTTGTACCGTTGATGGTTATGCTGGCGATGTCATCCAATCCGTCCGGATCGGATATGATAAACGTGCCGTCGGCTGTTGTCGTGGCGCCGCTATCGGAACCACCGGGAAGACCTGCTTCATATACTATATCGTTACTGCCAATGACGTTGCTGCCATTATTGCCAGTACCATCTCCGCTGCCCCCGTCATCACCGCCACCCTCACCTGTATCAACAGTGATAGTTGGAACAGAATTTTCCGGATTGAGAGCGGTATAAGTCAGTTCCGTTTCCGGTGTCCCCAAGTTTATGCCTGTCGTTTCCGCGCCGCTTTCGGGGATTACAGCCGACCAGTCCGCGTTAACAACAAATGTGGGATGTCCTCCGCCTGAACTTGCTTCCGCACCGGCGGCAGTTGCATCAACTTCTATGGGCTGATCACCGGCCAGCAACGCATCCTGAATCGCCTTCTGCTCGGCAGATGCTTCAGCGGATACATCCGGCGTGACCGCTCCGTAAACATCTTCATCAACGACTACTTCTGATACTCTGCCGAGATCCAGTTGCGTAGGAGGGAATGTGTTAAAAACAATGGATATGCTTCCGTCATCTCCGGTAATGATACGGTCGTCAGCATAAACAGGGCTGCTTAACTTCAGCAACCGCACCGTACCATCAGGTGATATGGCCTTCACTGTCCCGTAAAGGATCGCTACTTTTCCGGTGACTTGATGACTCATTTCACTCGTTGCGGTTTTTTTAATCTCGGCCATGACAATTCTCCTTTATATATGAAAATTACTTTTATTTATTATAGTGGTCAAAAGTCAACTTGGTATTACATATTATGCAATACCAATCTATTGTACCTTGGTACAATCTACTAAGAAATTATCTTTTTACAGAATTTTCTCCCGACCATGCTGAATAACCAGAAGTAGAACAATCAATCGTCTTGACAGGATATACAATCTGTGCTTATAAAAAGGCTGAATAATTAATAACTTAGTATACAAGTTGTCCGGAGTCAACCATCTGTTCTCGTTATTTTGAAAAGGGATCATGAATCTTGGCGCCTCTTAAATTCATCACAAACACAAATCACGGGTATGAACCCCAAAGCAAGCTTTGGAAACTATTCCGCAGCAAGCTGCGGGGTATTAAACCCTCCGCTGCGCGGGATTGTTCGACTTACAAATTTCAATGCACTTCGTTTTTGAAATTTGAGTCTCACAATAAAATCAAATACATGCTGTTTGCAGCCGTTATTCTTGCGGGACTGGTCATTGCGGGACTGGTTTTTACCAAAGAAAAATTTCATATTGACGATAGAGTTCTCCAAAAAGCACAGGAAAAGTACGGACAGGAGGCGCGAACACGTCTGATTTCCTGGGAAGATACGCTCAAAAACGATGGCGGATCAGACAGGGAAAAACTGGAGAGAGTAAATTCTTTCTTCAATAAAAAAATTGTTTTCGTTAATGACGCAGACCTGTATGGCGTAAAAGATTATTGGGCAACGCCTGTGGAAAGTCTTTCCAGAGGCGCCGGAGATTGCGAGGATTTTGCCATCGCCAAGTATTTCAGCCTGAAAATGATGGGGGTGCCTGATGCAAAGCTCAGGATTGCCTACGTCAAGGCGTTACAATACAATATGTTTCATATGGTGATGCTTTATTACAGCGATCCGGGAGCCGAGCCTGTCATCCTTGACAATCTGGTTACTTCCATCAGACCGGCGTCGCAAAGAAATGATCTTTTACCTATATTTACTTTTAATGGTTCGGGATTATGGTTGGCTCACAGCCGCGGGCAGGGTAAATTGGCCGGCAAAAGCAGCCGGCTGACGGCATGGAATGATCTTCTGCAAAGAATGACAGAGCATGGAATTTAACAGGAGGCACCAAATGACTCTTTACAGACAACTCGTTATTTTTACGGTTTCCTTGTTTCTAATTCTTCTTTTAGGAACATGGTTTGTTAAACTGGACAGTACCAGGACTTTCCTGACCGACCAGTTGGAATCCCACGCCCAGGACACGGCCAGTTCTCTGGGGTTGGCCATCTCACAGTACCCTGACGACATGGTCAGTGTGGAAACCATGATCAACGCCCTCTTCGACAGAGGTTATTATGAAACCATCAGGTTTATTGACCCCAACGGAAAAATTTTATTGGAGCGCAACCATAAGGTGGTCATTGAAGGAGTCCCCGCCTGGTTTATCAAGTTAGTTCCCTTAAAAGTACCGGAAGCCAATGCCTATGTGACATCCGGCTGGCGACAGGCCGGCACGATTTATGTCAAAAGCCATGCCGGATATGCCTACAACAGCCTGTGGCTGGATATCAAACATACAACGCTGCTTTTCGCGATCTGCGGCCTTTTAATATTGATCGTCGGTGGTTTTGGATTGCGGATGCTGTTGCGTCCGCTGGTTCGCGTTGAACAGCAGGCGGAAGCCCTGTGCAGAAAGGAATACGAAATCCAGACCAAAATTCCCCGCACCAGAGAACTGCGGCGCATTGTTTACGTGATGAACCGCATGACGGAAAAAGTGAAAGAAATGTTTTCCGAGCAGGTCATTCAGGCGGAAGCGTTGCGGCTGCGGGCATACAATGACACCTTAACGGGTATCGGCAACCGCCGCTATTTCGAAGGCCAGGTCGCAGCCTACCTTGATAATAAAGACATCGGCATCAAAGGAATTCTGCTGCTGGTTCGCATTCACGGACTGGAAATACTCAATGAGCAAAGAGGGTTCCTCGTTGCCGACGAATTATTGAAAAGAGTAGCGGCTTCCTTGCAGGAAATATCAGCCAGGCTTGCCGGTTCTGTTCTGTCCCGCCTTTCCGGAAGTGACTTTGTCTTATTCCTGCCCGATTATCCTTCAGCCGAAGCGGAGAGGATTTGCAGTGAAGTAGCGAATGCCCTCAGCGGGCTCGCGGCCGCGGATATCACGGCAACGGATAATGTTTCCAATGTCGGCGCGTGTGGCTTCGACCGGTCCGTAACGCTTGGACAACTTCTGGCCGAGGCCGATCTGGCGCTGGCCACGGCTACGCAGGCCGGCTCGAATACCTGGCACGTCCGCACCCTTGTGGAAAGTACGGATAAGGCCACCTTCGGCCAGATTCAGTGGAAGGAAACGCTGGAAAAAGTTCTTCAGGAACGACAAATCGCCCTTTATTCTCAGCCGGTCGTTAAAGCAACAGACAGAAAAACCCTGTTTCATCAGGAAATTTTTTCGCGCATCATTCTGGAAAAAGGCGAGATCGTCAATGCCGGCGTATTCATTCCTGTCGCCGAACGTCTGAAACTTATTTCTTCCCTGGATCGCCTCATTATGGAAGAAGTCATGAAACTGGATCGCGACCTGCTGGGCGCCGATATCATGGCGGTCAATTTATCCACATCTTCACTGCAGGATGAATCCTTTGTCGAGTGGCTGAAGAACGCTTTGGTGGATTTGCCCGAACAAGCGCCCAAAATAATTTTTGAATTTACCGAATTCGGCGCCGTTCAGAACGAAAACCTGGTCAAATCGTTTGCCGCAATGATTCGCGCATCCGGCCATAAAATAGGACTGGATCACTACGGTCAAAGTTGCGGAAATTTAAAATACCTGCAGTCGTTGCGTCCGGATTACGTGAAGATTGACCGGGCTTACACGGATGAACTCAAGGGTGAAGACAACGACAGCCGTTTCTTCATCAGTTCCATTTGCAGCGTAGCGCACAGCATTGATGTTGTCGTAATCGCTGAAGGCGTCGAAACGGAAAATCAGTTGCGGCTTCTGCAGGAACTCAACATTGACGCCATTCAGGGATACATCATCGATCAATCGAAACCCGTCAACAGGAGTTAGGGAGCCAAGACTTTTCCCTGGGCCAACAAAAAAGCCCGTGACCATTCGGTCACGGGCTTTTCTCATTTACGATAAGGGCTATCTATTTTTTGATTATGTAATCGGCCGCCGCTTCTACACGTCTGTTTTTCTGACGTCCCTCCTTGGTGGCATTGGAAGCAACAGGTTTCTCCAGACCGAAACCCTTGGCCGTCAGGCGCTTGGCATCAATGCCTGCTTCTTCGACGAGGTATTTTTTGACCGCATCAGCGCGCTGCCGGGAAAGTTTCTTATTGTACGCGGCAGTTCCTTTATTATCCGTATGTCCTTCAATGTTTATATTGATATCCTTATACTTCTTCATCACAACAGCGAGCGCATCAATATCTTTAAAGGAGCCCTTCCTGATAGTGGCTTTGTCGAAATTAAACAATATGTTAAGAGTCGTTCTTCCCTTCTCCACGATCTCCTTCTCTATTTTAGGTTTATCTTCCTTAACAACCGGAGGAGGACAACCATTCTTATCAACCGTCACACCGGCAGGTGTTTTGGGACATTTATCCAGGCAGTCCATCACGCCGTCATTGTCTGAATCGACGGGACAGCCCTCCGCATCGACGGAACAGCCATCAGGAGTATCGATACAATTATCACAACCGTCGCAAATACCGTCCTTGTCTGCATCAAACGGACAGCCATCTGAATCTACAACGCAACATGGAGGTGTATTGGGGCACTTCTTTTCTTCAACAGCCGCCTGCGCTGGAGGAGGCGGAGGTAACGGTTTTTCACCACCAAAGTGGTAATTAAAACCGACGAGAACAATGTGGTCTTCTATCGCCGCATTGATGGCGTCATCGATTTCGTAATCACCCCTGAAGAAGCGGTATCCGAAATCAACCGACAGATTGGGAAGAATCTCTACGTTAATTCCCGCCAATGCCTGCCATGCGAAATCATCATATGATTCATCGTTATTCGAACCGCCTAATTCTGCCCATGACCAGCCCGCACCAGCACCAATATAGGGTCGAATCACCCCTTCCGGATACCTTAATATAAGGTTAGCCATAAGATTGTTCGCCTTGTAATATGCATCCGTCCTAGAATCAGCAACATCCTGGTCTGCCAGATATGCATACTCTATTTCGCAAGCAAGCCACTTAAATGGGAAGATATAACCGAACTTGGCGCCGGCCGTCCAGCTGTTATCAAGCTGAATTCTTTCTGTTTCCCCGTTTTCCAATCTAAGGTCATCAGGTATGACCCAACCACCGAAAGCTCCCAAATAAAACGGATTATGAATGACCTCCGGTTTTTTAGTGGCCTGTAAGGTTTCCTCCGCTGACACAAGAGGTGAAAAGGTTAAAAGCAAAAATGCTGCTAAAACGAACACAACAACAAAAGGGTAAGAAGCTCTCTTCATTAGAATTCCTCCTTTCTACGAAGCTAATAGATATTCAAAAATTTTACACTTTTTATACGATTAAAACTTAAAAGTAAAGGTTAAAATACTATTAACAGGGTCACATCATTTCTTTATATATTTTCCATTCGTTGTTTATTTGCTTAAGTTCCAGGGTTTTCTGACCTGAATCTTTCGTTATTGAAGAACTGTAATGCTGCGTGAAAACAGCTTTTGCATTATTTTCATCTGCTGTGATCTGCAAATTATCAATCGTAATATTTATATTTTTGCTTTTTTTGAACACATTGGTCTTATAAGCAATCCACGCCTCCAGGTTTTTGCCTTTGGCCTGGAAATCCGGCGCGTAACAACTGCGATATGCCTCCACATTGCCCGATTGCCAATTGGTCAGCCACGTCTTGACCAGATTGCGGACATTTTCTTCATGGGAAACTTTTGTCACCTCTGGTTTGGCAGGAACCGGCGCCTGATTCTTTTCAGCAACAGCCGGCGCGGTGACGACAGCCTCCTGTGGAGAAGATGGAACAGCATGTTCCGCAACCTGCGCAGATTTCGGCTTCGGAAAATATATGTAACCTAACGCAATGCATATTAAGATCACGGCAGAGACAGCCATCCAAACCCGCATCCTGCTCGTTGATTTTTTCGCCTCTACAGGCTGAAGAACATTACTGTAGTTGGATCCTGAAAGGGAAGGAGCCGGGTGTAACGGTGGTTCATGAACAGGAGCGTTTGCAGATACCGGTTCAACCTTTGCCACATGAAGATTAGATTCCATTGCTGAAAAATTTGCGAGAGCCGGCCTGTCAACCTCAGGGATAATGACATCAACTTTCGCGGTTTCTCCCTCTTTTTTCAGAGGAAGAGGCGGAGTTACGGAAGAAGTCACGACCGGCCCGGGCTTCTTGGCTGCAGCAGGGGAACGCACAATAACCGGCTTACCCCACCTGGGATTGAATTTCTTTCCGCTCTTTCGGGACGCATCCGCATCAGGCGTGTCAGAACAAATTGCCGGATGCGACGTATCAGTTTGAGCCCCTTCTTTCTTACCGAATTTATTGCTGATAATTTTCATCGCCATAAGTAATAATCCATTGAAAACATTTTAATGTCAAGTTATCTGTGCAGCTATTTACTGACCACAGCAAGTATTCACAAAACAATCATCCGTCCAGTAAACAATCCTTGCCGCGTCACCGCCGTTGGCTTGGCCAAGGATCTGCGCCCGAACGACTGTATCGCCCGATCCAGTTGCTGGGCGTGTGAAGAGTATCCATGCCACTCCACTTGCATCCGTCACTGCCGTTGTAGTTGATCCGGAAACAGTTCCTGCGGTAGGATTAGTCAATATCCCTGTTCCAGCGATAATAGTGAAGGTGACGGTTCCTTTCCACCGTAAATGTTCAAGAGTAAAAAAGGACATGTAAAAACAAGACATAACAGGAGAGCAACCACAAACATTTTGAAACAACATAATTCCCAACAGAGAAAGGCAAAACGAAAGTAACCATGGTGGACTGTACGTAATAACAATATCTTTTCGTCCCACAGATTGTTGTAAGGACGTGTTATGTCCAACTGAATAGGGATCCTCACCGTTGAGTAAAAGATGAGCTGAGGACCAGTAACCAGTAAAGTCACTTCCAACTTTCGTGAGAGGATTTTCTGCTTGCGCCCATCCAGTTATGCAAAAAAAGAATATACAACATAAAAGTAATTTTTTCATTTTAATTCCCTATTCCGTCTTGGGAATATTATAGCCACTTAACCTCCAAATTAGCTAAAATGTTAAAAATTAAAAAACGGAGTATTGTATACCACATGTAAAGTTAGAATTCTATAGTTCTTGATTATTATCATTTGAAATGCTGGAGCAATTACATGAATTAAAAAAACAACGCTCTCGGAAATAAACGAGAACCGGAGTAAATATCCGGTAAGCCACTCGCAGAGATATCCCCACAATTGATCATGAACGAATAAGATCTGCATAGATACTGCACAACGGCCTTCGTTATCTCGACGTTCGCGTTATTGAGACTCAAGTTGCAGGAACGAAATGAACGGCAATCCTTAAGTCGAACTTATGAAACTCAAATATTACAAACGAAGTGCAGTAATATTTGCAATTGGAATTATCCCGCCGTAGGCGGAAGATATAAAAAATATACGTGGTGTGCCGATAGCGCAGCATATCAGGATAGGAACAACGGTGCCATAATACGAAATGCTATAAATAGAAAATTTTTCTATTTATAGAAAATTTTATTTTGTAAAAAAGAACCTGGTTTAGCGCTTCTGATAAATTACGACGGAGCGCCGGCAGGAATCAATACAACAGTTTCTTTATTTTCGTAAAGTTTTATCCATTTTTTCCCACACAACTTATTTTCTGAAACATCAAACTGCCTTAAAAAACCGGCAAAATAACTCTTCAGTAAAAAAAATGCATCCGGCTGATATTTATCACATAATAAATTTATTGAATCTTTGTCTCCCAAAGCAACATCATTATATAACCGCCATGTTTTTTCCGGATACAAATATAATCGCCCGTCTATGAATAGTTTCCATTTTCCATCTCCCCAGTAATTCAACGCTCCTGCATATTCACGATAGTTAAATACGCGATGAACTTCCGGTCGATTCTTCAATGCGGCAATCGCTTCGCGGGGGAAAAAAGATCTTACCTGCGGAAGATACAAGATCATCCCCGTGATCAGCGCAAGATAGATCAATCCCATGATAATGAAATTAACCTTATGAACCGGTGCATCCGGGCTCCATGCAAAGAGATGCTTCGGTCTTATCTGTTCAACAGTCTTTACAAAAAAAGGAATTGCCAGCAATGCCATATAAAAACCGAAGCGGGCAACATAAAAGGTCATCGCCGAAAATACTAAAAATAACGATACTTCCTTTATGTTATAAGCTTTTCTTTTGAGTATAAGTACAATCACTCCTATAGTAAAGAAAACATAAAACGGCACCATCGCGGCAATGACCGGCGGTGACCATGCAGGAAACCACTCGGAAATGCCCAAAGCCATCGATATGCGCTGGTTCTCTTGAGAAACCCTTATCAACTCAAAACCATCAGGGGTAAGGAAACAGCATATGGCAAGCACGGCAACGCCGGCACCAACTTCCCAAAACCAGGGCAGTAGTCTTCTCTTGTCAAAATTATGGAGGGACAATAACCCATAGACCAGTATACCAACAGGAAGTGAGGGATGAAGATTCTGCCAGAAAAGACCAATCAGAGCCAGCAATGACAACTTCCGGAAACCTGAAATCTTTGAGTAATGCAAGCAGATAAGCAAAGCGCAGCCCAGCAGTGAAAACCCCTGGGGCCTGACGCTGGAATTAGACAGCATAATTAAAATGCCGATGACACCCCCAACGGCATAACTATACATAGCGTCCTAAGTAAAGCAGCATAAGCGACGCAAGGATTCGTTCGGTTTTTTCCAGACATCATGCTGCTTTGTTACTGAAACAGTTACTTGTTCTATCTTTTGAAAATAAACATTATGGG
>JBATES010000044.1:0-2234 GCA_049664145.1 Smithella sp.
GCCGTCTCCGCGCCGCTGACGGTTTCTCCTTTGCGCAATTTCCCATACAGATATTCCCGCGTCTGTTCAATAAAGCACAAAATGGGACGATACCCTTTCTTGCCCCGGTGCTTCGAATTATGGCCAATCCGACCGCCTTCCTGATCGCCATATATCGTTTCCACGGTGGTATCGATGTCGATGGCAATGTGACTGTATTCAATCCCGCATCGTTTCCAGGCCTGTTGTCTCAACCGGCTCATGATGCTCAAAATCAAACAGTTCCAAAGCCTTGGCCAGTCCCAAAAGCCCGCCAAACGGGCTTATCTGCTCGCTACATGTTCCATAAGTCGTCGAAGCATTGATTTTTCTGCCCCTCCCGCCATCCTGATTAAAGTGTTTACCGGCAGGCATTTTTTTGATAGTCTTTTTATGCTTTTTTACCATCTGGGTACCTCCTGTTGTTTTGGGGTTTGTTTGCGGATCCCTTTATACAACAGGTCACCCGGATGGTTTATTCATTTTTTTTCACTATGACGAGCAGGATTCAGGTAATAAGTTATTGTTCGGTAAGCTGATAATTATTCTCCCGCGCAATCATTTCGCCCCTTTCAACAGAGTAACTTACAGCCAGTACGCTGATGCCTAGCACCATGTAACCTTTATAATTTCGGATAAAGCTTTTTTAACTTTGAGGGGATGGGGGGCGCCCTCACTTTAGCCAACATCAATTAATTCAATATCAATTTATCAATATAATTCAATTTCAATCGCTGTTTTGCCCATTTTTTCCCAAACGCCTGCAAAAAAATGGCCCGCCCCTCATTGTGTTTTGTCCCGATACGATATATAAAATTAAACATTTTGAAACATTCATACGTGTCAAAAGTGAATTCTTCGCTTTCACGGCACATAACATCAAAGGCGGGTTGTCATGAAAGAACTCTTGAGTATTGTGGGAAAATTACTGTACAAGGCCATGGGCTGGCGTTTTGAACCCCTTCCCACCTATTTTTCAAACAAACACATGATCATCGGGTTTCCCCACACCTCCAACATGGATACGGTGAGGGCGTTCACGGGTTTCAGGATCGTCAAACGGACAGGCCACATCATGATCAAGAAAGAATGGTTCAAATGGCCCATGTCCATGTTTCTTACAGCTATCGGCGGCATTACCGTGGACAGGCGCTCGGCCAGCGGCGTTGTGGACCAGATGGTCGACGTATTCAACGAGCGGAAGGAGTTCCTCCTGGCCATTGTTCCCGAAGGAACGCGGAAAGAGGTCAAAACCATCAAGACCGGTTTTTGGCATATCGCCAAATCCGCCAACGTGTTCATCATCTGCTGGTATCTGGACAACGATCACAAAATCACCCGCTGGCTCGGCGGCTCGGCGAGATCATCCCCGGCAACGACAAGGTGGCAGACATCCTCAGGATCAGACAAATCTACGCCGATGTGGGCTACACCTTCCCCCTGGATGTCGACGCGATTCCGAAAGATTACAAATAAACCTCTTCCCCCGTCCCATGACATCAGACGATGGCGGCAAGGGGTATTTCATGCCGACATTTTTCACCATATCAGGGGGCCGACAGGCTCCCTGGACATTTCTTTTTCCGAAATCCCAGAACCTTCAGCGCCAGCGGATTTCAACTTTCCAATACCTCTGGCACGACCCGTGCGTGATGAACATTTTTCAAAACAGTACGACTTCTGGCGGCCTTATATTGAGAAAGTGATCTATCGTTATCTCGATTGTGGTGATCTGCACCATGGCTTTGCCCGCATCCGATGCAAAAATTGTGGCCATGAATATCTGCTGGCATTCTCTTGCAAAAGAAGGCACTTCTGCCCGTCCTGCCACCAGAAGCGCGTGGTGGAATTCGGCGAATGGCTCTGTCTGGATGTCCTCAAAAAGGTGCCCCATCGTCATTTTATTTTCAGCATCCCGAAGATTCTCCGCCGGTATTTCCTATATGATCGAAAGCTTCTTGCCGGTTTGAGCCGCTGCGCTTGGGAATCTCTGAAAGTTTTCATGCAACATGCCGTGCCAGAAAAGGAACCCCTCCCCGGCGCGGTTATTGCTGTTCAGACATTCGGCGACGCTCTCGGGTTCAATCCTCACTGCCACATTCTCGTAACAGATGGATGCTTCTATGGCAAGAGAGGCATGTTCCGCGTCGCGCCGCCGCTGGAACTCAAAAAGCTGGCGGCCATGTGTTCGCATATCCCCAACCGGGGCGAACAGA
>JBATES010000045.1:0-4448 GCA_049664145.1 Smithella sp.
CTTCCTGTTCGGTTTTGCCTCTTGGTCTTGTTCCGGCAATCGGACGCAATTCCATCGTATCTTCCTCTTTGCGCACCATAACTTCCGGAGAGGAACCGATAAGTGTCAAATCATCCATCTTCAGAAAGAAAAGATAGGGGGATGGATTTATAAAACGCAGCGCCCTGTAGAGATCTATGGAATTGCAACGGCAACCGGTTTCGAAGCGTTGCGAAAGGACAACCTGAATAATATCTCCCGCGCTGATATATTCTTTCGCTTTTTCAATAGCAGCCTTGTATTGATCAGGCGTCATATTAGATTCAAAGTTAACTTCATCTGCCGTGGCGGCGGCTATCTTATGAGAGGCCGCCGCTGAAATAGTTTCAATCATATCTTCGATCTTTTGACACGAAGCAGAGTAGCTTTCTTCCAGTGAATCTGCGTCTTGAGTGTAGGCGCAGGCGACGACTTTGATCGTATGACGGACATTGTCAAAAATCATCAGTGAGTCACTGATAACAAAAAAAGCTTCATCCAGGTTCAGATCATCCGGCGGGCTGGGCGGAAGTTTTTCAAAGTAACGCACCATCTCATAACCCAGATAACCGACGGCGCCTCCATAAAAACGCGGCAGGCCGGGAATGGTGACTGGTGTGTAGCGATTGAGCAAGTCGCGAAGAAAATTCAGAGGATTGCCCTTATGTTCGCGGGTGGTCACTTTGCCCTTTTCATCAATGATGACTTTATCGCCGTGAACTCTGAAAATCACGCCGGCGTCCGTTCCCAAAAAAGAGAACCGTCCCCATTTTTCTCCGCCTTCAACGCTTTCCAGAAGATACACGTGGTCTTTGTTCTGGAATTTCGTTAAAACAGAAACAGGTGTTTCCACGTCGGCGAGTATTTCCCGGTAAACCGGAATCAGGTTTCCCTTTTGGGCTAACTTTTCAAATTCTGCAAAACTTGGTTGATACATAAATGCTCCTTGCAATAAAAAAAGGCCGTGAATTTTATTCACGGCCTTAATCTGCTAAAAACAAAAAAGCCGTGAAGATCCCGGAGGCTCTCCACGGCTTTGACTTTAATTAAAAAAATCAGCGGCGGAAAATCCTCCCTTTGAGGTTCCACCACCACCAGTTATTAAGATTGAATGTTTTAATCATTGTTTTGCAAATTTCCTTCAAATTTGAAGCTCGTATAGCAACAAGAGAATTTAATGTCAACAATTTTTTAGTGACACTCGCCAAGAACAAACGAAGTGCGGTTCGAGGCGCTAGTCGAACTATCCCGGGAGCGTAGTACCCTGAATAACCTAAAGGTCACCGTGGGGGCATCTTCGACGACGTGGGATTGGTAATTTTTGAAAAATAACAGTCTGTTGCCTTGAATCAAAAAGGCAGTGGAACCTGTATCAGGGAAGCATAGCAGCGGCGGCAATATTTCTGTTGCAGGGAACGGGCCCGGCAGGCATCCAGATCAATAAAATAGCCATTTTTTGCGCACCAGACATTTTCTCTGCGAGGTTTGTCTTTTGACAATAAATCGTCTGCAGGATCACGTTGTTTAGGAGATATTTTTTTCATGAAACAAAAATAAATGATAATGATGACAAATGTCAACACAAGATTATTAATCGTTCTTGACACCTGTTCAATTATTTTTATTGTGAGACTCAAATTTCAAAAACGAAGTGAATTGAAATTTGTAAGTCGAACAATCCCGCGCAGCGGAGGGTATGAACTCTAAAACTTGCTTTGAGGTTCATACCCGTGATATAAGTTCCCAAATTGTTTTAAATTTTGGCTTTTCGGGAATAATTTATGGCATTGATGGACTCCGCTTTAACTGTTTTAAAAAGCATCCGCATTCAGGATTTGCTTGATGTCATCATCATTGCCCTCATGATTTTTGCTCTTTTGACATGGTTTAAAACCAGAGCTTCCCGTTTCGTGCTCATCGGGATAATCCTTCTGGGTGGCGTTTATATTGCCGCCCGTTTCTTTCAGCTTTATCTTACCACGATAGTTTTGCAAAGTTTTTTTGCCATTTCACTCTTTGCTTTAGTCGTTATTTTCCAGGAAGATTTGCGCGGTTTTTTTGAAAGGCTGGCTGTCCTGGGTAATATCGGCAAAAAATTTTCATCGTTATCCGGATTAAAGTCCACAGCGGAAATCATCGCGCAGACGGCGGCCAATCTGGCAAAAAAACGAATCGGCGCCTTGATAGTCATCCAGGGAATTGATCCGTTGGACAGGCATATCAACGGCGGAACAGCACTGGATGGCATTGTCAGTGAATCCCTGTTGGAGAGCCTTTTTGATCCTCATTCCATCGGTCATGACGGAGCGGTGATTGTAGATGGATGCAGAGTCAAGAAATTTGGTTGCCATTTGCCGCTTTCCATGAATACCTCCAAACACGGCAATATCGGCTTGCGCCACACGGCAGCGCTGGGTCTGGCGGAACGCTCCGATGCGTTGAGTGTTGTGGTTTCCGAAGAGCGAGGAACCATTTCTCTGGGCTATCTGGAAAACCTTACCGTAGTTCCCAGTGCGGCGTCTTTGCATGAGACATTGGAGCAATTTTATATTCGCAACACTCCCAATAAAAAATCACATCCTGCGTTAAACTGGCTCAAGGAAAACACGCTGGAAAAAGTTGTAGCCGTCATTATGGCCTGTCTTTTATGGGTTGTTTTCGGCTATCAGCGGGACACTGTCCGCCGGGATTTCACCGTTCCCATTGAATATAAAAATGTTCCGCAAAACTGGCAGATTGATGAACCGCAGATCACGGAAACAAAGGTTGTTCTTCAGGGGCCTGAACAGGCTTTTCGTTTACTGGACGAGAAGAACCTGATCCTTTCTCTGGATTTGTCCGCCATCACGTATAAAAAAAGAGAGTTTAGCTTGACAGCGGACATGATTAATACGCCATCCAATTTAGCTGTGGCTGATATTGTTCCCTCTAAAATTCAGGTGTATGGTTCGAAATCAATTTACTGGACATTTCCTGTGCATATGAATACACAGAATTCCTTGCCGGCAAATTTGAGACTGCAAAAAATCAGTGTAACGCCTTCCAGGGTTCGTGTTTTAATCAGTGCTCAAGCGAAACCGGAATCCATTAAAGTCGAAACAGAACCCATTGATCTGCAGAAAATATTCTTTACAACAACGCTGGATACAAAAATTGTACTTCCGGCCGGTGTTTCCTTTCCTGGCGGACAACCACCGAAAGCCAGCGTGTTGATCAAGGTAAAAAGTAAAGCTTCTTCTTAAAGGAGACAGATATGCGATCAAAATCTCACAAAAGATCCAAGAAGACAGGACTTTCTCCCGGCAGTTTGGTGCATATCGGCAGCAAATATTCTGAAAAATCAAAAATAACTCTCATTCGTTACAATGAAACATTCTTTGAAGAAAATGAAATCGCTTCTTTAAAAGATTTGCGCATTGAAAAAGATGAAAAGGTTGTTACCTGGATCAATGTAGATGGATTACAGGATATAAAATTATTCGAGGAGATCGGCGAAAAATTTTCGCTGCATCCGCTGGTTCTGGAAGACATTCTCAACACCGACCAACGTCCGAAAACGGAGGATTACGGCGATTATATCTATCTGGTTCTGAAAAACTTTTATCAACAGAAAGGGGAGAATTTGCTTTCCGATCAGGTAAGCATTATTTTAGGAAAGGACTTCATTCTTTCTTTTCAGGAAAGAGAAAGCGATCTTGAGGAATCAATCAAGGAAAAAATAAGCAAAAATAAAGGACGAATACGCAAAGAAGGAGCCGATTATCTGGCCCATGCCATTGTGGATAATGTGGTGGATAATTATTTCGTAGTTTTAGAAAATCTCGAGGAAAAAATTGAATATCTGGAAGACGATTTAGTTACGAAAGCAAATCCTTCAACACTTGAAACCATTCATGCTTTAAAAAGAGAGCTGATCCTCTTGAGAAAATCTCTTTGGCCGCTGCGTGAAGCGATAAGTTCAATAGAAAGATCGGATTCGCTGCTGATCAATAAAAATACATTTGTTTACTTCAAAGATATATACGATCACACCATTGCCATTATTGATACCGTGGAAACATTCAGAGATATGCTATCCGGCATGCTGGATATTTACCTTTCCACCATCAGCAACAGGCTCAACGAAGTTATGAAAGTGCTGACCATTATTGCCACAATTTTTATGCCGCTAACGTTCATGGCCGGAGTGTACGGTATGAACTTCAAGTATATGCCGGAGCTGGAATGGCGTTGGGGTTACTTTTGCGTCTTAGGAGTTATGCTGTTTGTCGCTCTTTTAATGGTGAGGTATTTCAAAAAAATGAAGTGGCTTTAATGATTTTAAATTTGTTGCATTAGAAAGGAAAATATGTTCAATTTATTAGGACATTATTTAAGAACAGGAGGCCTATAAAATGGGAGTATTTACAGCAAGCGATATCATGGAAGTC
>JBATES010000046.1:0-2097 GCA_049664145.1 Smithella sp.
ATACCGTACAGAGTTTTCTGGAAACAGCCAGGTTCACATCCACGGTCAAACAGGACGAGCCTCACCTTTATATTCTTTCTGTGGGCATCGACAAGTATCGTGACGCCTCTATTAACCTCAAGTATGCCGCCAAGGATGCGTCAGATTTTTCAAACCAGCTGTCCGCCAGGGCCCGCACTCTGTATAAGCCGGAAAACATCCATCTGGTCCGTCTGGTCAATCAACAGGCCAGTAAACAAAACATCCTGTCCACGATAGACGGTCTGTCCAAAAAAATTAAACAGGGAGACCGTTTTATATTCTTTGACGCCTCCCATGGTTTGCTGCTTCAGGGTCAGTACTACATCGTCACCAGCGGTTTTGACGGGAAGCTGTTCAATACGACCAGCCTGATCAGTTCCAATGAAATTGTTGAAATATCGAAAAAGATAAAATCCCTGTCGCAGTTGTTTGTCTTTGATACCTGTCATGCCGGGGGGGTCGATACTATCGTCAGCGGCCTGTATGATGCCCGGATGTCCGTACTGGCAAAAAAAATGGGGCTGCATATTTTTGCATCGGCAGGCAGTGTGCAAACGGCGCTGGACGGCTATCAGGGCAATGGTTTATACACCCATACGTTGCTGCAGGGGATTGCCAACAGCAGTGAGGTGGATCGTGAGAACGACGGCATAGTAACCGTGATGAAGCTTGGGAGATATTCGAAGGACAAGACAACAGAAATTTCAGGCAGGCTGGGACATCCTCAGACGCCATTTATTATCGACTTCGGAAAAGACAGTCCTTTGTTCAAGGTCAACTGAAAATTTGCATTTCCGAAATCCGATTTGCCCGCTACGGGTTTGATGGAACTTCTTGATCCGGTTTGTGAAGCCAGGTCACTGCCACAATCGAAAGAAGAATCAGCAAACCACCCATGGCAATACGCATCGTCAGGTCTTCGTTGAAAATCAGCATGCCCAGCACAACGGCATAGAAGATCCGGGATGAAGAAACCAGTGAACCGGCGCGTGCGGTAATAAACTTATAGCCGTAGGTAATGCAAATCTGGCCCAGGACACCCACCGAAGCCGATGCCAGCAAAAGCAGCCACTGACTGCCTTTCGGCCATACAAAAACCGGCAGCATGGCCAGACCGTTCAATACCGTCCCGATCGACATCAGATAAAACAGAATCACCATTGTCGAATCATTTTTTCGCGCCATATTCAGCGTAATAATCGCGAAAGCCGCAACAATCCCCGACAGCAGGCCGAATATATCTCCCTTGTTGACGGCGCTCAGATTGGGATTGATCACCAGCCAGATACCGGCAAGCGCGACAATCAAAATCAGATACATCAAAAGTGATATTTTTTCTTCACGGAAAAAAAGCGGCGCGAAAAGAAAAATAAAAAAGGGATAGGTCATGTTGAGCATGTGGGTATTGGTGATGGTCGTGTATTGCGACGCCAGGAAAAATAGAATGACAGCAACGGTATTGAGCACGCCCCGCCAGACCAGAAGGGACAAATTATTCGGAACAAGGGACAGCGAATTCTTGTAAACAATCACCGCGGCAACAATCCATCCCAGAAAAAATCGGGAAAAGGTTACCTCCAGCGCGGAAACATCCGATGCGTTGGTTAACAGTTTGGAAAATATGGTGGCGATGGTAAAAAATAATTCCGAAAGCATTATAAAAATAATGCCTTGATAGAGGCGAACGTTCTTTAACATGATCAGACTATAGGAAACTCCAACTGTCCTGTCAACAGGGTTGTTTTCCCATACAGAGAAAACACAGGGTAAATTTGTTCTTCCCACAAGTATTTGATATCACATGGGGGCAGAAAACCAGAAATTCGCTGTTTCGGCATGTTTCGGCCAGAACAAATTTACCGTGGCGTATTGCCTGATAAATCTTGACAATTATTAGGCAATCCATTAGCTTATCGAACTGTTTTAAGGAACATTGAGAGCGTTTAAAACGGACACTCCTTTAAAGGGTCCTGGTACTTGCGCTTTCAAAAAGGGGAGGCCATAATGATTGGTGTGCTGATCACAACGCACGGAAACCTGGGAAATGAGTTGATCCATGCGGCGGAGTCGATTAAA
>JBATES010000047.1:0-4289 GCA_049664145.1 Smithella sp.
CACCTGAATATGCTGCCGGAAAATAAAAATGATTTTATCAGAGCGAAAAAAATATACACTGAAATCTGCGTTGAAGCCGTTCGCCTGAAAGGAACGGTTTCCGCTGAACACGGAATAGGCAAAATGAAACGGGACTATCTGCTGATGATGTATGGTGAAGACGTTATTCGTGAAATGGCCAGATTGAAGCTTGTTTTTGACCCCGACAGAATCTTAAACATCGGAAACCTGTTTGAAGAAAAATATCTTCAGCAATCGAAGCATGCTTAATTTCGTTTTGTGCAGATCAGGATCGCGTCAAATGTTCATGTATGTTTGTTGAACTTCATCATGCCCGTACTTGCTTTCCAGTCGCCGGATAATAAAATGTCCCCTGGCCGTATTCTGAAAATGATCCATGAAAATAGAATTGATTAAAGCGCCGCCTGCGGCTCCGATCACCGGAACGGCTGATGCCGCCGCTTTTTGTGAGACGGTTGTCCCAAATCGGGAGGCAATGGTTGCGATGAATCTTATCAGCGCCGGCGAACCTTCCTCGGCAATGCCTCTTTCAACAATGTATTTTGCCGCTTCGGATACCTGCTTGGCCAACAGTGCTTTTACGGCAAAGTATCCGCTCTCGGCGGCATTATCTTTATCTGAAGTGCCTCCCAGCGCAAAGACCTCCAGACAGGCCAGTTTTGTTTCTATGTTCCTGATGTCTTCACCTTCGCTTCTCGCAATGTCAGCAATGGAGCGAAACATAATAACGGTCGTTACCGGTAGCTCGACGGTCAGGGCAGGCAAACCAAAGGCGCCGCCTATGCCACCGGAAGTCACAACCAGAAGCTTGTGCAGAATATCTTTAGAGGAATTCCGGTCATTATGATTAATGGTTTTAATGGCAACGTCCAGCGCATATCGCAGGGATTTCTGAGTAGCAGTCTGGATGGTCCCGGTCCATTTTTCCGGCAGGTAGTCAAAAGCTTTCTCAAACGGCATGCCGATAATATTCGTCAGTCTGGCCGCCAGACCGGGATTTTCCAGAATTTCCTTCGCGTATTTTAAGCTTTCAATATCTGTATGTGTCATTTTTATTGCTGAAACTCCAATTCCGAAAGCGTAGTGTAGCGGAATTGGTAAGTTGAACAATCCCGCGCAGCGGAGGGTTTAATACCCCGCAACTTGCTTTGGGGTTCATACCCGTGATTTATAATTTAAGCCTCAATAGAAGAAACCCCCTCGAGTCACGGAGGGCTTGAGGGGGCATATTATAGCAGATCATTTGTGTTTCTTGAACGGAATTTCAATTCCTTTATCTGATGATCCTTTTACCGTGCTTAGCTGACGATCGTCTTGACAGCATTGATCACCGGATTGGTGAAAAGAGCCATCAGGACGGCATAAAGAGCAAACACACCGACTACCTCGCCGACATACATTTTCTCATATTTGCGTTTCAGAGAAACCATAATCAACCCGCCGACAATCAGGCACCCCAACTGGAAGAAGGGGAAATTGGTTGTTCCGGCTGCCGCATATTCAGCAAAGCTGAAAGTTGCCGTAATCATAATAACTGCCGCTGCCACGATGATTGTTCCTAATGTTTTTTTCATGATCTGTTACCTCCTTGGGTAATTTGTTTGTTATTTGCCTTTATATTAATGAAAATACCGTGCCAGATATTAAAGCTAAAGATAATATTCTTTTATCTTGTTGAAATATAAGGATAATAAATTTATATTCGTATGACAATTCAGGCTGCAAATTCACCTTCCCAATCTTTTTTGCAATGAAACGTGCAAACCGTTGAATGAAACGTTGAGATTAAGACAAGGTTGCTTGCTGATTCAGATGACAAGAATTGATACGCTCCAGCTAAGTTCTCATTGACAGTTAAAACTATAGAGATTAGATTAAATTCAGTAGTAACTTGTTAATCTGTTAATCCACTAACCAAACTATCATATTTTTGGTGTCCATCGTGAAAAGGCGTTCTTATAAGTTGCCTGTTTTGCGGTTTCCATGGAGGTTATGTTAGAGAATCTGCTATCTTATCTGAATGATGCCCTCCAATGAATCTCACTGGCAAATAACCCCACATGGTTCATTGAAAGGAGGTAAAAGATGCCCGGCATTATGAATGAAAGAAGAAGGGAGAGGCGGCTGGAGGATTCCAACGAAATAACTTTATCTGTAATTTCTGAAGAAAAATATCTTCCGGAAGATATTTTTCTATAATTACAGCAAGGATATTTCTGAGTCCGGCGCCCGGATCTACACCGATAGTTTCTTACCCGTTGATACATTGCTCAGGATAGAAAAGAAATTAAAAAATTTTCATCAGATGATAACCACACTGGGGAAAGTTAGATGGGTAAAAATCATCTCTTCCGGCGGGAGGATGTGAGACCGGCGTAGAATTCGTCAACACGCCTGCCAGGGCGATGAATATGCTTGATATTTACAACTCGTGGATGGGTATGCTTTATCCAACACAATGTTTCGCTCGAATGTAAGGAGGTAAATATGCCTGACCTTATGAACGAAAGAAGGAGAGACAGAAGACTCGATGAGTTTCACGACGTTACTATATCTGTTATCGCTGCGGTCAATAATCTTCCTAATGCACCAATTTTCTACAATTATTGTGATGATATTTCTGCATCCGGTACCAGAATTCACGCCAACAGTTTTTTACCTGTCGATACCTTGCTCCAATTGGATATCATATTTGAAAATTTGCAACAAATGCTGACGACAAGGGCAAGAGTGAAATGGGCCAAGGTTGTCAATCGCGACAGGTCTTGTGAGGCAGGTGTGCAATTCTCTCCACCTAGTGAAATTACCCAAATACATATGATGCCTCTCCCCTATTTATATGCGGAGGCATTGAGACATCTGTATGCGTGACCTCAACCAGACAAAATATAGGGAATTACAACCAGGTAAACAGAGCAGACAATTTCCATGAACAAAAAAAACGGGAAATATCTAAAAAAGATATTTCCCGCCGGCATTGTCTTAGATTTAATTTGGTGATGAATTGAACTTACCAGGCTTCAGGAAACGCCATGTTGGTAAAAGTATCTTCCAGTTTGACCTTGTGACCTCTTTCCATGGTCGCCAGTGACTGGAACATCTTTTTCTGTTCAGCATCGGTGCTGCAATTGGCCATTTCCGTGTACATGTCCATGGCTTCCTGTTCATTTTTAACCGCCAGCGCGATGGCATCCGCCGGTTTCATGCTCAAACTGAGTTTGGGCTTCTCAAGGGATTCTGCAACTTTATAATCCTTGGTCTCGTCAAAGTGCATCGGTTCCTTGCCGGAAGTCAGACCTTCCAGAAACTTGCGATGTTTGGCTTCTTCATCGGCCAGTTCGGCAAAGATTTTCTTCAAACCGGCATCTTTTGATTTATCGGCAACTCCCTTATAAAAATCATAAGCTTCAATTTCATTGGAAACAGCGAAAGTAATTATTTTTTTGAATTCATTCGTTTTCATACCAAACCTCCATTATAATAATCTTTAAATGAACATGCGCGCTACCTTGTCATCTGGCTGTAAGATATACCTTAAATGATTGGCAGCGTCAAAACATTTATTATGAAATTGTTACGGATATCGTTTGAACTTTTTAATTAATTGACATGCGGTCCCGTGAACTTTATAATCCAAAACAGATAAAGTAATTTTGTAAAAAAAGGATAAAATGCGCGTTTATATTGGTTTTGATGATACGGATGTTTTAACTTCCGATTACGGCACGGGAAAAGTGGCGCGCCGCTTCGGAAAGTTGCTGCCGGCGGAGTGTAAAATCTGGGGCGTTGTTCGTCAACAGCTTCTGGTGGACCCGGCGATTCCCTACACCTCACACAACAGTTCGGCATGCGTGGTTGTGGACTGTCCGGATTCATCTTATGTAGATGTTTTAAAAAGCACAGCGATTGCTCACATAGAAGATATGTCCGTTTCCGGCAGTGATCCGGGACTTTGCCTGGTTGAAGACGGCGACCCTTCTCTGCCCGCGCTGGAAAACTTCGGTTTGCTTTGTACGGCAAAGGTTGTCTCGCAACACGATGCCATGAAGGCGGCGGGCAATGCTCATCTTTCCGGGCATGGCGGCACCCATGACGGCATCATCGGCGCCGCGGCGGCTGTCGGATTGACCGCATCAGGATGGAATGGTCGTTTTATCGAATATGAAGGATTAAGAGAGATTCCCAATCAAATTAGCGTTGCGGCATTACAGCAAAAAAATATTCGGGTGGTTTCTCTGGATCGGGATGCCTGTTGCCCCCGCCCGGAG
>JBATES010000048.1:0-2197 GCA_049664145.1 Smithella sp.
ATGGCGCGCGGCATTCACCGGGCGGGGCCCTCGCCCGCCGGTCCTTTTGTGGCAGTCAATGTTTCCGCCATTCCGGCGACCATGTTTGAAAGCCAGTTTTTCGGCCACGCCAAAGGCGCGTTTACCGGTGCGGAAGGAAGCCATGCGGGATTTTTTGAACAGGCCGACGGCGGTACGCTGTTCCTGGATGAAATAGGCGAGCTGCCCATCGGACTGCAATCCAAACTGTTGCGCGTTCTGGAGGACAAGACCTTTACCCCACTGGGCGCGCAAAGTCCCGTGCGCGTGGATGTCCGCCTTGTTTCGGCAACCAATACCGAGTTGGATCGTGCGTGTCAGGAAGGCAAATTCCGTATTGATCTCTTGTACCGTTTGAGATCGGCCTATATCTGCCTGCCGCCTTTGCGCGAAAGAAGAAACGATATCCCGCTTTTGGCCGCAGGCTTTCTGCAAAAAGCCTGTCTGCGCCACAAAAAAGATGTTTCCGGATTCAGCCCCGAGGCCATGCAGTTGCTTACGCACAAAGATTATCCCGGAAACATCCGCGAACTGTCGCAGATTGTGGAAAATGCCGTTTTGCTGGCCGGCGGCCCGGTCATCACACCTGTTCTGCTGGGCGGAAACGGGGCGCAAAACGCGCCGGTTTCCGCGTCCAGCCGCAGCCTGTGCACGCTCAAGGAAAATGACGCGGCGCATGTGCAGTTTGTTTTGAATTCCACGGGCGGCAACCGCCGCGAAACCGCACGGATTCTGGGAATAACACTTCGCCAGTTACAGAGAAAACTGGCCGAGACGAAGTAGTTTATTGAGATAACTGATCATGATAATAAAAAACTGAAAGGAGTTGGGTGTAAAAATGAAAGAACCATCTTCGACCACAACCAGCACGATAACATCGTTTCCCCGGATAGCGCAGATGGCAGCACTGCTCATCGTGCTGCCCTTCCTGCTGAGTCTGATCAACATTCATTTCGCGCAAAGCTGGAAACTGCACTTTTTCCCGGCAGCGGTCATCCTGGCGGCAATGGTGTTTGGCGCCAGGGCAGGGATTGTTGCCGGGATATCCGGGTCCCTTTATTCCGCCATTGTTCTCGGCAACCCTTATCTTATCCTCGGCAACGCGCTTTTCGGATTACTGACTGGCGTCTTTTACCAGAAGAATGGAAAAATAATTCCTTCCGTTCTGATGGCTTATGCCTGTGAGTTGTCTTGGTTGATCGGGTCTGACTATTATCTTGCGCGCCTGTCCGCCGATTTCATCGCAAGGCTGGTCCTTGTACTGCTGCTGTCCAATCTTCTATGGGCGTCTCTGATCAACCTGGGAATCGTGCCGTTGAAGAAGCTTTTTGATATTGAAGATCATGGATGATGACTTTGTCAAATCCACCCACCACTGTCGCAGGTGAATAGGGTCTGATGACACATTCGGAATTTACAAAATACGCTCTGGTCTTGATGGACGGGGATAAAATCATTTACACCGCAAACGGAGCGGGGCTTGCGCCCCTGTGGGATTGCCTGGAAAAATTCCGCGACAGCAGAGGTAAATTTACTTTGTTCGATAAAGTGGTGGGGCTTGCCGCGGCCAGGCTGATGGTCTATTCAGGAATCATTGAGGCGGTCATCACGCCTCTGGTTTCACAACCGGCAAAACAATTTCTGGAAGAAAACGGCGTCAGGATAAGCGCAGATGAAGTCGTCGCCCATATTCTCAGAAAAGACAAAAGCGCGATTTGTCCGGGCGAGATTATGGCCATGGGCACGGAGAACCGCGATGATTATTTAGCCAGGGTAAAAGCCATGCTTGCCACATTCAACGGCGCTGGATAAAAAAGAAGAACGCACGTCCGCCTGCCTGTTTTTCTTTAAATGATTGCCGTTTTGAGACGTCCTTTGGCGTCAAGACAGCCCTTCTTCATGTCCCGCCATAACTTGACGCCCATGTTTCTGTGTTCGCCCAGGATCTTTCTCAGCATGCCCCGTTCCGTGTTGGGGTTGATGGTGATGGCCCGGAGCACGACGATTTTTCTGGGGGTGTATCGGGTTGACTCAATCTGGGTGCGGGATACGAAAGACATGTCATGATCACGGATGGTCTTGTGCAGATCAATGTTGAGGTTTTTGATCAGCGTGTTGACGACGGTGATACGCGCCGAATTCTTTTGGGGATTTTTCATCAGCGAGTCGAGTTCGGATC
>JBATES010000049.1:0-6887 GCA_049664145.1 Smithella sp.
GTCTAATATTTATTCTTAGGAGTTGTGTCAACCATGACGAAAGAAGAAAAACCGAAATCAAAAGTCAAAGAATATGCTGAATCAATCATCATCGCGATTTTAATCGCTCTGTTTATCCGTACTTTCATCATCTGCGCTTACAAAATACCTTCCCGTTCGATGGTGCCTACGTTACTGGTTGGAGATCACATTCTGGTCAGCAAATTTATTTATGGTGTAAAAATTCCTCTGTTAAGAAGAACTATTATCCCTGTCAGCGAACCGAAAAGAGGAGAAATCGTTGTTTTCATTTACCCCAATGACCGCTCGAAAGATTTCATTAAAAGAGTCATCGGCGTTGCGGGAGACAAAATTGAAATAAAGAACAAAAAAATATTCATCAATGATCAACCGTTTCAAGACGCCTACGGGATTTTCAGCGACAGCCTGATTTTGCCGAAATCCATGCAGCCGCGAGACAATTTCGGTCCTGTAACCGTTCCTGAAAAATCTATTTTTGTCATGGGCGATAATCGTGACGAAAGTCTGGACAGTCGATTCTGGGGTTTCGTCAATCTGAAAGACGTGGAAGGAAAAGCTTTCATCATTTACTGGTCATGGAACCGTGATGAAAGCAACCTCCGCTGGCAACGAGTGGGGAAACTGCTGCACTAGAGCGAATGATCATTTTCCGTATCAAAACGGCGTATTATCCGTATGGTCAGGTCGGTCATGAAAGAATTTCCGAAATTAATTTTTGACCTTGACACTTTAACGTCTTAGTAATATAGAAAAACAAAACTGAACCCTTTTAATTTAATCCTGCGAGATTGAAAAAGGAAACTGAAATGAAAAATACTTTTAGAATATTATCGAGCCTTTTCCTGAGAGGGGGAAGGCTTTTTTTATAACCATGCCCGGAGTTGACTCATATGTCTGATCATAAAAGCAAAAAAACCGTCATGGACAAAGAAGGCATCGAGCGATGCCTGACCAGAATCGCTTACGAAATTCTGGAAAAAAACAAGGGCATGGAAAATCTGGTGCTGGTGGGCATCAGGACTGGCGGTGTTTTTCTGGCCCAGAGACTGCAAAAGAAAATGTCCGATATCGAACAGGGTAAAATTCCTCTGGGAATACTGGACGTAACCCTATACCGCGATGACATTACCGCATCCAAACAAAAACCGCATCTCGGAGAAACGAAAATTAATTTTTCGCTGGATAATAAAATAGTTATTCTTGTGGATGATGTGCTCTTTACCGGAAGAACCATACGGGCGGCGATGGACGCGCTGATTGATTTCGGACGTCCCCAGATGATTCAGCTCGCCGTTTTAATTGACCGCGGACACCGCGAACTGCCCATCCGGGCTGATTTTGTCGGCAAGAATCTTCCCTCCTCTCTCTGGGAAGCCGTGCGGGTGGATCTGATAGAAAAAAGCGGCGTAGATGAAGTCGTGATAGAAGAAGAAAAATAAATAAAATTCTCAAAGACTGTTATGAAATTTGAACGAAAAGATATTCTGGGCATCAAAGACTTATCCATTGATGAAATCAACCACATTCTGGAAACAGCCGAATCCTTTCTGGAAATCTCCACACGCACCATCAAGAAAGTGCCCACGCTGCGCGGCAAGACGGTCATTAATCTCTTCTATGAAGCCAGCACCCGCACCAGAACATCATTTGAAATAGCCGGTAAACGCTTGAGCGCCGATACCATCAACATTTCGTCTTCCACCAGTTCCGTGGTCAAGGGAGAAACGCTTATCGACACTGCCCGTAATTTGGAAGCCATGAATCCTGATGTCATTGTCATACGCCACAGCGCCGCCGGCGCTCCCCATTTGCTGGCCAGACTGGTCAAGCAATCCATCATCAATGCCGGTGACGGCGCGCACGAACATCCGACACAGGCGCTTCTGGATATGATGACCATCAAAGAACACAAGGGGAAAATCGATGGATTAAAAGTAGCCATCATCGGCGATATTGAGCACAGCCGTGTGGCCCGCTCCAACATTTACGGTTTGTCCAAAATGGGCGCGAATGTTGTCGTGGCCGGACCCGCCACCATGCTGCCGCGCGATATTGAAGAAATGGGCGTCAAGGCTTATTCCAGACTGGAAGACGCCATTGTCCACGCCGATGTCGTCATGATGCTGCGCGTTCAGATGGAACGTCAGAAACAAAACATTTTTCCGTCGCTGCGCGAATATTCCCAGCATTTCTGTCTGAACCGCCACAACGTCAAACTGGCGAAAAAAGATGTTATCGTGATGCATCCGGGACCGATTAACCGCGGCGTGGAAATATCGCCGGACATCGCCGACGATCCTTCCTGCTCGGTCATTCTTGACCAGGTGAACAAAGGCGTGGCCATCAGAATGGCTCTGCTGTACCTGCTCACGGGAGGTAGCGAATGAAAATCTTATTAACCGGCGCTCGCATCATTGATCCCGCGCAAAAAACAGATTCCCATCTGGACATCCTGCTGGAAGACGGCAAGATTGCCAAAACAGGAACCCAACTTGCCAAGTCAACCAGGTCGAAGGATGCGGATAACATAACAAAGATAATTGATCTGGACGGAATGATTCTTGTTCCCGGCCTGATTGACATGCACACGCACCTGCGCGAACCGGGATTTGAATACAAGGAAACGATTGCTTCGGGAACTGCCGCCGCGGTTGCCGGCGGTTTCACGTCTATTGCATGCATGCCTAATACCGACCCCATCAATGATAACCGCTCCATCACTGAATTTATCAGGAGAAAGGCCGCGGAAGCGGATCTCGCCAACGTTTATCCGATCGGCGCGATCAGCAAAGAGTCCGCGGGTTCACAACTGACCGAGTTCTGGGATCTCAAAGAAGCGGGCATTGTAGCGCTTTCCGATGACGGCAAACCGGTGATGAATGCCGCCTTGATGCGCAGAGCCATGGAGTATGCCTACTCCCTGCAATTGCCGGTTATTTCACATTGCGAAGACATCCATCTTTCTGCAAACGGGGTTATGAACGAAGGTTACTATTCCACGATATTAGGGTTAAATGGAATCCCGAGCATTGCCGAGGAAGCAATGGTCGCCCGTGATATTTTAATCGCTGAATTCACCAAAACCGCCGTGCATATAGCCCATGTCAGCACGGCCGGTTCCGTTCATCTGATTCGCGATGCCAAAGCAAGAGGATTGAAAGTCACCGCGGAAACAGCGCCTCACTACTTCACGCTGACCGATGAAGCACTGCAAAGTTACGACACCAATTTCAAAATCAATCCTCCTTTAAGAAGCGAAAAGGATGTCCAGGCTATTCAAGAAGGACTTGCCGACGGCACGATTGATGTCATTGCCTGCGATCACGCTCCTCACGGACGCACGGATAAAGAAGTGGAATTTGAATACGCCGCCAACGGCATCAGCGGCCTGGAAACATCGCTGGGACTCAGCCTGAATCTCATCAGCAGCAAAACACTGACCTGGCCGGAGTTAATCACCCGGATGAGTTTGAATCCGGCACGCATACTGAACCTGCCCAAAGGAACATTGGAAGCAGGCGCAGATGCCGACATTACAGTCATCGATCCACAACTGAAATGGATCGTTGATGTGCAGGCCTTTCGCTCACGAGGGAAAAACTCCCCGTTCAACGGACGACCAATGCAGGGCAAAGCCATTCTGACCATCGTCGGCGGTGAAATCAAGTATGACGGCCGCTAGAGAACATTTAAAAACCACCGGATTCGTTCTGCGTACGTTAAACTACAGTGAATCGGATTTAATCGTAACCTTCTACAGCCACGACTTCGGCAAACTCAAGGGCATTGCTAAAGGCGCCAAAAAAAGCAAAAAAAGATTTGCCAATGTCTTCGAACCATTTTCCCTGACCAACATCATTTTTACCCGCAAAAGCCGCGACATGCTGGCCTTTATTGAAGCCTGTGATATTATTAACCACTATCACGACATCCGTCAGGATATGGAAAAAACATTAATCGCTTCCTATTTTATCGAACTCACGGATCACTTCAGCCCGGAAGGGAAAAAAAATGAAAAAGTCTTCGAGCTTTTGCAGGATTTTCTTATCATGCTGGCAAGAGAAAAGGCATCAGACGCCGTTGTGCGTTTTTTTGAAATGCGCCTGTTGAAATTAGCAGGATTTGAGCCCGCGCTGGAACATTGTATTGTCTGCAAAACTCCCGTGACCAACGGCAATGCTTATTACTTTCACGCCCACGAAGGCGGCATCAAATGCAGTGCCTGCGCAACAATACAAAGATACGAACAGCCGATTTCCGCCGGTACCGTGCGCACATTGCTCATGGGCAAAGAAATGGATATCGATAAAATCAAACTTGTCGCGCTTACCAATTCCCTGGCAATAGAATCACGCTGCATTCTTACCGGCTTCATTTGTCACGTTCTGGGACGGGAAGTAAAATCTCTGAAAGTCCTGGAACAGGTGCGCAAATATTGCACGTAAGGCTTACACTGAATACTATTTGGCGTTTGAAAACCTTCAACGTTACTGATTGTTTTCAGTAATCAAAGCGATCTCTTCAGATCAACGGCAGAAACCAATGCTTTGAGCAGATTTTAAAGTTGCACAATTTCCTAATGCACAAGCTTTTTGCGCATCAAGACAACCCTGTTTTTTTTCATTCTGTTTAAAATAATTAACCGCCCGATTCATATACGCCTCGGCATAATCAGGCTCTAAACTGATAGCCTTATTGTAATCCTGTGTGGCGCGCTGATACTGACCGAGCTTATAGTGAGAATACCCTCTGTTATTATAGGCTTCGGCATAAGCCGGTTTTCGGCGTATGGCTTCGTTGAATTCCTCTATGGCCAGCTGATTCTGGTTTCTTTCACCATATGCAATCCCCTCCTTGTTAAAATAAATGGCAAAGTCCTCGATAACCTGTGATCTCAGTTGACGAAACTCAACCGACGAATCTGTCCTTGTCACCGCCAGCATCGCAACAATCATAACAACCAAAAGCACCAGAACATTTACAGTCAGCGTAGAAATGTGTTCGTAAATCGTCGACGATTCATTTCTTCCAGTCTCATGAAAAACCCAAATTCCCAACAAGCCAACAAACGCAATTACAATCATGGCGGACCATGGCCACTCGAGACCCAGCAACATTCCGGCATTTAGAGCAGTGTAGCCGTAACTTATACAGGGGATTATAAGCTCAACAATCGGGTTAGCAATCACATCCGGAACGTGCGGGACACTGATAACCGAGAAAACAACCTGAGCACAGGAAGGAATGAATAAAAACCAGAACAGATAAGGCCGCCACCTTAAGAACGCTATAGGAAAGGCCAGAAATGGTAATATTAGAACAAGGTAACGGGGACCAAAGCTCCATCCTCCGTGCCATCCATAGAATCCGGCTACAAAAAGAAATGAAAAAATGAAAACCGTCGATATAAGAATGGCCTCCCGCTGAAATTTTTGCCGGACAATCATGTAAGTGATACCCCAGAAAGAGAGGAGCAAAACGGGCATTATAAAAAAAAGGCCGCGCGATGGAGAAAGCAAAAGAGCAATCATCGCCCCGGCTTGGGGAAGACCTATGCCCAAAATCCCATGCGACGCCCCTTCCCGAAACTTTTCGTGCGAAAGATGTTGATATGAAAAAGAAAAAGGATTTCCGAAACAAGCCATATTATATGCAGCCAGAATAATCACGCAGACGCACGCACCTGAGATAAAACCTGCTTTAAGGCGCGCGTTAAATCGTGACGGAATCACATACATGGCGAGACAGATAGCAATCACGATAGCGGTATAATCCGTAATGACCGCCAATCCCGCAAGCAGACCTGCCAGAAATCCGTAGCCCCAATTTTCTATCCACGCCTTTCGGTCATTGGAAGAAGACCGGACAAGCAGAGCGAATGAAAAAAAACTAAGGCTCGCAGCAATCTGATGACCGCTGAACAGTGTAGCATGAAGGAGAGCTATGCTGCCAAATCCATAAGCAATCACCATTAAAAAAGCCTGTCTTGGAAAAGCGCCGCAGAATTGAGCCAAACGATACATCACGACCCCAAGTAAAGCGAAAAGTAAGGTTGTGGTCACAACCCGAATGATATACATATCCAAGCATGCCATTGGCCTGGACTCTTTAAGTGGTGTCAGATTGCGTAATATCCAGTAAACAGGTATTCCTAGAAATGATGCGCCTGGTGCTTTGTTGGAATAATAATGGCCGTTCCATTCCGCTCTATCTATAGTGTCATTATGGCTGGCATCAATATTTAGTGTTCCATAATCAACCACCGCGCTAAGAAGCGCATAACGACTTGCCGAGTTGTCATATTCAATCGGATGATAGAAAGCCGCGCCGGCTAAGAACATCATGGTAAAAATTAATATTTCGGTTCTCCAGTTTTTGAACCACATGAGTGCCACATCCATGACGAATAATTACTTTATATTCAACCTAATCAACGGCATAAACCAATGCTTTGAGTAGATTTTAAAGTTGCACAATTTCCCAATGAACAAGCTTTTTGCGCATCAAGACAGCCAAGTTTCATGTTACCATGTTTTAATAAAACAGCCGCCCTGTTGCTATATGCATCAGAGTAGTCTGATTTATAGGTGAGCGATTTGTTATAATATTCTATGGCGAGTTGATACTGGCCAATCTTATCGTAGGTAAACCCCTTGTTGTTATAAGCGTCGGCGTAAAACGGAAATCTGCGAACGGCTTCATTAAAATCATTCATAGCAAGTTGATATTGTCCGCTTTTACCATAAAGAATTCCTCTGTTATTATAAGCATAAACGTAAGAAGGTTTTATACGTATTGATTCATTGTAATGTTCCATAGCCTCTTTTATTTTTCCTTCGGCAGACAGAGCAAGACCTATATTATTG
>JBATES010000050.1:0-13990 GCA_049664145.1 Smithella sp.
GGATCAGGGTACTTTTAAAATCAAAAGGGCTTTTCTTCTGCCCTTCCTCGCCATTGTCGCGCTGCTCGGTATTTTATTATTATTGAGCTTATGGAACGGACAGCCGTGGGAAAAAATTTTATTGACCGTTTCTTTTGCCGGCACGTTGCCTATCGGCATTGAAGCAACGCGGCGAGAAATTGCCGTAACGCAAAACGGTTTAAAAATAAAAAAATTCTTTCGTGAAAAAGAAATTGCCTGGCCGACCATGACCCATCTGGCGATTGTTAGCCTGAACAAGAAAACCTACTTTCTGTTGACGACAACCAAGGGTTTTCATTTCTTTTCCAACATGTTCGAAAACCACGCTTTACTTATTCGCTCAATTGTGGATAAATTGGACACCGAAAAAGTTGAAGTTGAAGTCAGAAATTATCTGGAAAATCCTGTTGAGCGGCGTTCTTTAATCGTCATCTGCTGGGTCACTGTTATAATTATTGCGGCTTTTATCGTTTTAAAATTGTTGACGGGTTAAATTTGAAACCGATTTTTTACAGTTTTTATATTTAATCTTTACCGGAAAGGATCAAGCGACAAAAATGCCTTTGAAAAAAAAGCAAAAAAAGGAAGTGATTATGAACGTTAAGTCAACCCCTTACGCGGCGGTTGAGGAAATCCTAGAAAAAAAACTGGAAGATATAGCAACACTTCTATCGTCGTCCGGCGGACGCAAAAGCAAGCTCTATGAAGAAGTCATGACTATGGTGGAAAAGGGATTGTTTAAGATAGCGCTGCGCCGGTCCAACGGCGTGAAAAGTTCAGCCGCGATTTTTTTAGGCATGAACCGCAACACTTTCACCGACAAAATAACAAAACTGGGTATAACCTGCGAGAAAAATAATAAATAAATTCCAGATGCATCCCCGGCACAGACGTTATAACAGATAAAATCAGTATCACTGCCCGGAAAACTATCCTGAAAAAGAAAAAGATCATGATTCACGTAAAAGCATTGACTATGATAAAAAAAATTATTTCTTTTATGACGGATTGCCGGATTTTCATCGGTCGTCATCCGGATACGGTTCATGAACCGTCGATAATTTTTTTCCCGCTTCTTCCCCATCAGCTTAATTGCGGTTTTGCCGGTTTAATGACCTGCCGCCTCCAAACAAAGCACACGGATAAAACATCTGATAAGACATTTGTTGTCGAGTGGGAAAAAATCAGAAACTTCCGTCTGCAATCCATTCTTGCGGGCGACAATACCATAGAAAATTATTTTCACGGAATCGACACCCTCCGGAAAATGGAGTCGGCCATCGCTGAACTCAAGCGGGAAGAAACGCAGGAATATCTTTTTTTTCAAACGGATAAAACAGACACTCTGCAAGGCACCTGCGAGGAAATGAAATCCTTTCTGGAGGGCGAAGAGAAACTGCTGGAAGAGCAGGCATCCGTTATTAAATCCGCTGACCTGGAAGTGATTAACAGCAGACTGCTGGCCCTGAAAGATATGTGTTGGATTCTGGAAAAAGATATTCTGGCCAATTTTCCCAAGATTCTTCAACTTGCCGGAGAAAAGAAATATTCTGCGGTCCATCCTGAGGCTTTCCGCAAATACAGGAAACTTAATCTACTGTTAAATGGTCTGGATCGTTTGGAAGTCAGGGGACGCGATTCTGCCGGCATCCAGTTAACCTTTGTCTTAGAAAATGAAAACGTTTTACAAAAGATTGAGCAAAAGATTATGGAAAAAGGTCTGACGGATGTTTATTGGCAGCGGACGCAAAAAGGCGATCTACTGAACCGATCCATTTCTGTTTCCAGCGGAATGAAAAAAGATTCCAAAAACATCTGCGTCACTTTCACCCATAAGACCTTTTCCATCGTTGGCGAACTGGGACGCAATGTTGCCGACTTGAGAAATACCATCCAGTATGATGAAATCATGCATTGTTTCGCAACCGAAGC
Source organism: Smithella sp. (assembly GCA_049664145.1). Classification (GTDB taxonomy): domain Bacteria; phylum Desulfobacterota; class Syntrophia; order Syntrophales; family Smithellaceae; genus Smithella. The sequence goes on from JBATES010000050.1 coordinate 1,954, forward strand.
CTCGAGTTGTGAAACAGCCTTGACGCATACCCGCTGGGCTTCTGTCGGCGCCATCACTGAAGTAAATTGTCATCCGGTAAATAATTACACATTAATCCCTGCCACATCGACCGATGCGCTATACCCCGACAGGGATGCGCAAATCAATGTCGTGCTCAACGGTGATATTGACAACTACCCGTCATTACGCAAAGGACTGGAAACCATGAGCGAACTCATCGCTCCGGACGTTACGACCGACACCAAGATTATCCCCCTGCAAATTGAAAAATATCTGAAACAAGGCGAAAATCTCACGGAATCTTTTCGTCTGGCACTGAATGATTTTGAAGGCTCCCATGCCATTGTGATGACCAGTAATCTGGAGCCGGGCAAAATGTTCCTCGCGCTCAAAGGAAGCGGCCAGGCTATGTATGTCGGCATCAGTGAAGACCAGTACATGGTTTCGTCCGAGCTTTATGGCCTGGTGGAGGTGATGCCCCGTTTCATCAAGATGAATGGCGAAGCTCTCCACGGCAACTCCAGCGGACAAATCTATGTTCTTGACCAGAATGGCGGCGCCGGTATCCAGGGCATTGCCGCCTTTTTTTATGACGGCACCCCTGTCCATTTGACCGACAAAAATCTGCAAACGGCGGAAATCACCACACGGGATATTGATCGCAGTGACTTTCAGCATTATTTTCTTAAGGAAATTTCCGAATCCGCGCTATCCATCAAAAGAACGTTGCGCGGCAAATACCGCATTGTCACATCCGGGCAATCTTCCCTTCAGGTCACATTTAATCTCGGCCATGATATCGTTCCCGCTCTTGTGCGTGATCATCTTCAAAACGGTTCTATAAAAAATATTGTGGTTATCGGTCACGGAACAGCAGCGGTAGCGGGAAAGGCTGTCGCCGATGCCTTATCACATGACCTGAAAGGTTCCGGCCTCAACATTCTAGCCCGTGTCGCTTCGGAATTAAGCGGATTTGGACTGAAAGATGATTTATCTGATACTTTAATCATTCCCATCACGCAGTCGGGTACGACAACCGATACCAACCGGGCCGTGGCGATGGCAAAAGACCGTGGCGCAAAAATCATTTCTATTGTCAACCGTCGCCAGTCAGATATCACCACCAAATCCGACGGTGTCTTCTATACCAGCGACGGACGCGATATTGAAATGTCGGTCGCCTCAACCAAAGCTTTTTACGCTCAGATTATAGCGGGCCAGATTCTTGCTTTATATTTTGCCCAGCTTTTAAGCGTCAGAACCGAAAACGAAATAGCAGAAGCTTTACGCAATCTGGAAACCGCACCGCAATTGATGGCGCAACTCTTTGAGCGTCGTGAAAGGATAGCCGCTTCGGTACAAAAAACCGTCAACAAACGCTACTGGGCAATTGTAGGCAGCGGTCCCAATAAGGTGGCAGCCGACGAAATACGAATCAAGCTCAGCGAACTCTGCTATAAAACCATTTCTTCCGATATCGTGGAAAATAAGAAACACATCGATCTTTCCGCCGAGCCTTTGATTCTGGTCTGCGCATCCGGTAATCCGCGGGCGGTAGCGGAAGACGTCGTCAAAGACGTGGCCATTTTCAAAGCTCATAAAGCAGCCGTTGTGGTCTTCGCCGACGAGGAAGATCACAGTTTTGATCAAATAGCTGATTCCGTTATCCCCATACCGGCAGCACCCGCCCCCTTGCCGGTCATTCTCAACACGATGGGCGGCCATTTGTGGGGTTACTTTGCAGCCCGGGCCATTGATGAAGAAGCACAGATCTTTCGTGAGTTCCGAGGCCGATTGGCAGCAGAAATGATGCACAGAGCACAAAAAAAATTATCTGTTTTTGATATGATTGCCGACATCGCCTTTCGCCGCATCATCAATGAATTCTCACTGCTGTTTAATAACCGGCGTCTAAACGGCGCATTCGGATTTCTGGAAGGAAAAACCATTGCCAGTCTGCCGTTGTTGTTAAAATACGCCGCCGGTAAATTGCCGCTGCAGGAAATTCGTCTCGATTTCAAGGGAGAAGAGGAATCGTTCAATCCCTTTCATCTGCTCGACATGACGCTGGGCACAGCGATTGATGAACTGACCCGTCCCATAGATGCCATCAGGCATCAGGCTAAAACGGTTACGGTGGGCACCAGCAGGAAAGAAAAAGAACTCCAGGGCATTATTTACGACCTTCTGGATTCACTGGGTTTTTCGGCAAAGAATTTAACATACCGCGAAGTCATGACCATCAACCGGATTCAACCGGCTGTTGCAGAAGTTCGCGGATACACGGTTTACAATATTCATGATCTCGATGACCAAGGCAATCCGGCGGAAGATTCGATGATTGTCATTCGCACCAAAGGCGGCATCGCCGAAAGGATGAAATCACGTGCCGATCAACCCACCGCACTGATGGGCACCAAAAGAACGATTGTCAGCTCGGGTTACATTTACGTGGGTAAAGGAAAATCCGACGGAATGCCTATCGTCATCATTCCGTTGCTGGGGGATAACAATTTCGTAAGCAACCTGCTGTTGATGCATATTCATTACAACGAAGGATTGACGCTGAGAGAAAAGAACAATGTTCTTGGTTATCGGTATCATGACATCAGGAATCTCGTTAATGAATTCAATTTTCCCTGGCGTGATGAGTATCTGGAAGCTTTTTCACTGGAGGAGCTCTTCAGTGAACCGATAGAAGGAATTGCCGGACGGATCAAGTCTCAGTTCAGTAAACAATAATCCTCTCTAATGTTAAGGCGATATGCCTGTCCCTATTCAATGATGAGAACATGCACACACCCTTCTCCTGATACAAAATTGATGATATTTACAATCCACATATAAAATCAATATCAAGTCCGGCAAATTTTTATTCGAATCAATGACACATATTTGAATCATATTTTTTCAAAATAATACAATTCAGGGTTGACAATATTGTATTTTATCAGTAGGAAATACGGCAAACAATTGCCGATTGCCTTATGAAACAATTATTCAACTCGGAAGACATAGAAAGAAAGGGTGTTTTGATCCTGAAAATTCTGAATGAAAATTCAGATTCACAGGGTGCACGTGTCATCGCGCGCAAAATGAAGGAACGCGGCGTTCAGCTTAGCGAAAGAACCGTTCGTTATCATCTGAAACTGATGGACGAAAGGGGGCTAACCAGACTGGTCGGCCGCCGAGACGGTCGCATCATAACAAGTCTGGGATTGGATGAAATTGCCAACGCGCGCGTTCGGGATAAAATCAGCCTGTCCATTTCCCGCATAGACATTTTAGCGTTTCAAACAACGTTTGACATCAAAAAACGCCGCGGCCTGGTACCGGTCAACATTTCCTTTTTTCCGCAAAAGCAGTTCAGCAAAGCGCTAGCTGTCATGAAACCTGTTTTCAAAAAAAAAATTGCCGTCTCAGAACTGGTTGCCATCGCTTCTGCTGGTGAAAAGCTGGGAGACGTTATTGTGCCAGAAGGGAAAATCGGTCTGGCCACGGTTTGCAGCATCTTGATCAATGGAGTACTTCTGAAACACGGTATTCCGATTGATTCCAAGTTCGGTGGAATATTACAGGTTAAAAACGGTGATCCGTTGAGATTTGTTGAACTGATCAACTATGCTGGTTCATCACTTGATCCATCGGAAATTTTTATTCGCGGCAAAATGACATCCGTCAAAGAAGTAGTAAAAAAAGGCGAAGGAAAAATTCTGGCCAATTTCCGTGAAATACCGGCAATGGGTCGTTCTTTGGTAGAAGAAATAATTACTGATTTTAATAAGGTGGGAATCAACGGCGCCCTTTCCCTGGGCACAGTGGGAGCTCCCACCTGTCAGATTGATGTAGATATAAACAAAGTAGGCATGATTCTCGTCGGAGGCCTCAATCCGGTTGCCGCCGCCTGTGAGGAAGGGTTTGACATCGATAACAAAGCCATGTCCACTGTCATGGACTATGAAGCGCTTTGCAGTATCGAGAATATATAGCATTTTTTTGGTTACCCCATGTATGTCGATTACATGAAAACAAATAATAAACAATTTATTTAAGGAGGATTAAATTATGTCAGTAATCAGTGATGTCATCGCGAAGGTCAAGCAGACAGACCCCAACCAGCCGGAATTTCATCAGGCTGTTGAAGAAGTGATGGAGACATTGGAACCCACCGTTAAGAAACATCCGGAATACGTCAAGGCCAATATCTATGAACGCATTGTGGAACCGGAAAGAGCCATGCAGTTCAGAGTTCCCTGGGTTGACGATAAGGGCAAGGTGCAGGTCAATCGCGGATTCCGTATTCAGTTCAACAACGCCATCGGCCCTTTCAAGGGCGGTCTGCGTTTTCATCCCTCAGTTAACCTGAGCATCATCAAATTTCTGGGATTCGAGCAGATTTTCAAAAATGCGCTGACCACCCTGCCCATGGGCGGCGCTAAAGGCGGTTCCGATTTTGATCCCAAAGGCAAATCGGACGGTGAAGTCATGCGTTTCTGCCAGGCTTTCATGCGTGAATTGTATCGTCATATCGGCGCGGATATCGATGTTCCCGCGGGTGATATCGGAGTCGGCGGCCGTGAAATCGGATATATGTATGGCTACTATAAAAAACTCCGCAATGAGCACACCGGCGTTCTCACCGGCAAGGGTATGTCCTACGGCGGCAGTTTGATTCGTCCCGAAGCCACTGGTTATGGCTGCACTTATTTCGCCGCGGAAATGCTGGCCACCCGCAAGTTGGATTTCAAGGGCAAAACGGTCGCCATCAGCGGCGCCGGCAATGTCGCTCAGTATGCGGTCGAAAAAGTAAATCAGTTGGGCGGCAAAGTCATTTCTCTTTGCGATTCTTCAGCCTGTATTATTGATGAGTCCGGCATTGATGAAAAGAAGTGCAATTATGTGCTGGATTTGAAAAATGTCAAACGCGGCCGCATTTCCGAATACACGAACAAATACAAAGCGGAATGTTTTGAAGGAAAAAATGTCTGGGATGTTATCCGCGAACAGGGCATCAAAGTTGACATCGCCCTGCCCTGCGCCACACAAAATGAAATCAACGGCAAGAACGCCGCCGCCCTTGTGAAAAACGGCTGTATCTGCGTGTCGGAAGGAGCCAATATGCCCTCCACTCCCGAAGCCATCAAGATTTTCCAGGACAAGAAAATTCTTTACGGTCCCGGCAAGGCAGCCAACGCCGGCGGTGTCGCTACCTCCGGTCTCGAAATGAGCCAGAACAGCATGAGATTTTTATGGACACGCGAAGAAGTGGACAACCGTCTGCTGCAAATCATGAAGAGCATTCACAAAAACTGCTATGATACCGCGGAAGCTTATGGTAAGAAAGGCGACTACGTAACCGGCGCGAACATTGCCGGCTTCACCAAAGTAGCCGACGCCATGCTGGCCTATGGTGTTGTGTAATTAATTCCAATTCAGGGGCGAAATATTTTTCGCCCCTGAATACAGGAGCGCGGATGGATTTGAAACCCAAAATTAATCAAAAGCTTCACAAATTGATTAAGAAAGGTGTAGACATCTCCCTCCCTCAAACTGTTTACATCCACGACGATGTCAATATTAATCAAATCTCCGGCAAAGATGTTAAGATTTATCCCGGATGCAGAATTTACGGCAGCAAAACTGTTATATCATCCGCCTGTAAACTGGGCTATGAAGCGCCGGTCACCATTGAAGATTGTCAATTGGCACAGGAAGTTGAACTCAAGGGCGGTTTTTTCAGCAAATCCGTTTTTCTGGAAAAATCCAACATGGGAATGGGCGCTCATGTCCGGGAAGGATGCCTTCTGGAAGAAGAAGCCAGTGGCGCGCACGGTGTCGGCTTAAAGCAAACTATTTTATTTCCTTTTGTCACCCTCGGCAGTCTTATTAATTTTTGCGACTGCCTGATGGCCGGCGGAACCAGCCGCCAGAATCACAGCGAAGTCGGAAGTTCTTACATCCACTTCAACTTCACACCCAACGGAGAAAAGGCAACTCCTTCCTTAATCGGTGATGTCCCCAGGGGTGTTATGCTTGATCAGCCCCCTATTTTTCTGGGCGGACAGGGCGGGATTGTGGGACCGGTTCGTCTGGGATACGGCAATGTCGTGGCGGCAGGATCCATTTTAAGAAAGGATTACCCGCAGGATAACCAGCTTATATTTGATATGCCAAAGTTCCGGGGCGTTATGAGTTTCAAGCCCGCAGCCTATCCCAACCTCAAGCGTATTCTGGAAAATAATATTCAATATCTGGCCAACATCAAGGCGCTGGAAGCATGGTACAAAAATATCAGAAAACCTTTTTTTGAAATCCAGGAATTCGGTTCATTCATTTATGCCGGCGCCAGGGATCTGCTCACTTCCGCCCGGGAAGAACGTCTCAAAAGACTCAGGGCAATGGCGCAAAAGGCTGTCGCCCAATCACATCAAGAACTCAAATCAACAGCGATGAAACAAAGACAGGCGCTCCTCGAAAACATTGGAAAAATTGAAGAGATATTGAACAGAAAAATTTGTGATACAAAAATGAATAAAACAGAGGAAACATTTCTCCGGAATTTTGAACATTTTTATAACAAAGAACCCAAATCATATATTGAAACTATCCAGATGCTCCCGCCTTCAATCTCTGCAAAAGGCGTCCAGTGGCTTCAGGAAATTGTGAATTATTATTGCCAAAGCATATCAACCGTGATACCTTCTCTCAAATTATTTAAAACAAAATAATCTGATGAAGACGGAAGTTACTCATGGGCAAGTTATTCGGAACTGACGGGATCAGAGGAGAAGCAAACCGCTATCCGATGAACGCGGAAACAGCCTTCAAAGTCGGTCAAACCATAGCACATCTATTTAGAAGAAACAGCCACCGGACCAGAGTCGTTATCGGCAAAGATACCCGCATTTCCGGCTACATGCTGGAGAGCTCTCTGGAAGCCGGCATTACCTCCATGGGCGGAGACCCTTATCTGGTCGGTGTGTTGCCCACTCCCGGCATTGCTTTTATCACCCAGAGCATGCGCGCCGACGCCGGAATCGTTATTTCCGCGTCTCACAATCCCTATCAGGACAACGGCCTGAAGATCTTCAATGCCGATGGTTTCAAACTGACCGACGAGCAGGAGCACAAAATCGAAGCAATGATTCTCGGTGATAAACTCAATGCACTGCTGCCGAAGGCGAAAGATATGGGCAAGGCTTCCCGCATTCACGACATTCATGGCCGGTATATCGACTTTTTGAAAAATACTTTCCCCCGCAACCTGTTGATGGAGGGAATGAAAATCGTCATGGATACTTCCAACGGAGCCACCTACCGGATTGCTCCCGAAGTTTTTGGTGAACTCGGCGCCGACTATGACGTCATTCACAACACCCCGAATGGTCTGAATATCAACGATCATTGTGGTTCACAGCATACTCAGGATTTAAAAAATGTTGTCATCAAAAACGGAGCCGCCATCGGCCTGGCATTTGACGGGGATGGAGACCGTCTGATTACCGTAGATGAAAGGGGCAACGAATTAACCGGTGATCAACTGCTTATTATCTGCGCCAATATCCTAAAAAAAGAAGGCCGGTTAAAAAATGATCTTCTTGTCAGTACCGTAATGAGTAACCTCGGGTTAAGAGTGGCCTGCAAGAAGTATGGTTTCAAACATCATGCCTCCAGCATCGGAGATCGCTATGTTCTGGCAGACATGCTGCGCTTGGGAGCCATCATCGGCGGGGAAGACGCGGGACATATGATTTTCTTGGAACATCATAAAACCGGAGACGGCATCATCGCAGCCATGCAGGTCATTGCCGCCATGCTCAAAGAGGGCAAACCACTTTCCGAACTGGCGAGCATGATGGATGTTTTCCCGCAAAAGCTAATCAATATCGACGTGAAAAGTAAACCTGATATAGACAAGGTTCCGAAAATTGTTGAAGCCATCCGACAGGCAGAAAAGGATCTGGGTGAAGAAGGACGGGTTCTGGTCAGATATTCCGGAACTCAGAATATGTGCCGGGTGATGGTGGAAGGACCGTCTCAAGAAATAACGGATAAATATTGCCGGCAAATCGCCGATGTCGTCAAGAGTGAAATCGGTTGAACGTTGATAATTTCTTTATTGAAGTGTTGAAAGGATTAATTTTATTATAATGAAGAATACAAAATTTATTTTTGTCACCGGTGGCGTTCTTTCTTCACTGGGGAAAGGTCTGGCAGCAGCATCCATTTCTGCTCTTTTGGAATGCCGCGGTCTCAAAGTCAGCAACCAGAAGCTGGACCCTTATATCAACGTCGATCCGGGAACCATGAGCCCCTTCCAGCACGGCGAAGTCTTCGTCACAGATGATGGAGCGGAAACGGATCTTGATCTGGGACATTATGAAAGATTTTGCTCTACCTGCATGGGCAAGAGAAACAATCTCACCACTGGGCAGGTTTATTATTCCGTCATCACCAAGGAAAGACGCGGAGATTATCTTGGCAAAACCGTACAAGTCATTCCGCACATCACCAATGAAATAAAAGATTACATCCGGCAAACAGCGGCCGGCTTCGATGTAGCCATCGTGGAAATCGGCGGGACAGTCGGCGATATCGAAAGCCTTCCCTTTCTGGAAGCGATCCGCCAGTTCCGCAATGAAGTGGGAAGAGACAACGCCATTTTTATTCATTTAACCTGGGTTCCACTGATCAAGACCGCGGGTGAGGTCAAAACAAAGCCTACGCAGCACAGCGTCAAGGCTCTCCGGGAAATCGGTATTCAACCGGATATTCTGCTGTGTCGGACGGAAAATTTCCTTTCCGAAGACATTAAATCCAAAATTGCTCTTTTCTGCAATGTGGAGGTCAATTCCGTTTTCACAGCCAAGGATGTCAGCTGCATTTATGAAGTGCCTCTGATTTATCATCGTGAGGGACTGGATGCCAAAATTGTCGATCTGCTCAATATCTGGACCGGACAACCCAAACTGACTATGTGGGAAAATGTTGTTGATAAATTTCACAATCCTTCCCATGAAGTCACTATCGGCATCGTCGGTAAATATGTGAACCTGACCGATTCCTACAAAAGCCTCAACGAGGCCCTGGTGCACGGCGGCATCGCCAATAACTGCCGCGTCAAGTTAAAATTTATTGATTCGGAAAAAATTGAGGCGGAAGGCCTGGGCAGGAGCCTGGATGATATTGATGCGATTCTTGTGCCTGGTGGCTTTGGGATCCGCGGCATCGAAGGCATGATTAAAGCCATACGGTATGCACGGGAGAAGAAAATGCCTTTTTTCGGAATCTGTCTGGGCATGCAAATGGCCGTGGTGGAATACGCCAGAAATGTTTGCGGATTGAACAAAGCCAACAGTTCCGAATTTGATCCGGAAACGCCTTATCCGGTCATTGATCTGTTACCCGAGCAACGCAACGTCAGGGAAAAAGGCGCATCCATGAGACTGGGCGCGTGGCCTTGCGTGATCACTCCTGACTCTTTTGCTTTTAACGCTTATGGGCAGAAAAAAATCTCCGAACGGCACCGTCACCGCTATGAGTTTAACAACGATTATAAAAAGACTCTTACAGACAGGGGATTGAGGATAACAGGCATGTCTCCTGATGGAAAACTGGCGGAAATTGTCGAGACAAAAGATCATCCGTGGTTTCTGGGATGTCAGTTCCATCCGGAATTCAAATCGAGACCGGTAAAACCGCACCCGCTTTTCAGCAAATTTATTGAAGCCGCGCTCCATAACACTCAAAAGAAAAAACAAAAAGCAACGCCCAAGAAAAGAGTGAGTCGGAAGTAATTAATAATGCTGGATAAAATTGGTGACCGCTTTGATTTCCAAGGAACTTTCCCGGGAGTTTAAAGAGTTTCACCGTGTTATATGCATCCTCAAGCTGATATTTTCTTTTATCCAGTTTGCACTTGACAGCCCTGAATAATTGGGCTAAGTAACGCGCCTATTAAATTATTTTTTCAGGAGGGTAGTTTTGGCAACTCATAAATCGGCGGAAAAACGCAACCGCCAGAACAAAAAAAATCGTGAGCGCAATGTGGCCGCCAAATCGGCCTTAAAAACAAAGATCAAGTCAGTCATTGTCGAGGTGGAAAGCAAAAATAAGGATAATTCCGCCAAAGCCTTAAAGGCTATTATTCCCGCGTTGTCCAAGGCGGCATCAAAAGGATTAATCCATAAGAAAAACGCCTCCCGTAAGATTTCCCGACTGACTAAAAAAGTCAACGCGATCAAATAAAAAATATCTCAAGCGGCAGGCATTGATGCCGGCCGCTTTTTATTCACTCCGAAAAAATCATTTATAATTTTGCGACGGTTCATCAAATTTACATTTGCTTTGTCCTGAATAATCATTTAAAAATCAGGACAGGGAAACTTTTATCTTATGAAAGTAAACCAGTACGAAGATTATTCATACGGAAATCTGGTGGCGGCAATCGCCAGATTGTTTATTCATAAGCCTTATAAAACGGGCATGCTCGAACAACCAGGCAAAGAAAGGCTGATGGTGGACTTATCGGCTTTTGATTGCACCACTTTTGTGGAAACGGTTCTGGCTCTGGCCCGCTGTGCTGACAGCGGGAAGATTTCAAGTCATGCATTCCGGAAACAGCTAAAATCAATCCGTTACCGTCAGGGAAAAATCAATGGCTATGCTTCCCGACTGCATTACTTTTCCGACTGGCTCAGAGATAATGAGAAAATGAACTTTGTCGCTGATATATCGAAAAATCTTGGCGGGAAACCGCACCGCAAAAAGATTAATTTCATGACCGCCCATCAAGCATTATACCCAGCGCTGAATAACAAGGCACAATGGGACAGGATGCTGACGATTGAGAAAAATCTGTCCCGACGGGTTTTGCATATCGTTGACCAAGACACGGTCAACACTCAAGCAACAAAAATTAAAAATGGCGATATCATTGCTTTTGCCACCCATCAGGAAGGTCTGGATGTGGCTCACGTAGGATTTGCCGTCCGGGAAGGAAAAAGTCTGCGTCTGCTTCATGCATCAAAAAAAGAAGGCCGCGTGGTTATCTCCAAAAAAACTATCGTTTCTTATTTGAAATCAAACAAAAATTTCACCGGCATCATTATCGCCGAAAGCATTGGATGTTTTTAAAAGATTATAAAACTCACGCCATTTTTTATGATGATAAAAAATTATATTATTGCCGTTTTGTTCATCATGCTCACGCTATCCATGCCGACAGCAGGCCAGGGTGCAGAAACGTGATATCTTCCTGAAACCGTCAAGATCAAAACTCCAGCGCAAACCTTTAACCGGTATTATTCCTTTGCATTAAAAGACGGACGCATTTTCCACAAACCCAACACCGAAACGACCGGCAAAAGCGGTGATTGGAAACCTTTTCTCAAAACAGGTCTGCCGCACAACAAAGAAATAACTATCCCGTCCCTTCATTAATCCTTGCGATTCACGCGGACGCCGATGAGCTGGTGGCTCTGTCCGATGCGGGAAGGTTCTACTGGCTGCGGCTCGAGAAAGGACCCAGCTGGGAGGGGAAAATCTGGAATCATCTGTGGGACTGGCCGGAAATGGAATCCCTTCACCTCCAGGGACGGGCGGCCAATCCCCGAGCCTGGGCTATCGGCAGGCGGAATAAAGATGTCCTTTATCACGAGGACATTGACGGCAATCAGCATCATTTCGGAACGATGGGTATTACGACGCTTTATGTTCTCACGTCAAATGGTCGTGAAATCTGCTTTACCGATTCCGGACTGCCGGCCGACTTCAGTCACACCATCACCCTGCCCGACAGGGGGAAATACATTGCCGAAAGTATGTCAGTGAGCGCATCCACCATCTTTGTCATCGATGCCGCGGGAAAAATGTACACCCGTCTGGTTGACTTTGACACAATCGGCAGCGATCCTATGTTTTTCAAATATTCCTACCATCGGGAAAAGCGCCATGATGACGGGAAGGACTGGGATTCCAACTTCACGATATGGTCACTTCCCGCGGAGGACTGGCAAAAGCAGGCGGATATTAAGC
>JBATES010000051.1:0-1938 GCA_049664145.1 Smithella sp.
GTTCATAAGGGATGAACAAGAGCACCATGACGCCGTGATGAATGTGAAACAGCCCGCCGATGGTGTGCCCCAGTGCGTGGGAAATGCCGGAGCCGGCGTTTGCCAGGGGGATGCCCCATAGCCGTCAGGCTAAGAATTTTCCTATATTTTTCAACTGACATTTCAACACTTTAAAAATTTATGCATTGGAGTAGTAGTTCTAATGAACTCGGCTCCTGCTTGCGTTTTTCCAAAATGTGGTTGGTTTTGCTTAGTTCGTAAAAATTTTCTAAAAATTTATCAAAATTTCCTTTTCCCAACAAAACTATTTCTCTCAATTCCCCAATTTTTCTTTTCAAGAGCGTTTTCGATGCTTTGAAAAAGCTCAATGCCTTACGTTCATGGCAGAACAAACGCCTGGCAGTGTGCCATAAGATTTTCCAGCCGAATACAATCAAAATCAATTTCGAATAGATATAGCATTCCAGACGGTGCTTTTTTACTTTTTTCACCTTCGATATGTCGCAAATTGATTTCCAAACCTTAAAAATCAGCTCGATCTGCCATCTTAACCGGTAAAACTTCCAGACATTCGACGCAGGGATCAATTCCGCCGATGTATTGGTTATAAAAAGATTCAATGCTGCTCTGGCTTTGAATTCCTTACCCACCTGTCCTCTGCCTTTTTTCTTGTTATTTTGTTCCGCCTTTCTAATCCTTTTGGCATATTCTTCCTCTGGCATCAGAAAAATAATCATGCGGGTTTTCAGTTTCTCTTCGGCGCCGAGATAAACCTCTTTTTCAATGCTGCTAATCTCATGGCTTCTCATAAATTTTGTCAATTCTATAAAATCAATACGTTGAAACTGATCATCATTTTTTTCTAAAATGATAGTAGAAGGATTTACTCGGCAAAGATAAATCACCTTTAGCAGTTCAGCCGCTTTCAACACGTTAATTCCCATATAAGCTAAATCCCGTATAATGAGATCACCTTCACGAGTCAGCTCGATGGTCGCAAGAGAATTTTTAGCATCCTGCTCATTGAAAGCATTGACGGACAAATCATTAATGCTGCCTGAGAGTAGATCATATTCAAATTGAATCCGCACCGAAGCTTTCGATCCGGACCCGCCGCTTCCCGGATAATATTCCCTTAAAGATTCATCGATTTGAAAGCAGGTGGAATCTTTGATTAGAATGCGATTAAACCCGCATGAACCGTAAGGTAACACGGATTTATAATCGATTTGGCTTTGAAGTATTTTCTCCAGCGACATTTTCAAAAAAGACAACGCGTTATTATTAAACCGTTCGTGCAGGCTTTGTTTTTGTATTTCGATGCCGTGCCTGTCATTCAAAGCAGCCGATAAATCATTCAAGCTTTGGGATTTAAGGTCTTCGCTATGGAAGATAATCAGATCAAAAAACAAATGACCATCGATCTTTCCTTTTCTTTGAACAAAGTTTGAATCTATAGCCAGTTGGTTCAGTTCTTCAGATGTGAAAAACGGATCAATAATATCATTCAAATTATTGAATAATGCCGAAAAGTTACTTGACTTTTTCCTAACAGGTTGATAGGTTTCAGGTGCTTAAAAAGTTATGCCGATCACTTCATTAAGTCCTCTATTCGGTTTAAAGAATCGGCATTTTCCTACAAAGGAGACTGTTATGAAGCGTCAGGCGGGGCTGGCGACGGCCCCCCATTGTCAAAAGTATAACCAACTGAATTTATATATTATTATTATTTCTTAGCCTGACGGCTATGGCCGATACCCCACCAGTTCAGCGGCGGCATGGGGCAGCGGGCCATGATCCTCATCACCCACAACCTGGGGGTGGTGGCCAGGTATGCGGACAAGGTCATGGTCATGTATGCCGGAAAGGCTATTGAAAAGGCATTGACCCCGGATCTTTACCGCCGGCCCCGGCACCCCTATACCAAAGGTCTTATGG
>JBATES010000052.1:0-30703 GCA_049664145.1 Smithella sp.
AAGTGGCCCGCCTGGCTCGTACAATCCAGAATCTTTACGCTAAGAGTGTCCCACTGTTTGCTCTGTCGCAACTGGATATGCTTTTATGCTCAAGCGGGCGTCTAAAGTTTCCTGCTTATGGCTTGCCTCGTCAGGCGGTGCAGAGTTACCACTCGTTAACAATTAACGCACTCAAACACAAATGTCTTCTGAACATCAACTTTGCCCATCTTAAACGTACCGGATCGGCCAATTAAGCATCTGTATCCAGGCGCGGGCGCAACCTGAATTTTCCATTTCGTGTTCAGGTCCATCCTCAAATCCTGGCACCCATTCCCATACGGGCTTTTGCCAATAGGCTTGTAAACACCGCCTTCAAGAAATGAGACAAACACGACACCGCCCGGAAGCTCATTTCCGTCCTCGTCTTTGTTTTTGGTGTTGATACAAATCTGAACTTTCGCCGGATTGTCGCAATGCCTCGCGGCCCGGTCATTGTTGTTCCATGCTCCCATGATTCCCCTCCTTTACGGTTTGTGCACCAATTCCGGAATGGAACTGGCATTTATCATTTCATACGCAAGCCAGACGGATAGAGCCACGACCACGGCACCCAGAAAAAAGATCAATATTGTGGTCGCCATTTCTTCAGCAGGTGTATCATCTGGCCGGATCTGCGTAATGCGAATATATAATTTCAATATCCAATTAAACACGGACTGAATAAAGCTGAATAAATTTTTCATATTATATTACACCTTGCTATTCATGTAATATGCCGCTGACTTTAAACAGGTAAAACAAGTGCCGCCATTACGTGAAACCATATCAGAAACAGCGCCTAATGATTTCCATTGCCCATTATCAAATTTTTTCTCTCCATCCTCAAGAAGCCTAACGAAAATCGTTTTATCCGGTCGCTTGTTGCTGTCATCAACAGCTTCTGCGATAGAATAGACTCCGGTCATTCGTGGAGTTATGACGTACAATACGAAATCACATTGTTCGCGTTGTCTTAATTCCTCTGCCATGCACTGAGGCGTCCAGTCATCAACGACCTGGTTGAAGAAATCGATATCCAGCATAGGAATTATTTGTTGTCGCCAACTTGAATCATTACAAGTCCCACCTAAAAAAACTTTCATTCCTCATACTCCTTTGTCAAAACCTGCCACCCGAACTGAACCAGACCAGACAGAATAACCACCACCAGAAACGCGGTGATTTTCAAGCGTCGTAATTTGTCGGTGAAACTTTCTCGGACGTACCAACGTGGGCCGATTGTTTCGTTCATTTTCAACACCTATCACTCATAAGTACACGTTCAACGGCTTTGCGGATTGATTCTTGTCGCTGTTTTTCTCTCGCTCTTTTACTCAACGAGGCTTTTGGCAAAAACACCAAAAACAAAAAGCGAACACATATCAGGCAGTCTTTGCCGATCCTGCCGATGGTCCAACCGGGGCCGGTGTATTTGGAGTTATTCATCGCCCCCCCACCCGTTTGTAAGCCACCACCAAAGAGCCGATAAATAAGACCCCTCATAAACCATCAACCACCCGTTAAACGGGAAATTCTGTGTCACGTTGGACCAAAAACCATACATGCAATTGCATTCTTCATTCTCACAAAACAAATGCGGAAGCCCAAAATAAATAATTTTAAAGGGCTTTCCGCCACACTGAGGGCATAATCTCAATATTGGTTTCCTTTTTTTTGGTCGGGATAGAAGGATTTGAACCTCCGATCTTCTGTTCCCAAAACAGACGAGCTACCAGACTGCTCTATATCCCGATGAAGAATTCATGATTGCCCACGACTTTCAACGACTTCATCCCCGCCGCAAGCCATTTGGCGCGCGTCTTTGCCGCCGTAACCGGGTTCAGGTATTGGCAACAATGCCATCTAACAATATCCGGATCTCTTGGAATTGTATTTCCCAGGATTCCACTTGCAATTTCATAGCAAATTTCAAATTGCACATCAACAAGAATTGACGCTCCAAAATTTTGGGCCATGTTCACCAGCTTTGGCCGCTGCGGGTCATCGGGATTAAAACAACTGAACTGTTTCGGCCAGAGGCAAACCTCCTGCACCGTGTGTCCATCCCAATCTCGATGGTTAACCCTTTCAATTATCACCGAAGCAACGGCTATTTTGCCATCCCTGGGCTCCCCGCGCGTCTCAGCCCAGAGGGTGATAGCCATGATCTCGTCGTCTGGCAGGTGCCCGAAGTCCCGCAGGTTTGCATTGTAAATCAGTTTCAGATCTTTTCTCATTTAATAACCTTGTAAATTCCTTTGATAATTGCTTCGGCCCAAACTTCAATTTCAACTGCTCAAACTGCCATTGAAGCGGGTCAAGGTGAATCATTCTTTAACTGCTTTCAGTATTTCATCCAGCACCCGCATCTGATCCCGATCAGACTGAAGCCGTTCTTCCACCAGATTTTTCAACATGCAGATTTCGGCCTCATGTTTCGTTACAGTCACCTTGTCTGCGAAACGTGCATCAGCCGTGGCTTGCGAGATCAGAATCATGAGCGCAATGCTCGTGACCGGGGCAACCAGAACAATGATTGTCCATAGCCATGCTTTTGGCATCTTGGAATCAATGATCGGTGTGCGCCGCTCTTGATTTTCTTCAACCATCTTCACCCGGTGACTCAATCCCTCGCTTCCTTCCAATCCAAAAACCTCTTGATGGACGGCTCTTAGCTCTTGCTGACAATCTCGATCAGAACATTCTTTCCCGGCCATCTTTCAATTTCTCCCTTGCTTTCGAGGTTCCGCTTCTGCATTGTGTCCAATTTCAGTTTCTATTATCTGTCCAATTCAGGTTATGTGGTTTAGGTCCGTGTTGTCGTCAAGGGGCAGTGCGGGCCGCTTCTATCGCATCATCATCAACAACATTGCCGCCCCGGAACTGCCAGATGACAAATACGGGTAGTCGGCTGGGTTCGCAAATACATTATTGGAGGTTGTATTCCCGACATTTTCGTCGGGCCAGCCAAAAGCGCCAATCATTGTCCCACTAAGCGTGTATGCTGTATTATCTGAAAGAGCATTATATTCTACACCAAAATGAACATTGGGCTGTAAAACTGCGATGGATGGCGCAGCCCCCGCAGGCCCGTTATAAAAAACATTATTACGGACTGTGTTATAGCTGGCATAATTATCTAAGTATATCCCCGAAACATCGTCTTGTGGCCCCCAATATTCTATTCGGTTGTATTCGAGAATGTTGCCTCCGGGATTGCCGTCTAAATTGTCCGCCAAGTACAAACACCCGCCATCCCTGTATGTATTCATTGAATGCTTAATAAAATTATAAGAAATTGTGGTGTCCGTTGGATAGATTAAAAAAATACCTGAATACAACGAATAATAAACATAATTATAATTAAAATTACCAGACGCATTTTCTCCGTTAATCGCGCTCGATGACCCATTAAACCAATTCACGTCCCCTGTCTCTAAGATGGAATTGTGATTAAAATCACCATTGCATGCATTTAAATAAATACCCTGGCCATTGTACGTTTTTGATATCGTATTGTGAGAGACATTAATCCCGGAAATTTCGGTCCTATCCACAAAATTATCGTATGGTGAATCTCCCCATACGGAAATTGCCCCTGAACAAATAAGATGTGTTGCGGGCCATATAGTATTTATTGAATTACGCAACACGCTTGTATTTGGCGATTTATATACGATTATAGCAGAATCATTTGTATTTCTAATGGTGTAGTTCTGTACCGTAATCCCCGAAGAGTTGCGAATCAAAATGCCAACACCATAATCAGAATATTGCCATACGTGTGTAGCCGGGGCAGTGGAATAGCAGTAAAAATACCCGGTGAGTGCATCATAGCACCATTCCCCTTCTGTCGTAAGTTGCCCAGGAATACCAATAATGTATGAACCGCCTTGGGGGTTGGCAATTAAACTAGAATACGATGTATTGCCAAATGTAACTTGATTTCCAGTACTGGATGTAATACGGGAGGCTTCCCATCTGTAGGCTGCCGTTTGAATTGTAATTGAAGCCCCTACCCAATAATTATCAACATGCCCTCCATAAACAGTATTACTAAGGGAAGTGCCGTTAAAGTTACTTTGGCTGGCAACCGGACCTTCTGTTATAACCGGATACGTTTTAACGCCATCTACCCATCCCATGTGGATATCATAAAAAAAATCGCACGGCTGCCATTCTCCGTTTTTCCATTCTAACGCAGATCCGCCCACCGGCCCCATTGTTGATCCCGTATAAATATTTTTATTGATGTACCACTTTTCGCCTTCAGTTGGGTTTGCCGGGGCCGTGGGCTGCATATAGGCGCAATCATCAGCACGGATATACGCCCTGTAAACATTACCTGACACATTCGTCCAGTCTGCATTATTGATAGTTGCTGCACCATCAATAACGCTTTGCCCTCCATCAATAATCAAAGGATCTCCTAAAGAAAACCATTTATCTTCTACGGAATAGCGTTCATTTGAGAAGTCTATAATTGTGTCACCAGAATAAATACAATTCCAGTCGACTGATGCCCACCCCGGCCATGCATTATCTCCGCTGGTTCCGGTTTCCGCGCCATAGGTTCCGCCTGAATTTCCAACATACCAAGTTTTTCTCGATGGGGTAAATGATGCAGTATATGTTCCATAGGTAGCTGGGTTTGCTTGATTTGTATATGCGGTATCTATCCATGCTGCTGATTGAGCGGCAGGCGAAATTGAAAACTCATCTACAACACCATCAAAATAACCTGAAGCCTTGCCATATCCAGAACCAATTACTGTGGTGCCGCCGATGTTTGTCGCAACGTATGCTTGATCAGTTCCCAACTGAACATTATCTAAATAACATTTTGCCGTTCCTGCCGCAGCATCGAGTACCAAGACGAAGTAGTGCCATTCCGCACTACTTACAGGGGCATTACCAAAATAAACCCACGCCGGATTGTTATAATATCCTACTTTGCCGGATGTGGCGGTATTCCATGCGAAAGCAATTCGCCCTGTTTGGCTGTCAAACAAATATTTTAATGTGCTTGCGGCAGCATTTTTATACACCCACATAGAAATGGTGTAATTTCCTGTTGTAGATGTACTGGAAGAAATATCAATATAATCTGACGAGATAAGCTGTGATCGTCCGATTTTTCCAGTAGATTCTATAGGATTATTCGCAGATGCTTTGGCTCCATTATGAGCATTGGTAGTTGAATCATATACTGTGGAAGTGGTTAAATCTCCCATATGTGAAGTAAAAACATTGTTTCCCCAAACCCTTTGACTGCCCCATACAGCGTCAGACGAGCTTGGATATGTTGCAGTTGAATTATTCCCCCAAAAGAACAATCTGGTATATATCCCATTGTAGCCATTGCCAGACGTTGTGTAATCTTGCACCCTAACCCATATTTCACGATTGCATTCGTCTTTTGACCCTCTGGTCGGAATTTCAAACGCACATGGCAATGTCCCACTTGAGTCAGATGTTACTCTCAAGTCTCCAAATGTCTGTTGAAGGCCCGCCAGAATATCATCAGACAAATCAGACAAGACAACCGGGAAGTTTCTCAAGTTAGCATCAGGCGCTGGCAGATCAACATACCCCAACTGAGTAAAGCCTGAAGAACCTAATGCCGTTATTGCTGATACATTAAAATACGCCGTAACCGTAATATCTGCCGTTACATTGGTAACTGTCAATGGATTGGCTGTGCCATAACTTCCGGACCAAAACATCTCATATCCAGCGTCAGGTGTGGCGGTAACTGCGGTACAATCTTCCCCATCAGGTATATATTGCGTTGTGCTACCAGATAGCGAACCATCATTATCATGGGTTATAAAGTCAACTTTATACAAATACGATGTCCATGTCCCGTATGTACCCGGTGAGTTTTGGCAAGCATACGATGTGTTCAACCAATCTGCTGATCGCTCCGTGGCCGATACCATAAATTCATCCAAAACCCCCACATAATTATATCCAGTGGTGGAGGAATAAACTTTCCCGATTTTTATTGTGCCTCCAATGTTTGTGCTAGTATACGCGGCGGTAGATCCGGATTGAGTACCGTCCACAAAACATTTAGCCTCTGAGTTTGCTCCGTCAAAAGTGAAGACTAAATAATGCCAATTTCCATCATCGGGCGTATCTCCAAAAACTCGACTAGTGGCACCATAATTAATGCCTAATTTAGCACTCGTCAAGCCATACCACCCCAGCCATAACCGTCCGGTTTGAACATCAAGTAAATATTTATATGTACTATCTGCGGTAGAACTTTTAACCCACATGGAAAAAGTATAGGTGCCCGCCGATGAAGAAAGGCTATCTGGGCTAATATATTGAGTTGTGCTGCCAAAATTTTGAGCATACCCTATCTTGCCAGCAGCCTGTGGAGGAGCATTCGCACCTGCTTTTATCCCGTCTTCATTATTTGCGGTTGAATCCGTTACTGTAGATGTTGTGGTGTCGTTCATGTGATAATTTAATAATGTGGCCGAGTCCCATACCCCATCGCTGCCCCATGTGGCATCATCAACCGCAGGATACGTCGCGGATGGGTTTTTCCCCCATATAAAAACCCTGGTATATGTTCCGTTATATCCATTTCCTGTGGTTGTGTAGGAGGGTATTTTAATCCATATTTCTGCGTTCGCAGTTGTTCTGTTTGTTCTGTCCGGGATCTCGAAATGGCATTGAGAAGTCCCATCGATTGCTAATGTTGGCCGAAAATCTTTAAAATCTGCTTCTAACACTTCGAGCGAATTAGCAGGAATTCCTGCTATCACCACTGGGAAATCTGTCAGGGTTGATGCAGGAGCAGGCAAGTCAACATGTCCTATTAAGCTCCATCCTGTTGGGAAAACAGCGAATGCCGGGCTCGCTAAAAATAGAAAAAATACAAAAGATAGAAATAATTTTTTCATCATAAGCCACCATCAGTCCAAGTGCCCTGAATTACATATACTACCCAAACCCAATTACTTGAAGCATCTTGCTTTGCCATAAATAAAATGGAATCTTGGAAGATGGCTCCGGCTCCGTTATTGACTATTTTATGGTTCGCTGCTAATTGAGTCCCCCCTAAGTAAAAACACGTTCCTGTTGCTGGAGCTATATACCATGTTTCTGTTGGGGACGTAATCATGAATTGTACAAAAACAGTGCTGCTTGGGGCTGTGGGCATCGTTGTTGTGATTGCGGCCGATTGACCAGAATTATCGACAACGGTATCCCCTGTAACAGTCAACGAAGTGCTTGAAGAAACAGATATTTCAGTTATACTTCCGCCACTGTTATCATCTACATACTTTTTTGTAGCAGGCTCATAATCCGCATCAGGTGTAAATTCTGTTGTATTATTGAGTTTTAATACTTCGCCAACATAAACTCCATTTGTCACAGTCCCGGCGTTCCCGGTAACGCTCCCATTGATGGCATTTGTGACGGTCAAATCAGTGGCCCAGCACATTGCAAGCCGTGAGCCTGTAGCGCCTATGGTTTGAGGTGTTGTTTGATCGGTCAAGACTGCGCCGGAAAGGCTGGTTAGGTAAGCCCCAGGAGCCTGATAAACACCGGCCCCGATGATAGATACAATCTCAGCAGACGTATCAACCGTTGGATCGGATTCAGACTGCAAGGCCGTTCCTATCAATGTATGGTCATACGTGCTTTCATGAGTGCCTACGGCTGGGTCTGTTTCCGTATAAAGTGGCGGCGTGGTTGACAACCACGTGGTAAAATCAGGGTCGGACTCAGACTGCAAAGCGCTTGCGATTAAATCGTGATCATATGTGCTTTCATGGGTTCCGACTGCCGGGTCACTCTCGCTATAAAGTGGCGGGGTAGCAATCAGCCATGCTCCAAAAACCGGATCTGTTTCGTCTGCTGTCTCAAATGGGTCGTAACTTAAAAGCCATGTTGCAAAATCTGGATCTGTCTCAGTATAAATAGGCGGAGTTGTTGATAACCATGTCGAAAACGAAGGGTCTGTTTCGTCGCCAGTTTCAAATGGGTCAAAAGATAACAACCATTCCCCGAAAACTGGATCGGCTTCAGGGGCACCGGCTCCACCAACAGCCACAAAAGGATCGGCAAGCGTCCCGGCCCCTGTGATGGTTACTCCATCGGCAACCTGAATTTCATTGGTCGGATCTGCATCGGCGTCTTCTGTCTGGTCGATAAAAGTTGATAGCCATGTGGTAAAATCTGGATCTGTTTCAGCCGTCAAATACCCCATCGCCGTCCAAGGCGTTCCAGTCACATATCCACCCAAGGCATGATCGCCCCATCCGTAGGCCATGTTCCAGCTGGCGGAATTGTTGGTTATCGGCGTGCCCCATGCGCTCCCGGTTGATAGCGGGATACCGGGCTCAGGGTAGACCATTGAGCCGCTGGCAGAAGGATTCACCCATGCCCCATCTTTGCGTAAATATTCCGTGCCGTCCGATGGTGCGTCTGCAAGCCCGCCGCCGTTATCCACCGCAATTGTAATGCTGTCTGTCGCCGGGTCCGTGGTTAATGTGACATTCGCTCCGGCGATAAGTGTTACCGTGTCGATATCAGAATCTGCTACAACAGAGCTTTGGCCCGCTACCGATATAGTTTTAAACTTGTACGCAATGCCGGTTAACGGGTCGGTCAAAATTGCCCCGTCTTCAACCTCATCAGAAATTTGCATATCCAGTAAGCCAATCACCCGCCCGCTGGTATATGTTGCATTGTAGATTATTAATTCTGCCTGCCGGTCCCGCCCTGCCGTAAAGTCGACAAGGCCTATTTTCAGCATGATCTCGCCCCGTGCCGCATAAGTGGTCTTGTCAAATCCTGCCGCGTAACTGGTGCTATCCACTGTTTCAGGCGTTGCACCGGTGTCTGGTCGATAATAAACCTCGATCTTAGTAATAGCCGCTATTTCCGCCGCCGTCAGAAGCGAATTATCAACATCAAACAGCTTAACCAATACCGGGGCATTGGTGCCTTTATGGATTACGACCGGCGTCGGGTTGCCGTAAAAACCTATTCCGGCGAAAGAATTAACCGAAACGGATAATATCAAAAATAAAATCAAAATGATTTTTTTCATTATTTTATGCCTCTGTAATATCCATAGTCTGTTGTACCGTTGAAACCGTGATTGTTACCATGCCTGCCGTCATTGATTCTGTCCCGTCATCCCATGTTACAGTATCGCCGGGGCGGGCCGAAAAACTGATACCACACCTGACACGCCGCTTACCATTAGATTGCAGAGAAACACCCGAAACGTCGAACAACTCGACTGTTTTAAGTGGTAAAGTTTGCGTTTTATATCCAGATATTTGAGCCGTTTTGTTCGTATCGCCGTAGTCGTAAGACAGCGTTTCGAAATTGGCCCTTGAAATTTCCGAACTTACTGAATAGCCGGACGACCTTACCCCATATTTACGGATTACGATGTCACCGTTTGGCCGCGCTGCGATTCCTGCCGCGTATTCAGGCCCGTTCGGTATCACAGCGTTTAGGTAGTTCGGGGATGAAGGATATAGCCGCGCCTGAAAGCTGCTGATAGGAATTTCCAAATCATCAAGCCCATCATCCGCCACGGTCAGGAAGCACCGATAAATAGAAATGTATTGCGCCGTTGCCGGGTTTTCGATCAGGGCCGATATCGTTTCTGCCGTTGTCAGTGGCCCCGCGCTCATGGTAGGAACGTAATAGACATATTTACCTGTGATTGTTTCGGCTGTTACCAATGCACCGGCAAGGCTCATGAGAAGCTCGGAAACACCACTCCCTAAAACTTCAGTAGTCGGCAACGCCCCGGCTGGTGAAATTATCATTTGATCCGAATCACCCAAAGCCTCAGTTGATACGAGCGCGCCGGCGAGGCTTGAAAGAATCCCAGAGACACCAGCCCCTAAAACTTCAGCCGATGGTAGCGCCCCGGCTGTCAATAAAAAGGACTGTTCGGAGTCGCCTAAAATTTCAGTGGTCGTTATTGGGCCAGCAACATCAAAATACCCGATAAAATATGACTCATAAGACACCGCTTCAGCCGTGGGCAGTGCCCCGCCTGCGATGGTTTGTAGCCCCCTTGATGTGTCAATACTGACAACAGCCCCGGCAATGGCCGAAAAGTCGTTGGCCTCATTGAGCGTGAACGTATCGCCGGATTGGTCGTATTGGTAAAAGTTTGAGGATGTGCCGATAAACAGCGATGCGCCGTCTTTGCTCCAAGAGAAAGCCGTTGCGGTCCCGGTCAAAACTTTGCTGGTCAGGCTTGCAAATGAATCGCCTGTCCGCTTATAAATGTAGGCCGTATCCGTTCCGGTTGATATGGCAAGATAAACGCTGTCCGGTGACCATGCGGCCCGGTAAACAGGATCAGCCGCCGTCAAAGTGGCGATAATCTCAAACCGTGAATTTGCCGAAATCCACTTGAACACATATTTTGAAACGACAAAATAAACGCTGTCCGGTGACCAAGAAACTTGAAGCCCATAAGTCGTTGGCAGACTGACCGCGCCAAGCTCAACATCCACCGGCGTGAAGTCAGCAGCCGGTAACGCGCTGCGGTCGTTGCTGGATACAAAAATAAACGGGCTTTGGTCGTATAGCTCTGAATAACTGGCGGTTGTAACAACATAATCACCGTTCGGTGATATTTCGGACCTGCGATAATAGCGAAGCTCTTCAAGCCCGGTGTTTCCCGGCCTCACGTATGCCTGAGACGTAGAATCCCATGCCATGACAAGCGGGACACGCCCGTAGATGTCATAGAAATTCCCAACATGGTATTTATCGTCATCGGTCCACGACAGTGAAAGGGCGGTGCCGCCAGAGGATAATAACGAACCCCATTTCTCATCAACGATGGCCCCGTAGCGTTTGCCGACGATCCGGGTTGAAAACCCCGTATCCGGTGGAGTGTCGCCGCCGACAAGTAGATGCCTGCCACCAGGTGAAAAAACGGCCATCTGGTGAGACGTGCTTACGGGCGATATCTCATTCCAATGATAATACTTCCCGGCCATTTTTTTGAAAACAGTCAGTGCCGCCGCGTCTCTTGACCCCTGCCCGTAAACTGTCCCGGTGTGAGATACCGCAAGCCCCTCAAAAATATCCGGGGAATAGAACCAATCAACCCCGGCCCCGATTGTTTCATCGGTCAGCAGGGTTAAGTTTTCGGCAATGTTCGGTGAAAAAGAAACACCGCGGCAACCTGAATCAGATGTTGGTGCGCCGGTAACCGGGTCATACAGAGTGGAATCGTAAAGGAAAAAATAATCAGCGTCAGGGCTTCCAATCGCTATCTTTGAATTGTCAGCAGAATAAGCCGCCGCATAAATTGCCGCGCCGGGGTCCGTAACGCCTGTGATTGCTGTCCAGTCGGAAGTATCAACCACGGTTAGATACGGGCTGTTCAAATGACCACATGCCAGATACGCCCCGTCAGACGTGAAATCAAGAGACTGGCAATCACGCGGTAGAGTTGGCGTTCCAGCGACCATTGACCAGTCGGATGTATCAACGATTGCAAGATTCGGTGTATCGGTATAACCCACGGCCAGAAATGCATCATCCGGCGAAAACATAACCGCCCGAACGTATCCGGTGAGCGTCGGAGTGCCTGCGACAGTTGACCAGTCCGAAACATCTGCAACTATTAATCGGTTGCCGTATCCGTAGCCAATTGCCAGATATGCCCCATCGTTTGAGAATGCCAAAGCCTGAGCGCTGTTATTATCAAGGTTGTAATCATCTTTAACCACCGACCAATCTGAGGGGTCAAATACCATTACGCGCTGTGTCGCCGTGGCAGACAGTGCCGCAACCGCCAACATTCCGCCATCTGCCGACCACGCCAAAGCATGGCACGTTCCATACAGCGTGGGCGTTCCGGTGATTACTGACCAATCGGAGGTGTCAATCACGACCAAATATGGCGATGCATTTATCCCCACCGCGAGCATGGACCCGTCCGGCGAAAACTCGATAGCATACCCGGCCCCTTCGAGTGTCGGAGTCCCGGCAACTGCCGCATAAGTGGCCGCATTGTAAACGGCCAGATACGGGCTTGCTGCTTTTGTTATCGCCAGATATTGAGTCATGGTTTATGTCGTTTCTTTGCTGATGTTCTGGATCTGGTAGGACTGCCCATCGGGCACGGTAAGCGTCGCATCAAACGCGATACAGCCCACAATCAAATCACCTGCATGAGTGTCGTTGTAAATAATAGCCGCGCAAAAATCGTCAAACGCCGCGCCGGACGGGGTGAAGGTCACATCCACCCATGAGATTACGGCCTTATCGTTTGCGTCGTCTTGCGCCCATGCCGAATCAACCACCAACGTTTTGCGCGCATACCCGCCAGCGCTGGTAATCTCGCTTGCTGCGACATCCTCAACCGTCCCGTGGGTGTCCTTATTGAAAACAAACCCATCGGCCATAAGCATCAACTTGTAGACATGCGAAGAAAAATTGTTCGCGCCCTTTCCGCTTTCAAACTTAAATTCATTCGGCGTTGTCATTGTTGCCATTTTATTTTAACTCCTTAACATATTTGGATATGGTTGATTGATACACCCACTGCGTTTAAAAAATCAGGGTACGGAGGTACGGAATTGACGCCCACCCGGATGTAAAGCTGGACGAAAACGATATTGGTTCCTGCTACCGGAAGCGTTAAAAATTCGGCGTTATTATTTGCCACGCTGCATGACCAGTTGTTATTTCCGTAATAATCAAACCAGTCTGTTGGATCGTGCGCTTCGTCCGTGCATCCAATAAGCGGTTCAAACGGGTATGCGTTGCTGTTATTGACCCAATAAATATTGAAATAAACGTCCGCATCTTCAGCGGTTTTGCCCCAAATTTGGAGCTTATACTGGTTCCGGCCATAATTTAAATCGTAGCGTGGGACGCCGCCGACCGCGTTTAAAATAACCTTGGTAGCCCCTTCACGGATAAAACCCGGTCCGGCTGTCAGATCGTATTTCCAGACATACTGAGAATCATACCAGCCCTCACCCGTTGGCGTTTGGGCGATATCGATATTTAACGCGCCGCCCGATAATGTAACCACCGGACCGGCCAAGGTCGGTGGGGTAGGATCATCAATCCATGCCTGAAAAACACCAGCCCACGGCCATTTCGTTGTAAGCGCCGGGCCGTCCCACTCTTCAATCCAGCAACACGCTTGAGGTTCTTCTTTAAATCCGATAACAACCGGCTGTTCAAAATCGTAATTTGTAAATTCGACTATGACAAAATCATCAACGTTAAATGCCCACTGGTTGCAGTTCATGTAACGGAAAGGCACAGCCGCAATCGCAAATTCCTGGTTGATGTTTAGACTTTGTTGGCTGCTGGAAGCATCTTCAAGGGACACGGAGCACGTACCGGCCTCATAATCGATTGCCGTTATCTGCCCGTACCTGAACATGGGCTTCCATTTCTGAAAACCGGGAAGCATCGCCAAATTATAGAAGGTAGCCGCCGCACTTTGGGCCATGAGCGGGGTTAAGTGCCCGTCCCTGGTAAGATCATAGGCAGCATTGGAATTATACCCAGGCTGGATATTCACGCCATTTGCGCGTTCACGCCCGATCTCAATCAACCCTACTTCGCCAGTCAAGTCATCCGTCAAATCCGCACACCATGCGGTAATGTTTGTATCCACCGGCACGTTATCGGTATCGTTCAAATAAGCAATGCGCTTCTGAACCGATAATAAGTACAGCCGCAAAAGCTTCTTTTTCGTCTCGTCGGTTTCTGCCGCAATCAATGCGATTAATCCGGTTTCTTTGGCGCCCAAAGTGGATAACGTGGCCGTAATCGCAGCAGAGTTATAATTCACCGTGACGTTATATTGCCCGTCTGCGATATGGCTTATGATGGTCCCCTTGCCCATATTACACCACGTCCAATCTTGATTTCTTCCAGAGAGTCATATTCAAAATATCGCCATCGTACCGAAACCGAAAGATGAACCCTGAGAATAGACCCGTGCTGGTGGCGATTGTCAAATCCGTGTGTGACCGCCAAAGCCGTTCTAAAATCTCGATCTCTGCCGCTGACGGTCTGGATTTAACCGCCAGATCCTCATCCCCCACCGAAACACCTGAATGAGTGACAGCCGTTGACCCATCCAGGCACTTAACTTTGCTGGCCCTGGCTTCGCCGCTGATTGAATTTGTAGCCCCGATCTCATAAATAATTGCGGTATCGGCGCTTGCTGTTATGGGAGATATGGCTATCATACGGTCGGTAATCCTAATAAAAATTCCTGTGCGTTTTCATTGGCCCGGATCTGGACTTTTTCAATGATATTCCACATGACCATCTCAATCGCCGGCTCTACGCCGGTGGTGTCGATCTTGATTTCTGCGGTTTCGCCGTTCTCTATTTTTTCATTCCTCAACCGCATGTATTCGGCTTGCTGTTCGGTAAGTTTGATTTGAGAATCAATCAGCTCACTATTTTTGTCCTGTGCCTCCTGAAGCCGATCCATCATGAACCATTTATCTGATGTCCGCATATTATTCATGCCGGATGCCAGATCAGAGAACATTTCAGTAATCCCGCTGGATGTTTCGACAACCGACGCGCCGATGGTTGAAAACGCTTCAGTTGCGATTTTTGAAGACCCTTCGATATCGGCAATATTAATTTTTGCTTCCCACTCCATGGCCGTCTGAACGGTTTTGGCCTGGTTGTCGACGGCGTTTAATTCGCGCTCAAGATCAAGCTTCGCCTGTTCAAGGATGGTCGGCTTTAACTCAACCGGCTTCTCTACTGGCGTTTTAAATTCTTCCTCAATCTCAAACCATGTTTTTCCATCAAAACTCATTTTCCCGGCAATTACCACGCCGTCCTTTGATGCCGCCGCGATGTCTTTCTGCAACGCTTCATCTTCCAGTTTTGCCCAAATCGGAAGATTGATTCCATCCTCAATCATGGGGATGGAAAGCAAATCATCCAGGAGCTGTTCCGGGGCGTCCTTGTCAAATACCCATTTCGTAGGGATATCAATTCCATCCTGGAAAATAGGCAAAGTCAGTGAATCGTCAAGCGTTTGAGTTTCAGGCTTAAACGCTAAAACCACCGGTTCGGGAGTATCACCTAAAAAAAAGTTTAAAAACTTTTGAGTGCCTGGCGTTAAATCATCAAAGTCAGGTAAAAATTTAGGTGCCGGTCCAGACTGATTCCCGGTCCAATTGGTTAATTTGTCTAAATCAGCGGCTAACTCCTGAACTTTTTCTCTGACTGGCTCAATCTGGTTTATAAGGGTTCCTATGCCTACCCCAATAGCCCCGCCTGCAAGAACACCAATCCCAGCTATGACGCCCGCCACGCCCACCATGACCTGAGAAAAAGTAATTCCAAGAGTTTTTATCGCTGTGATAGAGGAAGCCGCTGTGATGGTGTAAATCGCGCCTTCCAGAAGCTGTAATTTCCCGGTGAGTTCATTGATTATCTTCGATGTTCCGGACATATTCCCGAACGATTTAACCGTCGCATCGTCCATCCCGGTTACGCTGTCCGTGATCTCTCCGATAATTCGCAGCATTGGTTTTAGGCCATCAACAAAACCCTCCGTGAATTTCGTCATTTTTGTGGCGATATCAACGATCTTCTGGATCGCATCTTCAAGCCCTTCAACCGTGGTCAAATACAATTCACCGCCGAACAGGGCGTCAAGTGCTTCGCCTATTTCGCCGCCCAAATCCTTGAACGATTGCACCAGCTTTGAAAAGTCGACGCCTTCGAGGGCTTCTGGCAGATTCTTTGCAAATGTGGAAAATAAAACTTTTGTATCATTGAAAAATTTATTGATAGCATCGGTTATGGGTTTGAATGTATCGTCGTCTACAGAATCCTGCAACCCGATAAAAACACCCCCCAAACCAGACACCACACCCTTGAATGATTCAAGCATCGGCATAGCAGACTTAATTAATGCGCCATCTATATTGTTGACAGTTGTCTGCCACACATTATCAAGTCTGTTTTTCATATCCTCGAACTTGTCGGCCAGAGGATCAGCAGAATCTTGAATCTCTCCAAGCATCCTATTAAAAACCGGCAACCCTTCGGCGGTTGTCAGCTTTAACATGCCGTTCAAGCCCTGAACATCGCCGAATAGCTTTGCAAGGTCTTCCTTGCTCGCTGTTCTCTGCAACGTTTCAAGGAATCCGGAAAACCCGTTCGCATTAACTCCGGCAATGCTGAAGTTGATGCCGAGCTTTTCGGCCATGTCTTTTGCTTGTTCGGATGGTTTCAAGATATTCGCGCATGCTGACTTTATCGCATCAATGGCGTTTGCAGGGGCCATGCCTGTAGATGTCAAATATGCAATCGCCGCGTTGAAATCATCAAAACTTAAACCTGCCGCCGCGACAACACCAGCCGCAGAGGCGAACGGCTTTTCTATTTCTTCAATTGAAATTTTACCGAGATCAAATGTCTTGAAAATTGTTGATGCCGCTTCATCGGCATCACCAGCAGACGACTTAAAATTTTTTAACGAAGAATCGATGACGTTAAATGCAGTTTGCAGGCTGGTGTCACCTACAACGGATAGCCGTTCAGCAGCTCCGGAAACGATATCAAACGCTTCAGAAAGACCATAGCCCGCGCCCTTTGCATCAGCCAAAGCCGCAGCAATATCTACAATTGGCTTTGTGCTTGTATTCCCCATTTCAAGCAAAGCGTCATTCAAATTACCGAATCCTGCAAGCTCTTCATCGGATGTTACGGCGGTTATTTTACTGACAGCGGTTTCAAACTCACCCGCTTTTTGGATCGCAACGGCCATTCCAGCAACGGCCAGAGCAATCAGCGCCGCCTCCGCCTTTGCAACGCCCATGCCAAAATCACCAAGCGGTCCGGTAGCATCCTTGATTTTGTTGGTGAACCCGGTAAAGTCCTTATCCATCTTCGCCATTTCGGTGGATAGGCCTTTACCGTCACCCTCGAAAATCAGCTTTACTATTTTTTCAAGATCGGCCATTATTTTCTACTCGCGTTTAATTCGGTATAAAACAAATCCCATAACTGCTGTTCAAGCCGCGTCAAATACCCATAAGGAAAAATGTCGGGTCTGGCCTCATACAAAGGTTTTTTCCATGTGTGGCATAGCGCCAAACAATTTCTTATTTCTTGGTCTTTGTAGAGGCTGGCAGCTTTCCCAAGTCGGCACCCTTTCCGGAAAGCTCATTGATCTTTGCAACCAGAGTATAAAAAGTATTCGGTGCAACGTTCGCCAGTTTTACGGCAATCTGCCGCGTGATTTTCGGCTCGACTGATGCCAGCACCAGCTTTGTGAGCTGCTTGATAAATTCAGGCTCCAACTCATCGGAAATGCCGATTGCAATCTTTGCCGCTTCCGCCTGGTCTTTAGCGCTGGTGGACAGCATCCCTTCCATCACTTTCTTCAATCGTTCTTCGGTTTTTGCCGACATTTCGGCCTTCGCCAGTTCCGGGGCCGTCAGGTTCCTGACTTTCCAGACTGCCGGCTCCCCATCCCCGAAAAAACAGGCCAAATCTGGGACCGATACTTCCGCGACCCGCTCCTTGAATTCTGCCTTTTCAAACGCTTTTAAATCAAATGCCATAATCAACCTTTCATGCAAAAAGCGCGGGAAACAACCGGGGCCGATCCCTGACTATTCCCCGCGCTTTCTTCGCCGGTGGAGGCTTACCGGGCTATAAATTATCCTGTGAAATTGGCGCTTTCTTTTTCCGCCGCCATTGTTACAGTTGCCTGATTCTGGTTGTCTGCCGGGAATGTCTGTGCAATAGAACAGGCCGCTTGAGTGAGGATATACGCCGACTTGTTTTCATCCGGGAAAAACTTCACGGTCAGCACTTCCCCGGATTCCCTGACAATGGCGTCATTTACCCCGTCATCCAGCATTGCGACAAAAGAACCGGTGCCAATTGATCTTGACGTGCCGGCCACCGTCCCGCCATAAACGGTAGTGGACGATACGGAAACAGATTCACGAACAGGCACAAAATCCTTTGTTCTTGACATGTCGGAATATTCAGGTTCATACGTGGCGATATAGACATTCTTGGGGCCGACAGAACCATATCCGTCCGTGTCATGGATATCGGGTAAAGCGGAAGCGAATTTAACAAACGCATTGGTTTGCGCCGATGTTGCCGCTTTTGTCCCGCGCCCGGTGTTGTCTTTATCCCATACCGGATAATCATATCGCTCGGTATAATTCCCGTCCTGGTGGATTTCATCGGCGGTAATGACAGCCGACGCAATTTGATCAAGCCATACCTGCCCGAGTTCTATTGCATCTGCCGGAATTAGCGGGGGGCCGCCGTTCGCGCCGCGTGTGGCAGAGAATGCGGTATTGTCAACCCCGGAAAGAGCGGTAACGTTGCCGTCAGAACTGAGAATGATTGATATCTTTCGATGCGTGTCTGTGGTAACGGGGCGGGCGAGGCTTGAAACTGTACCGGCTACGATGGTATGTTCTACGCCCTGAATATATGCCGTAAATCCAGCATAACTGATCTTATCATTCGCCCCGGCAAACGGCGTAATCATGTTCCGGCCTGATTTCACTCCGTCCGGTCGGACCTCCGGTCCGAATCCGGATTTCCCAGACCATACCGAATCAGAGGACGTAAAAATCTGATTGTCCCCCGAATCCGTCATGGCCTCAAAGTCAGTAAAATTCTGACTTAATTCAATTTGTATTTTAGCGTCCTTTGATGTTGCCATCTTATTTGCTCCTTATAACTGATTGTAAGGGTCATTCCGCTTCGTTTCATAAGTGATATCAAACGTTGCTATGACCCCGATTGTTTTAGTCTCAAGCCCTGGATAATCCTGGATGCCGCCGCCCTTATATTGGATATTCTGTACCAATCCGGCGGTTAAAATGGTAAACACCCGTTTCATGGCTTCCTTCGCATCGGCAAACATCTTTTCGCCTTTCACCGATGCCCCAGAAACCGGCTTCCCAGTTACAGTGCTGACCGTGTTTGTGTACGTGTCGAACAAATTCAAGGTCATAGGCATTACGTTTTTATCAGCTCGATATCCTGTATCATCCGCCGTCTCAATCCCCGGAAAGATGCTCATGCAAGGCGCATCTGTATCGTCCCACTCTTTCTTCCCGCGCTCTATCAGCCGCCCGCAATCGGAATTAAACCCGTTGGCTGTTCTCAGTATAGATAGCCCGGCCTCAACTTCCTGAATAATTCTTTCCCGGATTGAATCGGCCATCACTCCACCTTCACCATTGCCGTTTTGCCGTCATTGCTGACCTGGGCCGCTACCGAATAAACATCCGTTCCGATTGTGAATGTGTCGCCCTGTTTCGCAATCGCTCCGTTTAAATCCGATAAAATATACTCAATCGTGGGGGCTATCTGGATAACACCACCGTCAAGCCCACCCTGCAACTGCGTTTCCTGAACATAGCTGACATAGATTTCGGGGACAGCCGGGCCGGTCACTGGCGTATATGTTGCCAGTGAGCCGATACCCGGCGTTTGGAATATATTTGCAAGTGCTATGTCAAAAATGTCAGTCATAATCAGCCATTAGTTGCTTGAATACACTTTGACCAGCACGGACGGGCGGGCGCAAATCGGCAGGGCGTTTGACTGCATGTGAACATCAACCCACCGGCCCATCTTTTCCATTGCCTGCTTTGCGTAGATTTCCTGTCCGACCGTGTTGACGGTTTCAAGAAAATCAGCCGGTGCATAAAACGTCCGGAATGTATCCATCGTTCCCATCGGAAAAGCGCGTCCGGTCTTGGAAGCAAGGAAAAGCCGCGTGTTGCCGTCCATGTCCGTGGCCTGGCCCCGGTACTCTTCCCATGTGATGCCGCCGAAAGAAAAACCTTTGCGCGGATCTTTCCCGGCAATCGCCGCTGCCGCCTGCCAGTTGACATAGAATTTTTCAACGTTCGCATGACCGATGAATGCATCAAAGAACGTCGCATCCACGAGGCACCGGACCTCTGACATTGTTTCGCCCTTCAAATTGTCTTCAACCAGACGCAGAACAGCCCGACATTTTGCGGCAATGTTGGTCGTGGTCGTGGCAAGGGCAAAGTCAACCGTGTTTTCTGAAACGCCAAATTCGGTGAACAGATTGTACAGTTCGGAGCCGTCGGCATCCAGAATTGACCCCTTCAAAGCGCCCATTCTTAAATGCTCAATGGTGATGCCGAATTTATTCCGGCCCGTTTGCAGATGATCATTCATGACGGTTTGCAGCGTTTTCGTTGCTGAAGACTGTCCGAATTCTCGCACACCGGAGAATTCTTCGGGCCGGATAACATCATCAAGAGGAATGTGCGGAATGACAAAAGATCGGACTTTTCTTTTTCCCATTCTGTTTTCGGTGCCCGGCGCTCCAACCGGTCGTGTCGGCAGCAGGTTCAGTACGCCGTTGTTTTCTTCAACCAGGATTGTTCGCTGCGTCACGCCTTTGCCGGGGAACACATTCAATTCACGCATGCGTCCGTAGTTATTCGGGAGCATCTGGATTGCCATTGAAAGATCGGCAACATTAAAAGCATTGTCTGCTTCAAAAGGGTTCAGTATTTCCATTTTATTTATTTCTCCTTATGATTTATCAATTAATTAAGCATCATACCGCTGGACAATGCCTTTAAGCGCCAGAACAGCAAGCGCGGCGTTTTTCTGATCGGTCGTGAATCCGGCAGGCCATGTCAGGTAAGACGCCTCAATTTGAGCATCCCGGACAATCGCCACACCCTGAACATCGGCAGCCGCGCCGAAAGTATCGGTCATAATCCCGTATGCGTCCTGAGCGCCATTGACGGCTGTCAGGTCCAGGGCGACAACGCTTCCGGACCCTGCGGAAACAGCGATTGTGAATTTATCGCCCACGATAAAATCAGCGCCGGAATCGTTGACCGTGAAATTGATTTGCCCATTGGTGTATGCTGATCCGATTTCAGCCGGGGGCAGGATTGAACCATCAGGGGCAAGCACCTGGACTTCACCGCCCAGGCCGGTGGATGTGCTGGGAGCCGTCACCACTTCGAGGGCATAGATTCCAACCTGGGCCAGCGCTCCGGCGGTTACGCCCGTGCAAGTCCCGGCCCCGGTATTCCCTGCATCTGCGGTTCCGGTTGTGGGTGTCGATTTGGTGATCTTGCCTACCACTTCGCCCATAACCAGGGACTGCCCGGCCAGCACCGTGACCTGCTCACGGGATTGGTTTCTTTCAAGCTCAAATTTAAGCAAGTCGCCTAAATAATTTCCTTCGGTGTATGTCGTCATTTCTTTTATTCTCCTTATCGATTAATTTTTTACTTTTTCAGTTGAGCCGCTTCCGCCTCTTTTGCGCGCCGGGCAGCATCCAGCAATAACGGATTGGTTGAACCGGTGCTGAGTGCCCCCACGGTTGATTTAATGTCTCTGGTTTTGTCTTCATCGGCCTTCAGGGCAAGCAGCTTTTCCCGTACTGCCCCGACCGTGGCCCCGGATTTAATAAGGTCAATCGCCAAATCCGGCTTGCCATCCACAAGGCACAAATCCATGATTTCCGTTGCCGTTTCGAGAGCCACTTTTGCGCCTTCAGCCTTACCCTCTTCGATGCCTGCGGTTTTGCCGGCTGCCTCAGATTCGGTTTTAATTTTGTCCACATCCGGCATTGCAACTGGTTCAGTTTTCGGGACATACCCCAAGGTTGCAAGGGCAGTTTCTGTTTCGGCTTTCAAATCGCCTGAAAGGAAATTTGAAAGATTTAGTTTTAAATCTGTTAAATGCATAATCATTCTCCCATTATAAGTTTTTTTGCTTCACTATATGCCATTACGACATCGGCAAGTCCCATCTTTACAGCATCCCTGCCCCGGTATGTTGCCGCCTGTGTCCCGCGTATCGCCTGCCCGGATATCTGGCCGCGCCGATATTTCGCCATCGTATTTATAAATAGATCGGCTGTTGAATCAACATCCGCCTGACCAATCGCCCGCGCTTCTTTGGATAGTGGGAATTTCGGGTCAAAATCCATCTTTCTGTCACCGGCATAAATGGCCTCAAATTTTATCCCCATGGACTGATTTAATTTGCTCACATCGGCAAAAATAGCCTTAACTCCGATGGACCCAACTTCGCCAGTGCGTGGAATAACCACTTGATTTGTTGCCGCTGCTATCGCATACGCTGCACTGTTGGCTGTTTCGTTTACAAATGCGAATGACGGCTTCTGTGACCGTGATTCATAAATTTCATCGGTCAAATCGAACAGCCCTGCGCAAACACCACCGGGGGAACGAACATCATAGAGAATTTTAGTAACAAGTGGATTCTCAAGGGCCGCATTTTTGTTTTCCCGGATTCCGTCATAGGTTGATCCGCCCATCCCTGAATCTTTATGATGAGATAGGCACCCGAAAACCGGAATAACAGCGACATTGCCCATGATTTCCATTTTGTCAGAATCGTCTTCGTTTGCTTCAACCATCTGGGCGACGGTCCGGGCCTGAATCGATGTTAAAACCGCCGAAAAATAAGAATCCGACACCATCAGAGGCGTATTGAAAAACATGCCGTTTAGTTCGATTGCACTAATTTTCCGGGTCATTTGGCTCCACCTGCTTCTTGCCTGTTTTGTCCATCTGCCGCCCGTCTGAATCGAATATCAGCCCCAGGTTGTCGGCTCTGGCATTGTCCGCTGCCATTTCTATTTCGAGCTCTTCCGCGTCATCCCCGCGCTCTGCGACTTCCTTTGTTCTGGTGGACAGGCCGGACCGGATTGCGCCCGTAGCGGCCTGCAAATCTTTAAGGGGGTCTACCCACGGCCAGCCATCATGCGTCCATTTAATGCGCCAGTATTGACGCGGATTAGATCGGTATCCGGGAAGGTTCAAGGACCCGGCAAGATACGCCTGATTGAGCCAGTATTTGGCGATAGGTCGACAAAACTGGAAGGAAATAACATTCTGGATAAACTGCTTGCATTGGCGCTGAAATTCTAAATTTCCGGCCCGGATAGACGAATAGTTGACCCCTGATAGATTCCCGGTGTATTTCTCGTATGTCAGCCCGCCGAAACCACGGGCGGCCCTGCGGTCATGCCGGGTGACAAATGCGTCATAATTCCCGCCTACGTCGGCAGGTTCAGAAAATTTGACATCGTATCCTTCCGGCAATGCTGGGAAGGTCCCCGGCTCCATCGCAATAACCGTGTTCCCGTTTTCGTCGTCATCGGTGAATCGGCCCAAAGGATTGGGCGCGCTGTCGTCATCAACCGGGGGCGTCGTGATGAACCCGCCGAACATCGCCGCCGTCTTTTTACGAACGATTTCAGCGTCATCGTATTGGTTCATTTCGTGAAGCGTAACGATTACAGACGCCAACCAGGGCCGCCCCCGCTGTTGACCGGCTCGAAGCGGCTTAAAAACATGCAACACTTCAGAGGCAGGCACCCGAGTTCGTTCAAACGATTGTTTCAATAAAAAACTTTCGCCGGGATGCTCTTTGAACATCCAATATGCAGTCCGTTGGCCCCATGCGTTAAACTCTATCCCCATGCGGATCTCGTTACCATTCGGCGCTATGGTATTGTAAGATTCGTCTACATGATCGGATTCTAAGAGTTGCAATTGAAGCGGCACGGGCAGCCCTTGAGACACATACCTGGGCCTGAACCGAACAAACACTTCCCCGGATTCAATGATTGCCCGTGTTGCCAGTGCTTGCAGGCCGTAAAAATCCAGCAGGCCATCGGCGTCAGCTTCCGGCACCCAGTCAGACCAAAGCAATTGAATTTCACGCTTTAAATCTGGATCAGATATTTGCCAGCGTGGGTTTATGCCATTGCCGACAAGATTTGAAACCAAAGTATCAAGCCCGCCGTCGACCATCGGGTCATTGCGAACCAGCTCCCGGCTACGGGCACGAAGAGAAGATAGGTTTGAATACAGCGCCTTATTCGGCCCTGACGTTGACACGCCCCATGTTGCCATCCTGCGGCCAGATGCCGCGCCCTCAAAATCAGATGCCCGCTGAATGGGCCTGCCGTGCATATCGACTATTTTCGAAGAGGATCGGGGAGCCATAGTTATAGCCCCTTGCTTGTGGAGGTTAAAACGAATGATCGTTTTTGGGGATTGGAGGCAGCCCGCAATTCGCGGGTCAGGTCGGATTCAGTGCGGGAAAAATAATCGGTAGACATGTCGGCATACTGGATTTGCTTTCCGCCGATAGACACGGATTTTGCTCGCGTCCCGGCTATCCAGGCCATTTTGGCGGTCTGTAATATGGTAAGGTCGGCTTGTATTTCGGCTGTTGTTCGGGCCATAATTGCCTCGTTTAAAGGTTTTTATGGTCCTTATTGTGGATTAATTTAAGAAAAATACAAGATGCAGGGGTTTCTTAGGTTGCTTAGGTTAAATAAAATAACTGTTGTTATAGCGTGAAATGCTTTTCGAAAACTTCACGATATTTCGCGGCAATAATATTAACGTCATGATGACAAATCGCAAACGCCCGCCCACCGGCAGAAATTTTCTGATACAAATCCGAATCATTCAAAAACCGGGTGATGCCGTGCTTGACTCCGATCAAAGATTTTTCGATAAAGACAATATTCTCACCGTCCACGCACCGCTCGCCGTGATAGCCGCTTGTCGTTGTGGTGATGCACGGGACACCACAGGCCATTGCTTCCATTAAAGTATTCGACGAGCCTTCCCCGTCTGTCGGCAATATCAGGATGTCAATTTCATCATAGAAAAGTTCCTTCATCTGATTGTGCGGGATCTGTTCGCTCTTAAAAAGCCCCTGCCGCAAAGTCAACCCCATGTCGCGAACGGCTTTGCAAACAAGGTCATACCCCTTATATTGTACTTTTGCAAGGTTCGCCACGTTCCCGATAAATCCAATCACCGGCTTTTTGTAATTCCATGCCCGATCAGGCCGGGGACACCATTTCCGGATATCAATCCCGTTCGGTATTAGGTAAGAATTCGGGTTCGCCTGTTTTGCGATATCGTATAATTTTGAGTTTGTGGCGATAATAGCCCCGCACTGACGCATCTGGTTGAAATAAAAATCAACTTTATCGTTTCCTGTTTTAAAATTCATAATCCCACCCAATCTTGTGATAGTCTTGCATTTCATATCGTCCGGCACCTGGTGAACCTGAGTAATATTTTGGCATAGGACAAAATCAACTCCATCCATAGGCAACTGACACCCGTTCCGGGCGTATGGCTTAAACTCAATCGGCATCATGTTGTAGTGGCGCTC
Source organism: Smithella sp. (assembly GCA_049664145.1). Classification (GTDB taxonomy): domain Bacteria; phylum Desulfobacterota; class Syntrophia; order Syntrophales; family Smithellaceae; genus Smithella. Next base: position 25,270 of record JBATES010000052.1, read on the forward strand.
AAGAACCGTCTGGATATTGGCATAACAAAGGCCCCAGGACCATGAATCCAACTCCCAAATGACATTTAGCACCGTTGGCCGCCCAGGTATTTTAACCCCATGATGCTCATACCATCGATTCCCGTCCAAATGTAAAATGCAGGTCTGGTCAATATCCATCTGCCCCAGGTGTACCGGCGTCATAATGATATTGATATGCCCCGGCTCTTGATAAACGTGCCGATAGTCTTTTGTCCGGGACTGGACGGACCGGGCCAAATGCCAGAAAGCCCATTGCTGATCTGTGTCGCTGATGTGCCAGTTGATTGTTTTCATAGTTAAAACTCATACCCGAATAATTTTAAATCCATCCAGTACATGCGCTCCACCAGCCGCCGCGTTTCTGCGTTATAATATTTCCGGTAATCCCTATCTCTTACGGATCGGTTGATATGAATTATTTTTATTGGCTGCATTCCATTCGCCGCCATAACCTCACTAAGCCCTGCCTCTAAATCTTCAAACCGGATCAGCTTATCATGCGGGATAAACCCGTCAACATCTGATAGCATGTCAGTTTGTGTCTGTGTAAAGTGCATCCATTTTTTATAGCCATACCACTTTTTAGGATAGTCTTTTAAAACATCAATCAATAGCCGGTCCTTCGTTTCCGGTAAATATTTCCATGCCGATATCGCCCGGTCAAATGGGTTCCGAATGACCGCAAACTTATAGCAGGACGCCCATAAATCCGAATGTTTAAAGCAAAACATTTCAATTTCATTCGGTAATAATTGAATAATATCTCCGTCTTTTATCTGCTGGTGATACGTCCGCTTGATAGACGTTCCGGCGCATTTCGGCGTTTTCGCCCAGATTATAGGCGGCATACGACCCTCTTATATTTCTCTTTAATCTGCAAACAATTGACCCAACTAAAAGCATTGTGAAGCGTGTCAAACTGCCCGGAAAACTTGCGAATGTCGAAAATAAGCATGGTTTTCGGGTGAATCGCCAGCTTGATGAATGAAATATACTCGGTCACAGGGTAATGAAAACCGCAGGATATCAGCGATAAAATAAGGTCAAGTTTAACCTTTTCCGGGAAGGCTTCAGAAATGTGGATATTGTCGGACGGCACCCCGTTTAATTCCAAGAATTTCCGCGTTAAATCAAGACTGTTATATGCCGATGGGTTATTGGAATAGCCATATTTAACCTTATCCGCCACGGTGTTTTTGTCCAGGATGTAAATGTGCGGGTCAGCGCCGGCCAGAAAATAATAATTAAACAAGATTGCATCAATCCCCGCCATCCCCGCGCCAATGTCAAGGATGTTCACGCGCCCATCGATGCGTTTTGGCAGGGCTTTTCGAATTGATTCATAATCAGACTGGCAACTGTTTTCATAGAGTTCCGGAATACGATCAGCCGATGCTTTAATTAGAAATGTCCGCTGCAACTGCACATACCGCAGCATGTCCGGCGTTGTTTTGAATGTCATTGTCTAAGTTCCTTTTCCATCTGATCCTTTTTTCTCTTCATTACGCGCTTCCAATAATATTTAGGATAAAACCAAGCGAATCCGATTGATATTAAAAAACATATTAACGATATTACCCATTGATATTTCATTTGTAATAATCCTCCGGGTTGACCTTGTTGTTTTCGATGTATTCCTCAACGCTGGCCACAAACACACGGATACCACGCGGCCCAAGCTTTAAAGCTTCGAGTCGACCATCTTTTACCATATCCCTTACGTGTTTTGGCGTACAAGAAAGAATCGCAGCGGCCCGTTTAACGTAAACTATATCGCCCGGCTTCGTTGTCATTCGGCCTCCTTTCGCAACTTCAACGCCCACCAATCTGCCATAAAGAACCGCCTGAAGCCAAAAGCAGATTTAAATATCTTTAACGCTATTGATTTTGAAAAAATAAAAAAAGACAAAAGACTATCAAGTTTAATATGATTTAATTCTGTCTCTTTAAACTCTCGAAGGTCTTTCAGCGGATCACAATTCCCCCATTCTACCCGCCGTTCAAACAATTCAACATTTTTTTGTCTGGCCCTCTCAGCCTCTTCATATTCTCGCAAGTTTTTCAATGGATCGATATTTTTCAAATTTATCCACCGTTCATAATTTTCAAATTCACCCAAATCTTTTACATCTACAGAACTCATCTGTATTACCTTTTTAACGGTAAGCTCTTTGTGGGTTTGCGCACCGTCATAATACCTTTTTACTATCGCCAGGGCGCAAGCGCGGGAGGCGTTGAACTCTTCGACATCAATGATTTTACCGTCTAAAAACTCTACCCTGGCTTGTATTTTATCTCTCATTGATCAAGTCTCCGATAAATGCTCCACGCAACCAGTCATAGGGCTGATCCTCTTTGTTTAATAGACACCGGATATCTTTATCTATTTTTTCTATTTCTTCTTGTAGCGGGAATAAGCAAAACGCTGGGCCTGTTGGTTTTTTCTCCCAATCCGGATCATCTTTTTTTGCCAAGAAATATCCCATCGGTGGCGGGTGGCCTTCTCCAATCCATCGGGCTGCCATTTTACGTTCGGCGGAATCAGGCAAGGACTCGTCAATTTTTTTATAAACAGATTTAAGCTGCTCGGATATTCCTTCTAACAATACTGCAAGCTGTTCATTTGTCATTTCTCGCCGCCTCCCTTAATTCCTTTAACCTGGCCTTCCCTTCTTCAGTCAACCAGGCCGATCTTTGCGATACGCCATAATCGTACAGGCCGTTAAATCGCTTTTTATCCCATAAAACATAAACTTGAGATACGCTGCACCCCCATTTTTCTGCAAGACGTTCGTCTCTCGGAATGCCATCAACTAAAAATGGCTCCGCGAACCCTTCAAGAACTTCCAAATCTGACGCTATCGGTTTACCATTCGGCACTTTTCACCTCCCCATAAATGCGCTTTTAACGGTTACTCTCGGCTGATGTCTGTCCGGTGCATGGCGTTGTGTATTGCCCCTCAACCGGGCTGCCTCACCTAAAATCGCCTGCTCTAATTTATCCCATTGGGCATCCTGCCATCGGTCAATACCATATTTGCAGGCTGCAAAATAGGCGTAAACCTCACAGTCCTTCGCCTCAATTCTGGCCCGCGTCTGCTTCCACTCGTGCTTCACCATGCCGTTATGAAATGACGGCTTCAGAGACTCACCAGCCAACATTTTATAATATTCATCATCCAATCCTACCGGAAAGTGCATGTAACCGGGGCCAACCGTCTGCATTTTCAGGCGGGCGTCAAGGGTTCCCTTGATCATCTCCGTGCCGACAAGCCACAACTGAACGCCCTTGGTTATTTTAACGCCCTTCCAGGTCACGTCTACCATCGACGGCTTGTTTAAAACTGGTTTTCCGGGCTGTGATGCGCCCCTGATAGCTACCACCCCCCGCCCTGATCTGGTTCGGCAGTAGTTATAAACCGCCTGTGTTCTGTGTCCGCCGGTATCAATCGCCATGCAAACAATGTTTAATTCAACGCCGTACTCATGCCTGTATGTCCGGTTCAGCAACACGTCCAATTGCTCCCAAACGTCTTGATATTCAGGATCTCCGATTAATTCGGTGTAATAGACAAGCCATGATTCCTGGCCCCGGCCATAGGCTTTTATCTTCACCGCCAGCCGATCATCCTGAGTATCAACCCCACACACCAGCAGGAGCCCGCCCATGGGGATGGTCAACAGTTCATAAACTTCTGCCCGCGCTTGCAACCCTTCCCATTCAATTTTTTCGCCGATAGCCTCATAAGATTCGGACATGAAAGAATTTAACCATGTCACATATTTGGACGGAGTTCCCTGCTTGAGTTCTTTTTGCGCCTCAAGAAACTTTTCTGCGATATAAATCCATGAGTTAATCCATCCCAGGGGCGTTACAAGAGCATTATATTTAAACCCCTTTACCCGGCGATGTGGGTATTTGTGGACGTATTTTCCATTTTCAACCATCCACGGCTTATCGTGTTCGCTTATCCTATTGGCACAACATTTGCATTGATACCAAGCATCAATCACCTGGCCGTCGGCATCCCTCGAAAACTTAATCCCATGATCAGCATCGGCCCCGCCCCATTCAAGCGGCTGATACGTCCCGCAGTGAGGACAAGGCACATTCCAGGCGCCTTGACTTGATTTGTCATAGGCCCGCTCAATATTGGAAACGTCTTTGACGGTCGTGGTGCTATTGATATAAACTTTACGCCCAGGGAATGAGCCTGTCCGCCGGTCGGCAAGTTCCTCCGGGCTCCCTTCGCCTTCAATGTCCACCTCGAAGCCGTCAAAATCATCCAGCACCAGATTTTTGATTGATTCCGACCGATAAGACGCCCCGGAATTGGAACCGGTCAAAAGCCATGACCCGCCCGGAAAGTCTTTTTGCAGGATGGTATTCGCGCTGGTTCGGCTTTTCTGTTCAGTGATTTTGCCTCTAAGTTCCGGGATGTGTTTGATTGCCGTCTGTAATTTCTTTTTTGAGAAACTCCGGACCATTGCGTCCGTGGGCTGCATGAAAAGCGTTGGCCCAGGATAAAGCGCAGCAATCCCACACAGGAATATCAGGGCTATCGTCGTGCCAGCAAGCTGTGTCGGCTTGATCAAAACAACGACTTCAGTCTTTGACATTGGGGAAAGTTCATAGAGAATTTCCTCGACCATCGGCGTTCGGCTGGTTCGATACTGCCCATATTCCGCGCTGCTTTCCTTTGGAAGATAAAATGACCGGTTCGCCCAATCGGTATACGATATCCGATCGACTGGGCGCAAGCCTGCTGCAAGATTACTGTAAAACCGATAAGGCACTCGAAAGCCCCTTCAAAATAAAATCAATTTCCTTTGCGATTATTTCCCGGCATTCAAATTGTCCGCTCTCTACGGCCACCAGCGGAGCGCACCGGTCAGGGATAGATTCAAGGGATTCACGAATCTGCAACCCGGCCAGATACGCCGCCCGTTCAACCTGGTCGGCCGGTACGAGCTTGCCCTTTTCCTTCTCAAGCTCCAACTGCTTCAAGCCACATTCAAGAAACGTCTTTGCTTTCTGTAACTCAGAGTGGGATTGATTCATCGACAGCCCGGCTTTTTGCGCTGCCTTCTCTTTTTCCGGTTGTGTCGGCTCATCTTCCTTCGGTTTCCCACCTTTTACTTTTGGGCTGATAGATCTCCGGCCATTCGCCATTTTTATCGGGTGGCTGTTGTTCTCAAGCTCTTCTTTCACCTTGGCGGCATTGATTTTTCCGCCCTTAATTATCGCCTCGAATTTCCCGGCGATATGGGCATTCCTTAAATTCTGATACGGGATGCCGGATTCTTTCGCCGCACGCTTCAGTTCGCCTCGCTTAAGTTCTTTTATGGTCATTTTGTATAGCTCATAAATTTAACTGTTTACCCTATTTTTAGTCGATTGACTAAATAATGA
>JBATES010000053.1:0-10262 GCA_049664145.1 Smithella sp.
CATTTTAGCCGGATGTGCCTACACCTTTGAAAATAGCGGCACGTTAACTCTGGAGTATTTGTACAACGGACAAGGTTACGACAATGATGAAGCTGACCTGTATTTCGATACAGCACAGAACGTTGCCGATTTCTATAATAATTTATTACAAAACGCGACCACAGACGCTGAAAGGGAAGACATTGCCGGATTATTTAAAAAAAGTGCTTCTTCTCAGAATTCAGATCCAGGGTTAAGGTTCTTGCGAAAAAACTACGCCATGCTGCAATATCATCAGGTAAATATCAGAAACAGATTAAACATTACATTACGCTGGACGCAGAATATTGATGACGGTTCCGGTCAGCTTTTCGGGCTCTTTTCATATTTTTTGGGAAATCATTGGGAACTGTTTTCTTCAGGTTTAATCAATGAGGGAAATGAAGAAACGGAGTTCGGCAGTGTTCTTGATTATCAGGTCATGCTGGGTTTAAAATTTGCGCTCTAATTTCATTTAATTTATAGGAGGTTCCTTATTGCTTAAGCATTATCGTTACATATTAATTAACAAAATTCTGAGATCCCTTTATTACCTGATTCGAGCCTATAGCTGGACTTTTCGCATGGATATAGAAAATGAAAAGCAGTGGAGGGAATACCTGAAAGGGGGCGGCAGAGTGATCATTTGCTGCTGGCACCAGCAGTTTTTTTCGGCGATACGTTATTTTAAGACCTATAGCTCTCTCCATCCGGCGTTGATGATCAGTCAAAGCCAGGACGGTGACATTATCGCCAATATTGCCGAGAAAACCGGCTGGCATACCGTGCGGGGATCGTCTTCACGGGAAGGACGCCAGGCATTGAAAAAGATGATAGATCACCTGAAGCAATTTGGCTTCGTCGCTCATGTGCTGGATGGACCCAAAGGACCGGCCGGGATAGTGAAAGACGGGGTGATCACTATGGCTCAAGCGGCGGGAGCGGTTATTGTGCCGTTTTATATTTCTGCTGAACGGGCGTGGTATTTTAACAGTTGGGATCGATTCATGTTGCCCAAGCCGTTTTCGCGGGTCCGTTTAAGTTTTGGAGAGATGTTGGATGTTACTGCTCAGGACAATGTATGCGACTTCGAACGCCAATTGCTTCATCTGCAAAACATTATGCAACCGGGCGTGATCAAGTAATCTGCGCATTCAGAAATTAATAATTTTTCTTCTTAGTGTTGGGTATTGACAGTGCATTCGTTAACAACATTATTATTGACAATTCTTTAGACATATTTTAATTAATCCTACAAAAACAGAATGCAATAAAAGTCAAAAAGTCTTTTTTACAAAATTAATTACAAAGCATACGGAGGATTAGTCATGAATATCAAGGGTACGGCTTTTCTTACACGTAAAGATACCATCATCAAAGCGTTCGGTGAAGCGCAATGGAAAGCATTCATCGACAAACTTGCGGTAAAAGACAAATACTTTAGCCAGATGATTATGAATGTCACGCTCATTCCGCTGGATAAATTTATTATATTTCTGGATGATGTTCTGAAGGAATTTTTTCACAACGATAACAATCATTACTGGAAGTTGGGAGAAAAATCGGCTGATTTCTCTCTGGCGCCGGGAGGTCCATACCACTCATTTCTAATTACGAAGGATATAAAGCAATTCGCGGAATCAGTCATGCCCAAAATCTGGTCAACGTATTTTGACGGAGGTATATTTAACTCGCGGTTTGAAAACAATGTAGTTCATATAACGATCTCAGACCTTCCCACCAAACATATATATTTTGAATATCTGATTATGGGATACATACGGCAGGCTCTTGTTATTTTTGGGAAAAAAGCCGTCGAGCGTCGCATCAGAGGTTTCTCATCGGGTAATAACGATATTTACTACCAGATTGAATTATCCTAGCATCTGTAAATGATTGTTCACTGCTCTTCCCCCTTAGACCAATAGTAAAGAAGCTGCGGCAAACACAAGCATTGCCCATGTCGTTGCATCCATTCCCATCAAGGGGATTAAAAACAAACTGCCCAAAAGAGATCCAATGCATCCGCCGATAAGGTCCGCGGCGTACAGTGGTGAAATGACTTTTTGCTGGTCGTCAATTTCGTAAAGACTGGCGTACGCGAAAATACCGGCGACGAGAAAACCAGTTACAGCCAGGAGAAGAGAAATCTGCGGGAGACCGGCGGAGTCGCTCTTCAGCAAATTTGTTTCCGTAAAGGCGCATAAAAGACAAAATCCAATGATCAGGATTACACCATGCCCGCGCAAGATGGATTGATTGTGGACCGGTCTGGACATTGCTTTCTTGACGATCAAAGCTCCCAGCGCGAGGCCCGCCATGAAACTCATTAAAAGAACGCCGATATCTTGATAGAGAACCCCTTGTTTCAGCTGATAATAGAGGATAAGTATGGTTTCCATGACCATGCCAATAAAGCCTGCCGCTCCGACCAGTAACGCTCGTTGAAGTGTTGCGTGGAATCGGCTTAAAAGAAAGAAAACAGGTAGGCCGATCCACAAAAACAATAAAGGCGGTTTAAGCAATAAGTTATTTGTGATTAATGATAGATCAAACAGACCAAGGCGCGGGAAAAATTTCGACAACCAGATGATGAAAGCGTACTGATAGCAAACCGGTTGAATATCCGTATTGAGGGGCGAGTCATTATTATGGAGCAAATCCCTGACTTCAAAAAATCTGTCGTTTGTGAAAATATATTGAATGTAACCGGGGGTAATTAATCGGGTAGCTATCTGCTTTTTTTGCAACCGTTGAATCATTACCTGATGTGTTTGCGGCAGTGGAGATCGCGAAGCCGTGACAATATTGGTTGTGCCGGGAAGAAAAAGCACGCTGGAATAAACGGAGCGAACGGCATTGAAGATGCCGGCGTTGCGGTTGGCGAGCGGCTTTGTCCATAAGTTTTCAGACGCGCGCAGCCGGAAACCCAGAATTCCCCCCGGATTTAATTTTGCCGAACATTGCTCAAAAAACTCTCTGGTGAAGAAACGGTTGGCCTGTCCAGAGCTCGGTTCCGGCATGCCAACCAGGATGAGATCATATTGGGGACTTTTGTTAAGATACTGTCTTGGATCAGCAAAAATAATATTTACGTTCGGTTCTTCCATCGATTTCCGCATATCCTCCGGAAGATGTTTTGTAACCATTTGCAGCAGGGCTGGATTGAGTTCCACGTAATCAATGGTCTGCGGCGAGTACTTCGCTACTTCCCGAACGAGACCTTCAATGCCGCCTCCCAGAATGAGCACTTTCTGCGGATGGGGATGCTGGAGCGCTGTTAAATGGCAGAAGTATTCGGCGTCAGTGCCCTCGGTTTCAAAGCTTAACGCATCATTTTCATAGACAGAAATCTGATTGTAAAGCTTCGTTACGGTAACTCTGCCATACGGCGTATCCCTGCTTTCTAAAAGACGGGGATGATTCCATTGGGTGAACTTGTTATCCAAAGAAGATGAAATCCAGAGGAGACCGAACAAAAGACAGGATAAAAGAAGCGCGGTTGCCCGCCATCGTGACGCCTTAATGTCTTTCAAAATCATCAAAGAGATGATGACGGAAATCAGGGCGCAGAGAAGTGCCGAAGTGAAATTCTGCAATTCCCACATAACAAACAACGTGGAAAATAATCCGCCCATTAATCCTCCAGCACTTTCAATCGCGTAAGCAACCGCCAGCGTTTCGTTTTTGGCCACATAAGCTTTGGCCGCCCACTGGAACAATAAACCGGACAGGAGCCCTGCGGGCAGCAGTGCAATCAGTGCGACCATGATTTGCTGAAAAAAATCAAGATACGCGCCGGGAAGACCGCCGAGAAGAAGACGACTGGAGCGGATGAAGACGATATCCAGAGGAATGACAATTCCGAAGAAGATAAAAAGCGCGGCAATCTGCCGAAGGGAAGGGGTATGTACGCGGCGTCCGATGATGGCGCCCAGGGCTGTCCAGAAAAGCCAGACCCCCAGAGCAAGGAGATAAATCAATTCGACGCCATAAAAGGAAACATTCAATTCCCGCAGCAGGACAACCTGTCCCAGGATGGAGATGAGTCCAATGGCGAGAAGAGATATTTTCATGATGTTATTTAAATTCGGATTCGCTGAAAACCAGAGCCTGAAAAGTTGAAAATCGGGCGTTCTGCTTCCAGCAATTCACGCTCAGTCCTGCTTTTTGGCAAAGATGCTTGAGCATTTCTTCACGACTCCAGCCCTGTTCCGTGGCCACCTGCGGAAGGAAAACGGCCGACTGTCCGTTTTTACTGAGCAGGACACCATCCCGGCCGACTAAAATATCGGATGCGTCGGCAACCTGTTTCATCGGTGTGAGCACGGATATTTCTATTTCAATATCTTGAAGTTCATCAGCCGTCAGAGGAGGAAAGCGCCGGTCATTAAAGGCGGCCTGCAGCGCCATCGTCCCGACCAGTTTGCCCAGCGGTTCATCCGCGATCATATGACCGATGCAACCGCGCAGTTCACCTTTTTTCTTCAAGGTGACAAACAAGCCTCTTGGTTGCTGAAGATTCGGAGAAAAACCTCTGGCCAGAGGCGTTGTATCCGTCATAAATATTCGGGAAATGGTTCCTCTGGCAAAACGCAGCAGATTTTTTTTGTCGTCCGGTGTCAGGATGGAAGAGTCGGCAGGAGTCGCCGGTATTGCGGGCCTGATGGTTTCTTTTCCTGTTCCGTCAGCGGTCAGTACCACAGCGCCATATCCGACAACACGAGAGCGTTCGCCTATCGAAACATCGCCGGAATTGGCATAACTGACAATCTCGCCACGCACGGCTCCCAGAGATTTGGCAGCGACCATTGCCGCGATAACCGGCGCCTCACCGCAGGCACATGTGGCCAGGTTGGAGATATTTTTATTCATATTTTTATGGACGGTCTTGCTCAATTCGGCGGGATCCAGCGTGGTTATCGCCGTCAGTATTTCCCGGTCAACGATCCTGGCGTGTTCCTGAGGAGGGTAGTGGGAAAGATCGGTGCTGACAACGATTAAAGCCTTTTTGTTTTTTAAAACTCTTGCCAGGGCCTGGCCAAAACGAGTCAGAATGTTTATATCATGTGAACCGACAACAACGGGGACTATTTTTGCTTTCGGGAAAACCACCTGAATAAAGGGAACGACCACTTCGATGGAATGTTCGGATGCGTGCGGTGTTTTATCCAGCGTGCAGTCGGTTGGCGCTTCCTTCACAAGCATGGATATAATGCTCTTGTCCACGGATACGGTGCCGAGAGGCGTGCGAAAGCCGTCGCCGGGATAGAGTGCGGCGCCATTCAAATCAGGGCTGGTGTGATTGGTGCCCAGTACGACCACCACATCATAGGACTGATTGATGACCTGTTTGAATCCATCCGCGCAAATTTGGCCTGAATAAATGTAGCCGGCATGAGGAACAATGATCGCCACCGGTTTTTTGACTTTTGCCGGCACGGCGTCCTGAAGGAATTTTTCGATGGCCAGTTTTAACCTGGGCGCCGATTCAGTGTAGAATTTACCGGCGACAACCGGTTCGCGAACTTCTGCATTCGAATCTTTATGGGTCTGACAGGACACAGCAAAACAAACAATGATCACCATCCATATAAAGTTGAAGCGTAAAATTCTCATTTTGATGCCTCCTGCTTAGGTCCACACACCGGCAATTTTTTGTTTACAAAATTGGCAACGTCCATCTTTTACGTTCATCCCGGTAATAAAAAATCCCTGCCGTTCGACAACAATTTTCCTGCACTGCGGACAGTAGGTGTGATTGCCCGGATGACCGGGAACATTGCCCACATAGGGGTAATGCATGCCCCTGCTCATGGCCAGGTCATACGCACGCTGCAGCGTGGCGGCAGGTGTAGGCGGAAGATTCAGTAACTGATAATCCGGATGAAAGCGGGTAAAGTGTACAGGGACATCAGGACCGATTTCTCCCAGTATCCAGTCTATCAGGCCTTTCATCATCTTATCTGAATCGTTTAGTGTCGGCACGACCAGATTGACAATTTCCAGATGAATGCCGCTTTTCGCGATCTGTTTGATGGTGCGGAGAACGGGCTGGAGCCTGGCTCCGCAGGCGGAGCGGTAAAAATCATCGCTGAATCCTTTCAGATCGATCTTAATGGCGTTCAGCACATTGCACATTTCCCTAAGCGGCGCCTCGTTCATGAATCCGCAACTGATCATGACACAGCGAATGCCCTGCTTTTTAGCATCGCGGGCGATGTCGGTGAGATATTCCGTGAAAACGGTTGGTTCATTATACGTAAAGGCGATGACGGGAGCCTTACTGCTGTGCGCGGCGTTGACAATTCTGGACGGTGGTGTAAAAGCGACCGGATGATCTTCCGGCGAGGATTGGGAAATTTCCCAGTTCTGACAGAACTTGCATTTGAGCACGCAACCGGCAGTCGCCAGAGAAAAGGCTGCTGCTCCCGGCAGGTAATGGTAAAGAGGTTTCTTTTCAATCGGATCCACGTGAATGGAGATAGGACGCCCATAGACAAGACTTTTCAGCTCTCCCTTGACATTCATGCGTGTCCGGCATCTGCCCCGCTGCCCGTCCGAAATGGCGCAGCCGTTAGCGCAAAGATGACATTTGATAATGGTCTCATCTTTCGAAAACTCGCTGGTTTTGATTGGAGTCCAGTAACGGGCTCTGGGAGCATTTCGGATAATTTCATCCAGATACGTCTCTCCGAAGGCTAGACCTGCATGATCACCGAGCAAAAACTTCTGCAAATACGGGTCCAGCACAATCGTGCCCAGCCCTCCGATCAGCGGGGCGAGTTTTGCCAGTGTTGCTAAAAAATCGCGTCTGGAAATCATCTTACCCTCAGGATTTTATCATTACAGAGTTACGGATACGCTAATTTTTGTGACAGAATTATAAGAGAATTAACCAGGGTAAGTCAATGTTTATCGTAAGACTCAAATTTAAAACTCATTGACATACGAGTGGAACTCTCTTATATTTTTCCTGAAAGAAAGCAATGTTTCATGGCAAGCGAGGGATTCGTTAAGAATCGAAGAATCTGTTTTTGGATAAAAAATTACCAACCAAAGGAGGATGTTATGCCATTTACATTAATGAAGAAAGTCATGTTGACAGGAATCGGTCTTGCGCTGAAAACTCAGTCGGAAATGGAAACCATGGCCAAAGACATTATCAAACAAACAAAAATGGGAGAGGCGGAAGGGAAAAAGTTTGTTTCAGACATCATGAAAAAATATGAGAAGGCCAAAGGAGATATGGAAAAGAAAATTCAGAAAGGCATTGCCGACTATATGGCCAACGCGGATATCGCCAGCAAGAAAGAGCTGAACGCACTGAAAAAAGAGGTCAGTAATCTGAAAAAAGCTCGCAAGAAATAGCGCCTGTCCATTTTTTTTCCGGCCAAAAACACAGGCCTTGGCATGAAAACATTGAGGATATCAGTGAATGTTAAGCATCAGACAAATAGGTGTTCTTGGCCGGACTTACCGGAATTTCAGCCGCTATCGCCAGATTCTGTCCATCCTTTTCCGGTATGGATTTGATGATCTTGTGGAAAGACTGAAGATCGATCAGTATATCGAGATCGGTCTTCAAATGATTTCCCGGCACAAGCGCGAGAATGTCGAAAAATTAAGCCGGGCGGAACGCCTGCGGCTTCTTTTTGAAGAGCTGGGCCCTACCTTCATTAAATTTGCCCAGATCCTTTCTACGCGTCCGGATATTATTCCCGCGGATGTCATCAAAGAGCTGGAAAAACTCCAGGATGAAGTTCCGCCTTTTTCCTACGCCGAAGCCAGGGAAATTATCGAAAACGAGCTGGACGACAGTATCGATAACATTTTCTCATCATTTGACGAAACGCCTTTGGCATCCGCGTCCATCGCTCAGGTTCACAAAGCGGCACTCAATGACGGCGAAGTCGTTGCCGTTAAAATTCAAAGACCCGGACTTAAAAAAATCATTGAAATCGATCTCGAAATCATGCTCCACCTGGCCACCTTGATGGAGAAAAACATCGAAGAGATTTCATTTCAAAAGCCCACCCGGATCATTGAAGAATTCGCGCGCACTCTTGAGCGTGAGCTTGATTTCAGCATGGAAGCAGCCAATATGGAACGAGTCTCCGCCCAGTTTCTGAATGACCGGACCATTTATATTCCCAGGGTCTATTCCGATTACTCCACCACACGCGTTCTGACCATGGAACATATTGACGGCATCAAAGTTTCCGAAAAAGAGAAACTCGAAGCCGCAGGACTGGATCCGAAAATCATTACCGCCCGCGGCGCCGATTTTGTCATGAAGCAGGTCTTTGAATTCGCCTTCTTTCATGCCGATCCCCATCCAGGCAACGTTTTTGTTCTGTCGGATAACGTCATCTGTCCGATTGATTTCGGCATGACCGGCAGCGTGGACAAAAAGCGGCGGACACTTTTCGTGGACATATTGGAAACACTGGCTCGCAAGGATCCTGAACGGTGCGCGCGGCTGATGCTGGAACTGGGTGAATACGATGAGGAGCCGGATATCCGGGTGTTTGAACAAGAGATTGAAGATTTTATGGGCAAGCACCTTTTCAAATCCCTAAAAGATATCGATCTGGCGTGTTTGATTCAGGATTTACTGGACATTGCCACCAACAATAAAATCAGAATTCCGCCGGTCATATTTTTAATGATTAAGGCCTTTGCCGCCATGGAAGGCATCGCCCGCCTGCTGGATCCCGGCTTCGATATGATTGCTTATGCCGAACCGTTTGTGAAAAAGATGAAACTGGCGCGCTACCATCCGAAACAGCTTGCCGAGGATTTATGGATTGCCGTTTCTGATTCAGTTAATGTTCTCAGGGCACTCCCCGCTGAATTGCTTCAGGTCACCCGTCTCATCCGGCAGAATAAATTCATCATGAATATGGATGTGCGGGGATTTGAAAATTTTATGAAAACCCTCGACCAGTTGAGTAACCGCCTTTCTTTTTCCATCATCATTGCGGCCCTGATCGTCGGCTCCGCTCTTCTTCTGGCGTTTAGCACACCGCCGCTGATCTATGGATTTTCTCTGGTAGGGATGCTGGGATTTTGCGCGGCCGCTTTGCTGGGCGTCTGGCTTCTTATCGCAATACTGAAAAAAGGAATGCTTTAATGGAAAGGAGGTATTTATGAAGAAGTTTACGTTGTTTTTTTCTTCGTGCTTGCTTGCTCTCTTTTTGCTGCTGAGCTGTGGTAAAGGTTCGACAGACTGGGTCAAGTATAAAACGGATCATGATGGGAATGTATATTCCTATGATCAGAAAAGCCTGAAGAAAGATGCCGCGAACAATACGATGGAGGTGTAGGTCAAAGAAACATATTCTGATACAGGCAGAACCGTCGAATTTCAATCCCGCATTAAAGATGGATTATCGGTTGACCGGTATGAAAATCTGGCTGAAAAGGTTTGCCTCTATGTCATAGACTGCAAGCAGCAAAAAGTAAAAATATTATCCATCAACCACTATGATAAAAACGGTAAAGTATTGTTAACCACGGCCAATACGAGGGAAGAAAAATTGTTTGATATTCTTGCCGGTTCAACGATGGATGCTCTGAAAAATGAAGTCTGTGCCCAATGATTTATTGAAAAGTAAAAAAGGCAGTGTCTCATCAACACGGCTTTTGCTCATTTTTTTGAACCAAGGAATGAGATGTCCGATAAATTCATAAAAAATTTCTTTTTTCCCGAGATAACCGGACGTTACATACTTCGTCTTGTCCTCGTGGCCGCAGCGGCTTTTATTATTTTTACATATGTGTTCATACCGTTTCGCATACAGGGTGAGAGCATGGCGCCAACCTATGTCACCGGTTCATTCAATTTTTGTTTTACTGCGCGGTACCTTTTTTCACGGCCGAAACCGCCGGATGTAGTGACAATAAGAATGGCGGGACAAAAGATTATGCTGCTGAAACGCGTTGTGGCCACAGAAGGCCAGAGTATTGAATTTAGAGAAGGCGATCTTTTTGTCGACGGTAAAAAAGTTTTTGAACCTTATGTGTCGGGTAAAAGTAACTGGAATCTTCCACCGGTCACGGTGAAGTCCGGGTATGTTTATGTGGTGGGGGACAATCGCAGTGTGCCAGCCGAGAGGCATGTTTTCGGCCAGACACCTGTCCATCGGATTGCTGGAGCGCCATTATGGTAATAAAAAAATATCTTACAGCGGGATTAATACTGGTCGCGGCAGTCGCGGCGTTTTTGTTTTTCTTTGTTG
>JBATES010000054.1:0-23647 GCA_049664145.1 Smithella sp.
CGGCATAATTTCCGAAGAGACTCCAGTCCAGCATGTGCGAAAGCAAAGTTAAAGGATGCCAGTTACTCACGACAACGGCTGTGAAGGCCCATTTGATATTCTCAAAACTCAATCCGGATTGAATGTGATAATTTTCGGTTATATATAAATTATCATCAAAATTGACAAAGTCATTACTTGTAATCCGGCCGAAAGCAGCAAATGAAGCAATAGTTAAAAAGGCAACGATGAATAAGATATATTTTTTATTCATAAAAAACCTGTAAATCACTGACAGTAGCCTTTGTCTTTCACTGTTTGCAGTATCTGACAATTTCCCAACGCGCACGCTTTCTTTGCGTCACGGCAACCGGAGAGGCGGTTACCCTGATTCAAATAAACAAAAGCCCTGTTATTGTAAGCATCGGCGTAATCCGGTTTCAGTGAGATGGCCATGCTGTAATCTCCAATGGCTTCCTGATACCGTTTCTGGGAAAGATAAATAAAAGCCCTGTTGTTGTAGGCATCGGCGTAATCCGGTTTCAGAGAGATTGATGTGCTGAAATCATCAATGGCTTGCGGATATCGGCCTAGATTAATGTAAGCGTTTCCCCGATTGAAATAGGCCAGGCTATTATCGGGCTGAAGCCGGATAACTGAGCTGAAATCCTCAACGGCAGGTTGATACCGGCCAAGTTGATGATAAATCGTGCCCCTGTTGTAATAAGCGTCCAAATTATCTGATTTTATCCGGATGGCTTCGCTATAACTGTCGATAGCCAGATTATATTGGCCTGTTTTGGTATAAACAATGGCCTTATTTTGATGAGGCACGACTTCAAGCGGTTTTATAGTAATGGCTTTATTATAATAATGAATAGCCTCTTCATTCTTTCCTTCGGCAAAAAGAGCAATAGCAAGATTATTGTAAGCCAGAAAATTATTCTGTGTGACGTTGATCGCGTGTTTCCAGAGTTCGACACTATTTTTCCAGTAGCCACACTGCTTCCAGGTTGAAACCGTCAGCATCATCAAAACAATCATGGCTAACGGAAAGAGAATCTGCTTTTCTGCGGGTTTGCTTCTGATGAAAAAAGGTATGCCCCAGGCAAGCATTATGGAAATTCCGATGGAAGGCAGATAATGATACCGGTCGGTCATTGCGAAATCTCCGATCTGAATAATACCAATGGCAGGCGCAATAGATATTATAAACCAAAACCATCCGACAAAAAGATACGGAAGTCGCCTTGTTTTTAATATCATTATTAAGCTGCTAACGATAATGAACAAAAGTGATCCTGTAATCTTCCAGACAGGAATCTGAGAGGGGAAAGGGTAGAAAATAGTCATGTTATGAGGCCAGAACGTTTTGACAAGATAAATTACAAAAGCAACAGGCGCGTTGGCCAATCGGGTTTCCAATGGCAGAAGCCCATAAAAGGTATGGGTGCTCGGAGTGTAATACGTTATAAGAACTACTATTATTGATAAGACGACAAAAGGCAGCTTTTCCCTCAACTGCCATAGAAACAGGTTGCCCTTTTGGGATTCAAAACGATTCAGGGGCCAGTAATCCAGTAAAATCATAATCACCGGCAGGGTGATCACCATCGGTTTGCTCAGCAGAGCCAGGACAAAAGAAAAAAGAATCAGCAGATATCTTTGGATGACCGGTTTTTCCGTATAATAAACATAAAGACATAACGTCAGCATCCAGAAGAAGGCGCTTAAGACATCTTTTCTTTCCGAGACCCAGGCTACCGATTCCACGTGCAGAGGATGCAGGGCAAAGAAAGCGGCGACAAAAGCGCTTTTCCAGACAGCGCCGGTCATGCGGTGAAAGAGCCAGAAGAGCAGTAACGTGCTGAGGATGTGCAAAATCAGGTTGGTGACGTGATAACCTCCGGCTTGCAAACCATACAGTTGATGGTCGACCATAAAAGACAGCCAGACCAACGGGTTCCATAAACCAAAGTATTTTGAACCAAAAGCCCAGTAGAAACCATTCAGAGAGATTCCTGATTGAATCATGGGGTTTTCCGTGATGTAGATGACATCGTCGAAATTAATGAATTCAAAATGATGGACCTGCCAGTAAACGGCAATGGTGACGGCAGTGAGAATGATATAAATCATGAACTGCTGTCTTTGCGGAGTGAAACTTGACTGGTTTAACATTAATTATTTCTTTGCCCGAATTTTCTTTATATCAACAACATTTCCGACAACCTTCCGGGTTGATGCGCCTTTTCCGGCAAGCGGTATCGGTTGATTGATCGAAAAATCATTATAGAAATCTTCAACCAGATCCAGATACTCGGCCAGCAGTTTGCGGCTGACAACAAAGATATGCCCGATATTTTTTTCAATAACACGATTAAGGCCGCCACAGGTAACTTTGACATTTCCTGAAGCCACGCAGCCCCAGGTTTCTCCAGCCACGCAGGAACCGGCTGGCGCAATCGGATCACGTGAGCCTTTGTAATCAAAAATTCTGACGCCCGCTTTTTTCAGAATGGCCATATTCACCGGTTTGCCGTCGAATTTCGGGTTGAGGGAAGGAAGACAATATTTGCCTTCATACACCTGATTGCCGATAAATATATTCTGAATCCATTGAACGTGCGCGCTGACCGGAAATTTGGTTCCGTGTGTCAGCCAGTAAAGGAAAGGCGCCGAGTCGGCAATGGACTCTTTGAGTTCCGCGCGTCCGTAAAACCCCAGTACGACCGTGTGCTGAACGCCCGGTTGAATTTCGTTCATTCCCGCTTCAATAACCTGCGGCGGAATATTAACAGAGCCGAAAAGCTCCTTCATCAGATAAGGATCATAATCGCGGCGAATCAGTGAACGAATCGAATGGTGTCCGCTTTCTTCGTCATCAAATTTCATTGGTGAAGCCATTAATGCTATTTTCTTGATGTCCATCTGTTTGCCGTCAGCCAACAACTCTTCCGCTCTTCTTGCCAGGTAGGGCAGAATTAAAGTGCCGCCCATGCAGTAGGCCATCACGTATATTTCATCGCGTGGATGTCGCTTTTTAATCATGTCGAGATAGAAATCAGGAATTGCTTTTCCGTAGAAATCAAGTCCCAGTTCCGTTTCTTCCCAACCCGGATCACCGTGATCCACCAGGTAAATGATATAACCTTTATTCAGCAGGGCTTCGACGACAGACTTCCCGGTGGCCAGATCGAACAGTTCCGGTCTGTTGATGAGCGGCGTGGACATGTATATTATTTTGCCATTATGCTTAATTCCCTCCGGCGGAGGATAGTAGCGCAGTCTTACCCTGTGATTGAGAGAACCCTCCACATATTCATAATAGGAACAACCGATTTTGCCCTGAGTGGCTCTTTCAGAATACTCCTTGATGTCAAAAGCGTTGGCTTCATAAAGGTTTTCCAAGCGCATTCGGTTTTCTGCAAGATAATCTTCAAAGGAAGTCCTCAGCGATCCGTCGGAATTCGTCTTGGCGAAGGGTAGGGGTGCGCTGGTGAAGGGCTGTTCCGTGATTAGAACCAGCAGGCATTTTAAAAGCTCTTTCATCGCTTTGAGGCGTGAAAGTCCGATGTTATTGTATTGCTGCTCCAGTTGGGCGAATTCGTCGATATAGTTTCTCAAATATTCCTTGCCCTTCGGGGTCGTACAAATCATCAGGGTTTTATCCCGGTTGAATTTTCCGTCTTTGATAAAAAAACCGGTCAGGGTGTAAAGAAGGCGGGAATAACTTTTGTATATCCATCCGTTCAAATCAGCAAACGCGTCGGGATTACGGGAAGCGCCGACGGCCAGACGGGCGCTGGCCTTGACATGCCGCAGCATGGAATCCAGAATCGCACTCTGCCAGGACGCGGAAAAAGCCAGCGGGCCGAAAACCAGGGGATTCTTTTTGATGGTTTCCAGAAACTGCTGGTAATTGAACAGGCCTCTGATCTGCTGACCAACCATTTTACTTTTCCAGGGAATGGTCGTGGAAAGATTTTCAAGATTATCAGCAGGTGAAAAATCGATAACGTTGAGCAGTTCATCCGGCGTAATTTTTGAAACTTTTTTACTGGACATAAACGAACCCCTTTATGGTTTTATGCAACATATTATGACAATTTACAAAACGATTCGGAAGCAAAATTAAGTTGACAAAAATATTCTTATACACTAAAAAATAACCACAGTTTAAGCAAGTTCTGTTACCGGTCATATTTAGGCGTAACTTGCATTCATCTACTGTATCCCGGCAATAACAATTTTGAATATTTATTTTTCTAACATTGAATTGCCATTTTCTTCAATAGTTTTTTTAATCGGAGTGTCCCATGACTGAGGAAGAGAAAAATACTCAATTTAACGAATCGGCGATGTTTCCCTGGTTGCAGATGGTGACGGACATGTGGATGAATGCAGCCAAATCCATGCCATCCGATTCACAGACGGCATTCAACACGCAAACCGCCATGCAAAACCGCTTCACACAGCAGCTCGATACAAACTTGAACCTTCTTAAATCGTTTACCAAAATGATGGAACAACCGGAATCTGAATCGGCAGCGGCCAATGCCATAAAATCTCTGCCGGAGATCTTTTTAAAAATGACCAAGACCGGTTTTGACGCGGCCATGCAAATACAAACCCATTTGATGGAAAAAGCAGGAAGCATCGGCAAACGTACGGAGGCTTATAATTTTGAAAATCTGGATCAGGAAATCTTTAAGGCCTGGGGTGAAATATACGAAAAAGACATCCAGCCATACTTTAAAATTCCGCCGCTGGGGTTGACCCGTTTTTATCAGGAACATTTCAATGAGTTTTTAAACAGGCACAATATTTTTCAAACAACGCTGGCTGAATTTCTTTCCATCCTTTATCTGCCGATGGAGAAGTCCTTCAAGGTCTTTCAGGAAAGGCTTCAGCAGATGGCGGAGGAAGGCAACATTCCCACCTCATCCAAGGAAAATTACGCCATGTGGTTGAAGATCCTGGAAGGTCATTACATGACCCTATTCAAGTCTCCGGATTATACGCAAGCGCTGCACCGCGTTCTCAAACATTTTGAGAATTTCATGGTTGTCAAAAACGAAACGATGCAGGATTATCTGCAAATGCTGCCCGTGGTTACGCATAAAGACATCGACGATCTGTATAAAGAGTTTTACGTATTAAAAAAAAGAGTAAGAGAACTGGAGAAAATGCTGGGCGTATCGCCGAACGCCATGGATGCCAGGAAATAGAAGCCATTTCCGAACCTGGTTTGTATGGTAAAATTCAAGAAAGGAATTTTTTTTCATGAGTCCAACCAAAATCCCTCTTGATCTGATTCTCGAAAAAATGGCCGAAGACGCGGAAAAAGCGCAGCAGCGTGTTTCCAAAGCTTCCGAAGTTCTTCAGGGACAGCTCAATACGGACCTTGCCACCACGCCCTATGAAATTGTTTATGAAGAGGACAGGGTCAAACTCAAACACTACCGTCGTAATGAGAACGCCGATAACAAATTGAAAGCTCCGCTTCTGGTTGTCTATGCGTTGATTAACCGGGAAACCATGCTTGATTTGCAGCCGGACAGAAGCGTCGTCAAAACGTTTCTGGAAGGCGGCATTGATCTGTACATGGTGGACTGGGGTTACCCCAAACGTAAAGATCACTTCTTGACGATTAATGACCATGTCAACGGTTATATGAATAACATCGTCGATTTCATCCGCGGAAAGCACAATGTCCCCAAAATCAATCTGATGGGAATATGCATGGGCGGCAGCTTCTCCGTCATGTATTCGGCTCTGCATCCGGACAAAATCAAAAATCTGGTTACCACCGTTACCCCTTCGAGCTTTGACACGGACAAGGGGCTTTTACACGTCTGGATGAAGGATCTTGATGTTGACGGGATCATTAATACATACGGTAATATCCCCGGAGATCTGATGAATTTCGGTTTTCTCCTGCTCAATCCCGCGCGCCTGATGATCGATAAATACGTCGGTTTTATGGAGAATATGGACAACAAAGACTTCGTGGAAAACTTTGTGCGGATGGAACGCTGGATTTTTGACAGTCCTGATGTTCCCGGAGCAACCTTCCGTCAGTTCGTGGAAGACTGTTACAAAAGAAATCTTCTGATTCAAAGCCAGATGTATCTCGGCGATCAAAGAGTTAACTTGAAGAATCTGACCATGCCGCTCCTGAATTTTTACGGCGAATACGATCATTTGGTGCCACCGGAAGCCTGTAATCAATTGACAAAGGCTGTGGGCAGCCAGGACGTCGAGGACATCTGTCTGGAAACCGGTCACATCGGCATTTACGTCAGTTCCAGATTTCAGAGAATGTTCGCTCCGAAAATTGTTCAGTGGCTCAGGCAGAGAGACAGCGAAGACATTATAGTTGAGCCCGAAAAGATTTCCGTGAGCGCAGCAAGAAAGCGAAAACCAACGATTAAAAAGAAAGTTGCAAAAACAGGGGAAAAGGATTCATCGTCAAAAAAAGCTTGATTGATAAAAGATTTAAACAAAAGTGTTTCAGGACATATGACAAGGGAGAACGGATATGGCAGCAAAAGGAAGTTTTTTCTGGGTTTTAAGCAAACTTACTACAGAAATCAGTACAACAACAGAGATGGATAAAATCCCACGCTTAATTGTCTCTGCCGCTGTTGAAGCGTTGAAAGCCAAGGCGGCGGTTATCTTTCTGCGGGATGAAGATAAGGAAAATTTCATCAGTAATCAGGCCGTCGCGCAGGTCGGGCTTTCCAATAAGTACGTCCACGCCGGGGCGGCACACGCTGTTAAAATCAGTCCGCAGTTATTGAAAGACGGGTATATGTATTTCCGTGATGCCACAACGGATAAGCGTCTGACGAATCATAAAGCGAAAAAAGAAGAGGGTATCGGCTCGATTATTTCCGTACCAATCATGAGTTCGGGTAAAATGCTTGGTATTATCAGTCTCTATAGAAAAGAAATCCGTGAATTTACCAAAGATGAAATAGATTTCTTGTCCATCCTTGCCGGGCATGGGGGCTTTGCCATTGAAAATGCCAATCTGATCAAGAGACTGCGCAAGCAATCACAGATGTTTCTCGATTTGTCGGCCAGTATGTCGTCAAGTCTTGATGTGAAAAAAATTATTCAAGCTATGACGAACGAACTGGTGGAAACTCTGAGGATAAAGGCTGCTTCAGTGAGACTTTTGGATAAAGAAACGCTGACTGTCAAACTGATTACCAGTTTTGGTTTGAGTGATAAGTATCTAAACAAGGGAACGGTAGCAGTCGATAAAAACATTGCCCGGGCTCTCAAGGGAGAAACAATTTATATTAAGGATGTTTCCATTGATCCAGGAATTCAGTATAAAAAGGAAAAAGCAGAAGAAGGCATTGTTTCCATGCTTTATGTTCCCATTAAATCTCAGGATAAAGTGATTGGTGTTCTTAATATTTACAGCAGCTGGTCAAGAAAATTTACCGATGATGAGATTTTGCTGGTCCAGGCGTTGGCCTATCAGGGGGGACTGGCCATCAGCAATGCCAGTATGTATATAATGTTGCAGGAAGATATCAAGGATTTAAAGGATAATATCTGGAGCCATAAATGCTGGTTTTAAAGAATATAAGGAGGTCAAGTTTTTATGATAGCAGGGAAAACGATCGATAACCTTAAAGTCGGTGATGTGGCGGAATTTGCCAAAACAGTCACAGAAACTGATATTTATTTGTACGCGGGAATAACCGGTGATTTTAATCCGGCGCATGTCAATGAGGAATACGCCAAGAACACTTTTTTCAAAACTCGCATCGCGCATGGCATGCTGACAGCAGGATTTATTTCCGCCATTATCGCCAATCAACTGCCCGGTTCCGGGACGATCTACCTCAGTCAAAATTTGAGTTTTCTCGCTCCAGTGCGCATTGGAGATACCATAACCGGACGGGTGGAGGTTATGGAATTGATGGAAAAAAACAGAGTTCGGCTGAAAACTACCTGCACGAACCAGAATGAAGTGGTTGTCCTTTCCGGTGAAGGTTTAGTCAGCCCGCCAAAGGCTCCGAAAGCATAATCATTGAATTAGCTGTTTTCAGATTTTTTAGCAAAAGAAAACCTTGAATGGCCGAAATAGCTGATTATGGCGACTACCGGTATGAGTAGCGCGCCAGCGATTTTGGGATCTATCTTGAAAACCTCGACGAAAACAGGAAGCAACGCAAGGCCGAGGATATTAGTCACAGTATAGGTGGAATAAAATTTTACAAATTCGATAATAATGCCTTTTCCTCTGACCGTTGATTTAAAGGTTATGTATTTGTGAAAAATGAAGGAGCTGGTTGTCGCAATAATATTGGCCAAAACTGCAGCCGCCATGTAGGCAACGTAGC
Organism: Smithella sp.; assembly: GCA_049664145.1. Classification (GTDB taxonomy): domain Bacteria; phylum Desulfobacterota; class Syntrophia; order Syntrophales; family Smithellaceae; genus Smithella. The sequence goes on from JBATES010000054.1 coordinate 8,349, forward strand.
GTTTTTGAAAAACCATGGCAAACAGATAATCAAGACTGATATATGTTCCGTAGCCGAATATGGTGTTCCAAACACCAATTATGAAAAAACGAATCTTAACTTGATGATCCGACCACAACTGCTTCCATGATATTTTCAAAAGTTTGCTCCATTACTTAATAAAGAAATATGGGTATTTCAAGATTGTTAATCTATAAATAAGTTAATCCCATATTGTTTTTGAAATGTCATGCAATGCTTTTTCAACTTCATCTGACTCAACGTCCTGTACGACTCTCAATGAAAAATCAGACGCAAACAGGACAGCGGCAAGCTTTTCTGTTCTTCGTTTTTTGTCTTTTTTCATTGCGTTGATGATCGCTTCAGGTTCAAACCATTTTTTTATTAATTTTACCGAAATGAAATTAAGGCATATTTTTTCAATGCGTTCCCTCAGAACATCATCAAGAATCGCTCTTTGAGTTGAAATATTATTGGCAACCATTAACCCTAACGTCACGGCTTGTCCGTGAGGTATTTTATATTGGCTGACAGTTTCAAAAGCATGCCCGAAAGTATGAGCAAAATTCAGCAAGTTCCTTTTACCGAAATCATACTCATCTTCTTCAATAAAATCCTTTTTAAACGACAGAGAACGCTCTATGAATAATTTTAATGTTTTGGTATCTCGTGACAATAGCTTATCCATATTTTTTTCAAGACGCTTAATACCTTCTTTCGCAGACATGATATTGAACTTTGCAACCTCTCCCAATCCGCTCAGATAGTCATCGTGGGTCAGCGTTTTAACAAAATCTAAATATATGAGAATGTTATCTGGTGCATAAAAGGTTCCAAGAATATTCTTGAAGTTAGAAAAATTCAAAGAGGTTTTACTTCCGATGCAACTGTCGGCTTGAGCAAGAAGTGTTGTGGGAATGAACATCCATTTTATGCCTCTGTTATATATATTGGCTGCAAATCCAGTGACATCCTGAACGATACCTCCACCTATTGAGACAAACGTATCATGGCGCTTCATCGACAAACCGGCCATCTTCTCACAGATTTTGAGAACGTTTTTAATATTTTTATTTTGTTCAACAGCATCGAAAAGAAAAACATCATTACCATCAATGCCATCAAACAGAGTTCTCTTATAAATATTGTAAACAATCTTATCGATGACGATAAAAACTTTTTGAGTCTTTATGATATTTTGCAAGTTTAAATTTTTTATAATGTCGACGTTATAATCTTTCGCGTGAGAGCGGATTTTCATTTTACAGTGAAGCCTCCGTCAATGATAAATTTCTGCCCGGTGATATATGTATTCTTCTCCGATCCCAGGAAATAAACCAAGGTTGCTATTTCCTTCGGCTCAGCAAATCTTCCCAGGGGGATATCTCTGAATATCTTTCTCGCTTCCCTGACGGGCACATTTTTCTTGGTCAGTTCCGTATTGGTGTACCCGGGGCATACCGTATTAACCAAGATGTTATGTTTGCCAAGTTCAACCGCCAGGGCATTGGTCAGTCCGTGTATCCCGTTTTTAGTCATTGAATAAACACTTCTTTTTTCCTTGGAAACGATCCCCCAGATTGACCCGATATTGATTATACGCCCTCTCCCTTTCTTTTTCATTCCTCCTACGAGCGCACGTGTTATGAGTAGTGGCGCGATGAGATTCACATGGATGGTGTCAATTAAATCGCTGTCTTTAATTTTTTGAATTTCGGCCAAAGGATTGATCCCTGCATTATTCACCAGGCAGTCAACAACCATGTTGTTCTTTTTGAAGTATTCAGCAATGGATTCCGGTGATAGAAGATTCATCTCCTGGCGGGACGGCATGATTACTTTATATCCTTTGTTTTTAAACTGATTTGCTATAGCTGCGCCTATGCCTTTACTGCCGCCTGTAATAAACAATGTTTTCATAACGGGCCCTTTCTGTTTAGTTATCCAATAATATTAAGTATAAAAATCAATTTATAAATAAAGCGAAGGTGTTAAGAATTCCAGGTTAATTTCTTTGTTTAATGCAAATAGTGCTTTTTTCACAGCGTCATTGCGCAGAACAACATTATCATCGCAGAACAAGAATTGAATATACTCACGCGGGTAATTCTTCGTATCATCAGGGGCATAGCCGTCAAAACCGGCCAGATATGCTTTTTTAATTTTCATTTTAATCAGTATTTTCAGAAGCATTAATACGGGATTATCCCTGATAAATTTATCTTCGAACACAAGCGAATTAAAATTGAATTTGTAATCTATTCTTTTATTAGACTCTGCAATATTGGATGTGCAGATGACTTTTACATTGAGGTCATTTCTGTATATTTTATTAAAAAACTGACTGTATCTTTTGGCATTGCCCATAAAAACATAATCCGGGTTGTACTCGTCATTCATGAAATTTATGGTCACAATCACCGGATTATTTTCCTGAATAAAAGTGCGTATCTTCTCAGCGTGAATTTCTATGGATTTGCCCGGTGCAAGAATAAGGATGTTTCTCTTGTCGAGTGCAGTGCTCAATCCGGCATAAGCCACGGAGTCGTCAATAATCTTGTTTTGATATTCAAGATAGAGACTCTCCATCAGGTTTCTATTGAAAGTAAGCTTATGGGATGGTTCAATCTTGGTGATAATTTCATTAATGGATTTAACCGACAAAGTTTTTTTATCCAGCAAATTGCTGACATAATCGGGATGGCAATCATTGGCAGCGGCGATAAAATGCTTGAGGGAATATCCCCAGTATTTTTTCGCGTATTCCTTCATAATGTCCACGTCAATCGCTTCGAGAATCTGATCAATGTTAAATTTCCCTCCATAGTTCTCGTTGACATGCATGGCCAGCAGTTCCGTGCAGGCATTTCCCGCGCTTTTCCCCATGCCGTAGAGCGAACCGTCAACTATGAGTTGCCTCCTGGAATCTATAGCCATCAGTTCGGTGCAATTGGCATAAGCGAGCTGGAAGTTGTTATGGGAATGGTAACCGATAAGAATGTCATCATTGAGATTTTCATTCATCAGGTTAAAATAATGCATCATCTCTTTCTTGTGCATAAGGCCATAGGTATCCACAATGGATATTCCATGGGGGCTGATTTTGTTTACTTCCTTGAGCAGCGCTTTCATTTCGGTGTCCGAATAACCGGTGACAGAAACCGGCTGAAGGAATAGTTTGTAACCTTTTTTCTTGATTTCTGCGCAGAACTTCAGAGCTTCCGGATAATCTTTTTTCTTGAATATAACCCTGATCCCGTCAAGAACGGAATCTTTCTGCTCAGTAAGCGCTTCGATGCCGCAAGTTCCGTAATCTATCATGGCCAGGATCATCGCGCTTTGAATATCAAGGTTTTTAAAAATGGGTTTTATAGATTCCGTATCAGGCAGAATAGAACGATTTTCGTCATATTTTCTTCTTTCATCAAGAAATCCTATTTCAATAATATCTATTCCGGCTTTGTCCAACCTGCTGATGATACTTTCGATGGTACCGAGACCGAAATTCCAGTCGTTCACGTAGCCGCCATCGCGCAGAGTACAATCGAGAATTTTTATCGATTTCATTTTATGAATCCTCTTTTATTGGCTCTATGAGCATGCATTCTTTAAACATTTTTCTGTCCAGAAACGGATACATGTCTTCCAGCGGTGGCGTAAACATCCTGCCGCTGCCCAGGTTTTTAGAAGCCAGCTTTGGCTCGAAATTCTGTTTTGGATTCAGTACCACCTCGCACAAAACAGGTCCTTTCATTTTCAATACTTTATCCAGTACAGGATTCACCAAAATATTTTTTCCGATCTTGGCGTAGTGCAAACCATAGGCTTTTGCTACTTTCTCCGCGTCGGGGAAACTGATGCCGGAAGATGAATTGACACCGACAAGAGGTTTGCCAAAAAAAGAATTTTGCGTCTGCCTGATGGAATGGTAACCATCATTGTTAAAAAGAAAAATGACTATGTTCATTTTATTATGAATAATCGTCTGCAATTCCTGAATATTCATCTGCATGGAGCCGTCGCCGGCAATGCAATATACCTTTCTGCCCGATGCCATATGCGCGCCGATGGCTGCGGGCAAATCGTAACCCATGGAAGCGCAGCCTGAGTTGGTGTAAAGCCTCTGTCCTTTCTTAATGAACGCCGCCTGGAATGTGACAACGCATGCGCTGCCGTTGGCGGTGACGATAATGTCATTTTCTTTCAGTCTTCTCGTGAGTGAGTCTACAAAATAATAATGATTAACTTTCGCTTTATTATGCTGAAAGTCATTATATGGTACTGAAAACCTATTTTTGATTTTAACGCAGTATTCAATCCAATCTTTTTTTTGTTTTAAATATTCTACGTTTTCCAGAAAAGTTTTGATAAAATCAGCCAAATCAGCTGTAATGGCCATGTCCGGGGAAATTGTCGGTTTCTTCAATTCGTTTTGGTCAATATCTACGACTATTTTATAAGCTTCCCGTGCGAACATTTCCCAGTTATAACTTATCTGTCTGATATTGAGTCGGCAACCCAGTACAAGGACCAGATCTGCGTTTTGTGCGATAAAATTTCCGATTCTGTTACCAATGGTACCCGGCCTGCCAAAGTAAAGCGGGTGACTGTCCCAAATAACATCATGAGCGTTCCAGGCAGTTACCACGGGAATATTCAGCTTTTTAATGAGCTTGTGAAAATCATCATACGCTCCTGAAGAACGTATAGCCGATCCTGCAAGGATGACAGGTCTTTCTGCTTTCTTGATTTTTTCTAATACATTTAAGACTGTTTTTTTACTTACTTTTGGAGGAAGTTCACAGTTGTCTTCTAAAGGGTTATACTTTTTAAGTTTTTTTGTATCTATGACAGCTCCCTGAACATCAAGCGGAATATCCAGCCAACAGGGTCCGGGTCTGCCATTGACGGCAAGATAGTACGCTTTTTCCAGATGATAAAGAATTTCGTTCGGTTCAATGACCATTTCGGCGTATTTGGTCATCGGCGCAACAACTTTAGTAATGTCAAATTCCTGATCTCCGAGTTGACGAAGATTTAGGCCGGTGCTTCTGACTGTTGTGTTGAAACGTACCTGCCCAGAAATGATCAACATCGGAATGGAATCAAGCCAGCCGCCTAGCACTCCCGTGATGGCGTTTGTTCCACCAGGACCACTGGTTACGCAAACGAGCGCAATCCGTCTGCTTAACCTGGCGTAACTTTCAGCAGCCATAGCACAAGCTTGCTCGTGGTGATTATAAATGCACTTCAACTTCGGATGTTTACCGAAAGCGTCATTTAGATGCATTGCGCCACCGCCGGTAACGGTGAAGATATGCTTTATATTTTTCTGCTTAAGCCAATCAGCGATGTAATCTGCCACCCTTATTTGCATTAATTCCTATCCTTTGCCTATCCTACAGATCTGTAACATACAGAACGGCAAACTGCTATATCATAGATTATTATATTGATAGGCATAAATATAATATAATTTAGACGTTATTTTAAAATTTTCCGATACAGACATAACTCGCTGTCTTACTAACAATTTAAAAAAATACTTTACAGGTTCTAAATATATCGCAAGAAAATGACGCATAACTTGATGTAAAAAGCTTTCACCCTTTCTTATATTTCTCGCAATGGTTTGAGCTTATGTGAGGTCGTCTTTGGTAGATTGTTTATTTGTTATATCAAATGTTTTGTAGCAAAAAATCTTAATCAAGGAAATAAATTTTTTTATAAACGCTATGAATAAGTTGCTGGAACATACAACATTTTGAAATAGACGAAAAAATATTTTGCCCTTTGAATGATTTTTTACAAATCATCAATTTGCCATTGGCATTATACACGTTTTAATATACGTCAGATTCTGTGAAAAAATGTTTCCTGTTTTAGAGCTTTTACGTTCGTAGTTTGACAACAATATAATTATAACGTATATGATTCAATATTTTGAACCAGTCCCGATAAATAAACGTTCAAAAATAGACGTTAATGTTGATCATATCTGTTGCTATAAACAGATATTCGAGTATCGCAAAGTCTCTAATGGGATCTTACAAAAGCCGTTGAAAGAGGTCAGTTGAAAGGATATTCATGAATGAACAATGTCTATGGCGGAAACATATTAAATTATAAAGACGAGATGTTAAATTGCGTTACCAAGGATGTCACTTTAAGGAGAATCAGATTCTGCATCATTTTTCTTGCCTCGGGATTTATACTGGGTGTGGCATTTTGCTTTTTTTATAAAGTTTTTCTCGGCTTGGATTATCCTTTTTCAACTTTTCTATTCAGGCCACACGACAGATTTCAAGATTTTCTGGGTGTTCTTCGGATGACCGCCGACCGTAATCCCTATCAGGTTAAAATTGTGGAAGGAATATGGGGGCACTATCCTGTGGAAGCCAGTAACTATTTTCCTTTTACGCATCTTCTACTTTACCCTTTTACCCTCATAAATAAGTATTTAAGTTTGTTAATATATTCCCTGTCGGTGATTTGTTTTTGGGTTTTTGCTTCAGCCAAAGCACTTGATGCCGGGTTGTTTGAAAGCAAAAAGCAAAGGTTCCTAAATATTATGGTACTGACGCTCATGAATTATCCGCTCTTATTTATACTTGATCGTGGAAATGTTGAGGGGATCGTCTTCCTATTCTTGGCTTATGCCGTGTGGTTTTATGCAATGGGAAGTGGTAAATGGTCTGCCGTGTTTATCGGACTCGCGGCTGCGATCAAGGGAACCCCGATATTGTTTCTCTTATTTTTTATTAAAGAACGACGTTGGAAGGAACTTATGATCGGAATAGCAGTTCCGTTTTGTCTTTCTCTGGTTGCGCTGCTTTTTCTGCAAGGAGGGGTACTGAAAAATTTGATCTTGTTTAAAGATGCTCTGCAAAATTTCGGAGAATTTCTTCTCATAGGACATAACGGGATTACACACAGCGTCAGCCTTTTTGGCATGGTGTACTCATTATGGTTACTGGCTAACAAGTTCTTTTTGGATGTGGCATCTTTAAAACCGATTGTTGCGAGTTATAACGTTGCGGCTGGAATTATGGGACTTGCAGCAATAGCATATGTTTGTTTTTCTAGACTTGAACCATGGAAGGCGTGGTTTGTTCTGGTAGCGGCGATGCAGGTGTTACCGTTTCCGTCTTATGATTATAAGTTGATTAACACTTTCCTGCCTTTATTTTTGCTAATCCGCAGCGGCAGGGAGACACAATGGACCAAAGCTTATCTTACTCTTTTGTGCCTGATTATAGTTCCAAAAGGATTTTGGATCCTTTTTCTTGATGTTCGCTGTGGCACGATCCTCAATCCGCTGCTCATATTGATGGTATGTATAATGATAATTGTGGAGCAATATAAAGAAGCGCGTTTGTATTCGACGAGTTTTCCGGTTTCATGAGATCTTTTGCAAATATTAACGGTTTCAACATTTTCCTTAAGAAGACATAAATTATAATAATTTTAATGCATCTTTATTCGGAATTGTAGTTTTTTGAATATTCTTATATGATTATAAAAATATTTTGGAATAGTTTATGAAGATTAGCATTCTTGGTGCTAGGGGGCAAATTGCCAGAAGTCTTATTTCAATTTATGTCGATCAGGGCAAATTATCCAACCTTGTGCTTTATACCAGAGAACCTGAAAGATTAATTTTAGAAATCAAGGATGCAAAAGTCTATCATTCGGAAGATTTTGCGCGCCATGATCATGAAATCATTGTCAACGGTATCGGAATATCTAATTTAAAAGATGGCATGAATTTGAGTTCACAAATTTTTAACATCCATGAGACTTGGGATAATCTGATACTTGAATATCTTCAAAGAAATGAGAAAACTCTTTATATAAGCATGAGTAGCGGTGCCGTGTATGGCAAAGATTTTCAAAAGCCCATTGATGAAACATCCTGTTTGCTGAGCGGAATAAAGGAAATTTCTTCTTCTGATTATTACGCTGTTTCCAAACTTAATTCCGAAGCCAAGCACAGATCTCTTGATAAATATAGTATCGTTGATTTACGAATTTTCAGTTACATTAGCAAGTTTATAGACTTAAATTCTAACTTTCTTATTTCCGAAATCATTGCCGCAGTTAAAAATAAACAGGTTTTTATAACCAATGACCAGAACATTACCAGAGACTATCTTCATCCTGAAGATATGATGCAAATTATCGATCTTGTGATAAAAAGATGGCGGGACAATGGATTCATCAATGACACCTTTGATACATACAGCAGGAATCCGATAAAAAAGATGGATATGCTCAAAAGTATTGCTGAAAAATTTAACCTTCAATATATAATTAAAAAAGAAACAAATATTGCTTCGTCGGCTACGGGTTTCAAAATGAATTATTATTCAGTTAACAGGAAGCTTAAGAAACTAGGATACGAACCTCAATATTCTTCTCTTGATGCGATATTAAAAGTTTTTGGTGAGGTATTATGAAAATAATTTCGATCGTCACCGCGTGTTACAATGAAGAGGAAAATGTTGAAGCTCTTTATAATGAAGTAAAGAAAACATTTCAGGAAGAGCTGAAAAATTATGAGTATGAGCATATCTTTATAGATAATGCCTCCCAAGATAAGACGGTTTCTATCTTGAAAAGACTGGCAAGTGCCGATAAAAATGTGAAAATTATCGTTAATTCCAGAAATTTCGGTCACATACGTTCCCCGCATCATGCTCTCTTACAGGCCTCCGGAGATGCAGTTATATCTATCGTGGCTGATTTTCAAGACCCGCCAAACCTGATTCCCGGATTTATTAAAAAATGGGAAGAGGGTTTTAAGATTGTAGTGGGAGTTAAAAAGCAAAGTGATGAGCCTTCGTTATTCTTTCTAATTAGAAAACTATATTATAAAATTGTGACAAGTCTTGCCGAAATTGATCTGATCGGTAATTTCACAGGATTCGGTCTTTACGATAAAAGGGTCATTGAAATTCTGAGGGGTATTCCGGATGCTTATCCTTATTTTCGCGGGCTGATATGCGACATCGGCTTTGAAAAAGCGACGATAGAATATCACCAGCCTACCAGAAAGCGTGGCATTACCAAAAATAATTTCTACACGTTGTTTGACATGGCCATGCTGGGAATCACTACGCATTCCAAGGTGCCGTTGAGATTTGCCAGTATGCTGGGATTCAGTACGGCAATATTAAGTATGCTTGTCGCTTTAGGCTACTTTATTTATAAAATACTATTGTGGGATAGTTTCCAGGTTGGACAGGCGCCTCTTGTGATAGGACTATTTTTCTTTTCATCAGTTCAGCTAATATTCATCGGCATTATCGGCGAATATGTCGGTAATATTTATACTCAGGTTCTAAAACGTCCGCTTGTTATTGAGAAAGAAAGAATTAACTTTGAGATAAAAGAAAAATCTTAATAAGAGGAAAATCTATGAAGGCAGTCATTTTGGCAGGAGGAATGGGTACGAGAATTACCGAAGAGTCGGTTTTAAAACCGAAGCCCATGATAGAAATCGGCGGGAAACCTATTCTGTGGCATATCATGAAGCTTTACACGAAATACGGCATCAATGAATTCATTATCTGTCTCGGTTATAAGGGGTATGTCATCAAAGAATATTTTGCCAATTATTACCTTCATGAATCGGATGTTACCTTTGATTTTTCCAATAAGAATGAGAAACTGGTTCATGCGCATACTGCCGAGCCCTGGAAGGTTACGCTTGTGAATACGGGTATTGATACAATGACAGGCGGAAGAGTCAAGAGAATAAAGGATTATATAGGGAAAGGGACGTTTCTTCTGACATACGGAGACGGACTTTCCAATGTGAATATCAAAAATTTAATTTCATTTCACAAAAAACATAAGAGATTGGCGACGGTTACAGCGATTCAGCCTCCCGGAAGATTTGGCATCATTAATTTGGATGAAAACGATAATGTTTCAAAATTTTTAGAAAAACCAGAGGGAGACGGTCACTGGATCAGCGGCGGATTTTTTGTCATGGAACCCAAAATATTTGATTACCTGGAAGACGATAAAACAATATTGGAGAGAAAACCGCTGGAGGCTCTGGCGAGCGAAGGAAATTTGAAGGCCTACAAGCATGAAGGTTTCTGGTATGCGATGGATACCCTCAGGGACAAGATGTATCTTGAAGAGCTCTGGAATAGTGGCCGGGCTCCCTGGAAGGTTTGGAAATAATGAGAAATGTTTCCAACAGATTTTGGCAAGGGAAAAAAGTTTTCGTAACTGGTCACACCGGTTTTAAAGGGTCGTGGCTTTCCTTCTGGCTTCAGGAAATGGGTGCGAATGTTACCGGCTACGCCCTCGATCCTCCGACACAACCGAACCTTTTTGATCTGCTGAAATTGAAATCGAAAATAAAATCCGTTCACGGCGATGTCCGCGATTTGAATTTCCTGAAAAAACATGTCAAAGGCGCGGAAATAGTCTTTCATCTTGCCGCGCAGCCGCTGGTTCTTGAATCCTATAAAAATCCCGTTGAGACTTATTCCACGAATGTAATGGGAACCATCAATCTGCTGGAGGCCTGCCGCGCGAATAAAAATTTGAAGGCGATTGTCAATGTAACAACGGACAAATGTTATGAAAACCGGGAAAATCCTGAAATAGCCTATAAAGAAAACGAACCGATGGGAGGCTTCGATCCGTATTCCAACTCCAAAGCCTGTTCGGAACTGGTGACCGATTCTTATCGAAAATCATTTTACAATTCCGGAGCAAAGATAGGAATAGCAACAGCCAGAGCCGGCAATGTTATCGGTGGCGGGGATTTCGCCGCGGACCGCCTTATCCCGGATTGCATACGCGGAATCATAAAAGGTGAAAAAATCATTGTCCGGAATCCGGATTCGACCAGACCCTGGCAGCATGTTCTGGAGCCGCTTGCCGAGTATCTGATGCTTGCAGAATCTTTGTGCAAAGCGCCGAAGGAATATTCGGAAGGCTGGAATTTCGGACCAAAGGAAAAAGACGCGAAATCTGTCATAAAAATCATTGATGCTTTTTGCAGGTTTTGGGGAAACGACGCCGGATATGAAATTAAAAGAAATCCCCAAGCGCCGCATGAAGCAGGCTATTTAAAGCTTGATTCTTCCAAGGCGCAAAAGAAACTTTTATGGAAACCCAGATGGAACAGCGAAATGGCTGTTAAAAAGACGGTGGAATGGTACAAAGCCTATCTGAATAAAGAGAATCTGGATAAAATTACAGCAGCGCAGATTGAGAGCTATTATGGATAGAAGAAAAATCTTAAATCTTGTCAAAGAATATTATCGGGAAAATCTGGGGCCAAAAGAAAAATCAAAGAAATTTAAATCGGGAGATAGAATTCCCTACGCGGGTAGAGTTTATGATGAGCAAGAACTGATTAATCTCGTGGATGCTTCATTGGATTTCTGGCTAACGACGGGGAGATTTGCCGATGAATTCGAGACAAGATTTGCCTCTTTCCTGAACATTAAGCATGCTTATCTGGTCAATTCCGGCTCTTCCGCCAATCTTCTCGCTTTTATGGCTCTGACTAGTGACAAATTAAAAGACAAAAAAATAAAAAGGGGTGATGAGGTTATTACGGTGGCAGCCGGTTTTCCCACCACTGTGACACCCATACTGCAATATGGCGCCGTTCCCGTTTTTGTCGATGTCACGATTCCGGAATACAATGTGGATGTGAATTTGCTGGATAAGGCGCTGGGCAAAAAAACAAAGGCGGTAATGCTGGCTCACACGCTGGGCAACCCCTTCGACATCGAAACAGTGAAAAAGTTTTGTGATGAAAACAAGCTATGGCTGATAGAGGATAACTGCGATTCGCTAGGCTCAAAATACAAATATAAAAATCAGTGGCGTTATACCGGGACGTTCGGTCATATCGGAACATCCAGTTTCTATCCGCCTCATCATATGACGATGGGAGAAGGGGGAGCGGTTTATACAAACGATTCCGAATTATCGAGAATTATCCTGTCGCTGAGAGATTGGGGAAGAGATTGTTTCTGCCCGTCGGGTAGGGACAATACCTGTGGAAAAAGATTCACGCGAAAATTCGGTGAACTGCCGCTTGGTTACGATCACAAATATGTTTATTCTCATTTCGGCTACAACCTGAAAGTCACTGATATGCAGGCAGCGATCGGCTGCGCGCAGCTGGAAAAACTCCCCGGATTTATCGAGAAACGAAAAAAGAACTGGCATCTCCTGAAAGAAAAAGTATCTCATTTGAGCGATAAATATATTCTTCCGGAATCTTCGAAAAATTCCGACCCGAGCTGGTTCGGTTTTCTTTTGACAGTCAGGGATGGCGTGAAGAGAAGTGACGTTGTCAACCGTTTGGAAGCAAGTGGTGTGCAGACCAGAATGCTTTTCGCCGGGAATATTTTGCGGCATCCCTGTTTCGATGAAATGCGGAAAAGGAAAACCGGTTACAGAGTCGTCGGCAAACTTAAAAATACGGATCGAGTTGTAGAAGATACTTTCTGGGTGGGCGTCTATCCAGGATTAACGGAAGAGATGATTTCTTATATTGCCGGATTGCTGGAATAAGTTATGCTTCCCATGAAAAAACGAAATAAAAAAACAGCCGCTATTCGCGGCTGTTTTTTTAATCGTTCAAAGAAGATTTACTTTGCATTGAAAAAGGATTCTACTTTTTTGAAGTTTTCATTAGTAGTCGCCTTGAATTCGTCACGGCCTTTCTTGTAATTCTTAATCCACTCATTAATCAGTTTTTTCCCTTCAGCCGGGAAAAATGAGGTCTGCTCCATTGTAGCGATAAACATTTTTTCAGCCTGGTCCTGAAGAGCGGACATGGCTTCGAATGAATTATCAAAAGCTGTTTTGTTGAAATCTACCATCTGTTTGGCAATTTGTTTGGGATCCATAGTTTCTTTCCTCCATTTTTTATTTAATTTGTTTTGTTGTTTGATTAAATTTTTACTTATTTCTACTTTTTACTCTTGGCTTTTGGTGTTTCGACGTTTTCATCCAGGAAGTCTTCCATTTTTTCGTAGTTCTGATCAACAGACTCTTTGAAATCAGACGTCACTTTTTTGTAGATGCTGATCCATTCATTGATGAATGACTTGGTTTGTGCCGGAATCCACGGCGACTGTTTGAGCATATTATCCAGAGCTTTGGTCGTTTGATCCTGAAGCATCTGTACGGAATTATAATATGTTTCAAATGCCGCCTTGTGATATTCGATCATCTGTTTGGTTTGATCTTTATTTTCCATTATAACACTCCTTTCATGTGTTGTGATTTCAATACTATTATAATCAGTGATTTTTATTTGTCAATAGAAAAATGTTGCAACGCAATATATTTTTATTTTAAGCCGTATTTTAAATTATGTTAAATATTACAAATACTTATATTTATATAGGGAATATTTTATCGTTATGCGCTGATATTTATGTTGCAATAAATAGAATAATCTTGTAAATGAAATTCAGACATACACAAAGGACTACCAGGATGGAAGACAACACTCTTTTACTGAAAAAGTATAATAACAGACGACTTTATGACACGGAAAAAAGTATTTATGTCACCCTTGAATACGTGACAGATGTGGTCAAAAAGGGGAGAAAAATAAAGGTTACCGACGCCAAAACGGGCGAAGATGTGACTTCAGCCATTTTAACCCAAATCGTTCTCGAAGAAGCGCGGAAAAAGAAATATCTGCTTCCCCCGCCTCTGCTTTATCTGATCATTCAGTACGGTGAAAATGTACTGACCGATTTTTTTGAAAAATATCTGGAGCAGACGATAAAAAACTATCTTGTTTATCGTAATATGGCTGATGATCAGTTTAAAAAATGGCTCGAATACGGTGATAATTTTTCCAAGATGAATCCGCAGGCGATGGACGGTCTTTCGGCATTCAAATCTATTTTTGATTTGTTCACGCCTCCGGCGAAAGAGAATAAGAAAGAATAGAGCACAATACAGTCTGATAGTCAGTGAAGGTGTTTTTTTAATGTAATAATAATTTCACCGACACATGCCGTTGCTGATGGTTGACTGCAGGGTAGCACAACTTCTCAGTTCACAGGCCTTTTGCACGTCTTGGCACCCTGCGTTTTTCTCTCCAATCTTGAAGTACACCAATGCCCGGTTGTTGTACGCAGAGGCATAATCCGGTTGCAGTTCAATGGCTTCATGATAATAATCAATGGCCCTTTGATACTGGCCAAGCTCAGCGTAAATGATTCCTATGTTATGATAGGCGGAAGCGGATTTCGGAATTTTAGGCATTAAGCGGATTGTTTTTTCAAAATCTGCAAGAGCAAGTTGCTTCCGGCCGGAGATATAGTTGGCGATTCCTCTGTTATAGTAGGCGTGTGCGTAAAGCGGATTAATTTGAATGGCCTTGTTGTAGTGATAAAACGCTCTATCGAATTTTCTTGCTTTCACCAGAGCGTTGGCAAGATGATTATGCGCAATATAATTATTCTCTGTTACTTTTAAAGCATGACTGAAAAGCGTCAGGCTGTTTTTCCAGTAACCACATTGGTGCCAAGTTAAAACCGCCAGGATAGCAATGACGAAAATACCTGAAGGTAATAAGAACTTTTTGCGGATCTCTTTATTTTTAATCACGCAAGGAATGCCCCATGCCAGCATAATCGCGATGCCGATGGAAGGAAGGTAAGTATAGCGGTCAGCCATTGCTTGAGAACCGACCTGCATAAGTCCTATCACCGGCATAAGCGTTCCCAGATACCAGAACCATCCCACGAATAAAAATTTCATTTTTCTTGTGTTACGAAGAACAATAATCGAAATTGCTATAGCGACAGCGCCGGAAATCAGGATTTTCCAAACAGGCAGTGAGAAGTTGTAGGGATAGTATATAACCAAATCATGGGGCCAAATGATCTTGCCTAAATAAACCGCCAATGAAACAATGGCATTTGCCGCTCGTTGAATAACAGGGAAAACAGCTTCTGATGAAACTGAACCGCCTTTATGATGCGCCCATATTGCTGCAATGCAAGCGGCAATCGTTAATATTAAGAAGGGTATTTTTTCCCACAAGATTCTCCACGCCATTTTATGTTTTTTATCTTTCGTTGAGGAGAATGCTATCTGCCATCTTCCCAGCGGCCAGTAATCCAGAAGCAGCAAGGCAAAGGGTAATGTTACGAGTATCGGCTTGGACATCAGGCTCAGCATGAATAATATCAGGCAGAGCAGGTACCGGGAGATTTTGTTTTTCTCGGCATAGAAGGCATAGGCATAGATACTGGCTATTCCGAAAAACAGGCTCAAGACAT
>JBATES010000055.1:0-1989 GCA_049664145.1 Smithella sp.
GTCTGAGTCAGCATACCGTTGTCCAGGGTAAAATCTTCCAGAACAAAAGCAAACTTTTGAGGAATTTCGTAGGAACCAAACGTTTTCCGAAGATGGTTTTGTACCTCCGCTGTCAGTAATTCTTTAAATTTCTGAGATTCTGGGTTGACGGGATCAAAAAGATCCTGCGGGTTAACCGATAATTGCATTCCGGCAGCGAGATGTTCCAGTAGTTTCAAGTCGGGAACAATGAGTCCCACATTGTATTCATGCCCGGCACCCGTGACTACGGCGTTTAAAATCCATGGCAAAACCTTCATTTCCAGTTCCAGGCTTTCCGGATGGATATATTTGCCGTTGGCCAGTTTATATTCTTCCTTAAACCGGCCGGTGATATATAAAAATCCGTCATCATCGAGACGTCCGCGATCGCCCGTACGCACGCCACGCATCCCCTTCATCTCCACAAAGAATTGTTGGCAAATTTTGCAGTACTGTTTTCAAAGTATTGCAATGAGATTATCCGGATGATCATAAACATTTTTGTATGTACTCACCATATTCAAAAATCGCCATAATTTTACCCTCTCTTTCGGTTTTTTTATTATTAATTTATTTATTATTAATTATTGAAAGATAAATTATTTTGCCGGTATGAGATCCCCTGTGTATAAATTGAGAGATATACAATTACGGTAACGAATAATACGGTTTTATGAAGAATGGTGTTTAAAGAAAAGTTGACTCTTTGTAAAATACACTCTTTGTTTGTATGGATGATACGGATATTCAGCCGGCAAGTCAAGGCGATTTTGACCGATTTTGACCGACGAAAAACATGTCGTGTTTTTACAGTCAATTACTGCTTTTCATCTATCGCCTGATTGGCCAGTCTGTCGGCATGGCTGTTGTTGCTGCGGGGGACGTGTTTGACTTCTACAGAATCAAAAGCATTCAGCAGACCGCGGACTTCTTTCATAAGAATTTGCAGATTTTCATTTTTGACGCGATAGGCACCGTTGATCTGTTTGGCCAGAAGTTCTGAATCCATATTAATTTTCAAATTTTTCAAGCCCAGGAAAATTGCGCCCTTTAATCCAAGGATGATTGCTTTATATTCGGCAATGTTATTGGTGCAATGCCCCAGATACTGTTTGCCTTCCCAGATAATTTTGTCACGGCTGTCTGTTATCACAGCGCCGGCGCCGCCGATGCCCGGATTGCCCCGACAGGCGCCGTCACTGAACAGTGTATAAATCATTTCAGACATTGCCTCTAAACCGGTTTTTCCATATCCTGAAAATAAATAATCCGGTTGCAGTTGGGACAACTGAACAGTTCTTCAGATCTTTGTACTTCATTATAAAGCTGTGGCGGAATGTTCATGTGACAACCGCTGCAGACTGCTTTCCAGACGGAAGTCACACCAATTCCTTTGTTTCTCTTCCTAACTCGCTCGTATCTGCCCAGCAGATCATCAGGAATTTTTTTCTGTAATTCAGTTCTTTTTTGATCCCAGGAAGCCGAATCAGAGTCAACGGCATTTAATTCATCCTCTATCGTTTTCTTTTCCTGCTCGTATTTAGCTCTTTTCTCTTTCAATATTTCGTCATCTTTTTTAACCAGCACCGATAATTTATCCAGCTCATCGAGGATCGAGATAACGGCTGTTTCTACTTCGCCACGCGATTTTTCCGCGGTTTCTATTTCTTTGAGCATCGCCTGGTATTCTTTGTTATTTTTGACCTCGAGCATTCTTTCTTTTGTTTTGACAATGCCTTCGTTAATTTTTTTAATTTTGCTTTCACTCTCCGTATGCCGGGCTTTCAGTTCATCGTATTTAGTTTTATTGGTCTTAATTTCTTCCTCAAATGAACTGAATCCCGCGTTCAGCTTTTTTATATCTTCCGGCAAGGTCTTTTTCTTCGAGGATAACTTCACAAGCTGTGAGTCACATTCCTGAATTTTTATCAGTAACCATAATTTCTCTTTCAATAATCTTCTCCTTCT
>JBATES010000056.1:0-19662 GCA_049664145.1 Smithella sp.
AATCAAAAATCACTCATAACAATTTAAAATCACAAGTATAAATTCCAGCACAAGTTTTTGATGCTGGTTCCGCTATCCAGAAGCAGATCATGAATGGCACGATTACTCCGGGCAGCAAACTGCCTCCCGAACGGGAAATGGCGGAAACCTTCAGTGTAAACCGTGCAACGGTGCGTGAGGCATTGCGCAAACTGGAAAATCTCGACGGGCGTTTTGATGATGAGAGACCGAAAAGAGGCGGGAGATATCGTCAAAACATGAATAGAGAAGAAGAGGAAAGATTTCTTGCGCCATTTTTAGAAAAGGCCAGTAAAATGGATTAAATAAACTTGCAGTGGTGAATTGGTGCAAAAATATGGTATGAAGCTGACATGAAAATCCCGGGGGAACGATTTTGAAATTCGCATCGATAGCATCTGGAAGCAATGGCAATTGTTATTATCTGGAAAATGGTGAGGACGCCATTCTCGTGGATGCGGGCATCAGCGCCAGGCAGATCGTCAACCGGATGGCGAACCTCGGCCTTTTCATGTTCCAAGTGAAGGGATTATTCATTTCCCACGAACATTTAGATCATATCCGCGGGGTTGACGTTCTTTCCCGAAGATTTTCCGTCCCCGTGTTCATGACCCGGAAAACATACGCGTCGTATGGCCGGCCAATCAGCGCCTCCCTGCTGAATTATTTCTCTCCGGGCGAGCAGGTTCAGATCGGCGGGATGCGCGTCGGTTCATTCCTGAAGAATCATGATGCGGCGGAGCCATGCAGCTTCTTGGTTGCGTCAGCAGGCTGGAAGGTTGCGGTGATGACTGATATCGGATTGCAATGCCCGAATGTCATTGCTCATCTCAGGGAAGCCGACGCGATATTTTTAGAATCAAATTATGATGACGATATGCTGAAGAATGGCCCTTATCCGTCCTATCTGAAAGCAAGGATTGCGTCTGATGTCGGCCATCTGTCCAACGCGCAGGCCGCTATGATTGCCCTCGAGCATGCATCCCCGAGATTGCAACACATTGTCCTTTCGCACATTTCCGAAAACAACAACACGCCGGAACTCGCGTTTCGTACGTTTGATCATGTTATGAAACAGCGCATGGATCTCAATCCGGAATTATCCGTTGCTTCAAGATACAGGGAAAGCGGACTTGTTTCCCTTAAGTAACAGGGTAAGTGTCGGGGGGCAAAGAACATCTTTGTCAGCCGTCAGGCATTTGGGTATCGTCTCATTCCTGAGATCGTTTATGAAGCACGTAGTATGTTTTCCGGCCGCTGAGGCTTTCGAACCGCGCGGCATATTGTGACTCAACGCAGTTGGTTTTCTTGTTGAGCTTGTTCTTGTACTGATTGAAAGTCTTCTGGATCGCGGCGTGATTGGAGATTCTGAGCGGCATCAGAATGTACTGATAACGAACATTTTCAAACATCTCGATCATCACATCCTTCAAGCATTCAAAAAACTGATGATACAACGCTTTCCGCTTTCTCGGGATCTGTATGCGGTCAATGATCAGGGTGTCGTGTTGATCACAGAAATCAAGCATATAGATGTTGCCTATCCATTTCTGGCCTTTAAATATTCTGATATTGAAGAAAAAGGGTGTCATTAATTGTTTTTCTCCCAGATAAGAGTCGGTGCAATCGCTTGAAAATTTTGCCTTGATCAGATCAAAAAAATCTTTTGTCGGATAGAAATCCAGTGTGGTGGCTTTCGTATAGTGTCGGACCGTTTTCTCCGTCACGGTTGCCACCGATTCCATGATTCTGGTTGGCCGGTAGAGCTTCTGGAATGTTTCCAGTTCAGGATTGAGGAAAAGGGTTCTGTAAACCGAAGGAGCGCGGTCGATGTTTTTCTTCATGGATTCGATATAATGATGCAATCTGCCTTTGGATTCCTCAGGGATTGACGTTTTCGCGGCTACACCATCTATCTTGTTCAATGCTTTGTATAAATCATCGGTGGTCATGTTCTGTTTGATGTAACCCATCAGGTTCATGATGTGGCGGGATGACAAATTGAGACGGGACATTTTCAAGGACAGTTTCGGGATCATGCTGTTCGCGTTCCTCGTCAACAATCCCTGAATCATTTGCGGCAATCTGGTAAAAAGTATCTCCGCAATGGCATTCTGGTGAAGCGGATTGTCTCCGTCTGTTTTTTCATTTTTCAAGGCGAGCAGGATGTCTTCAATGGTTTCGAGACGGTAAGGTATTTCCGAAGAATCATTTTTCATTCAGATTAATAACCTCTTTGTTCTTCTTGCCGGTTCAATGATGCTCGTAAAACTGTTATGGCCAGTTAAAAATATCCGGATTCAATCTGCAAAATTGAACCCGCTCAATAATTATGCTTCAAGATGCAGGGCTTTTTGAAGATGTTTCATAAATTCGGTGCGGGAGATTTCCACCGAACCGAATCTTTCCATGTGCGCTGTGGTTACCTGACAGTCGATGAGTTCAAAATCTTTTTCCGCGAGGGTTAATGCGAATGTCGCAAAGGCGACCTTGGACGCGTCGCTCTTTTTCGCGAACATCGATTCCCCGAAAAAGACCCTGCCCAGAATAATTCCATAGAGGCCGCCGGCGAGTTCGTCGCCATCCCACGCCTCGACGGAGTGCGCGTAACCGGCCTTATGCAGGCGAACATATGCCTTGATCATATCATGGTTGATCCACGTGCCGTCCTGTCCTTGTCTGCTGATGGTGGCGCAGTTTTTGATCACATCTTCAAAAGCGGTATTGATTGTTATCCTGTAAATACCTTTCTTCATGGTCTGCCGAAGGGTGTGTGGCAACTTCAGCCTCCCGGGAAATATAACCGGACGAGGGTCGGGGGACCACCAGAGTATGGGCGTGTCATCGGAGTACCAGGGGAAGATCCCCATCGAATAGGCGAGCACCAGCCTCTCAACGCTCAGATCGCCGCCCACGGCCAAGAGACCGTCATCGTCGGCCAGTTCGGGAGGCGGGAAAATAAGTTTTTTGGTCAACCGATAAACAGTCATGCTTCAGTATGATCACCTCGGACGTCATACTTAATCGTTGTAATTGAATTTGAGATGACCATCTTTGAAGTCAACGGTGATGCTGCCGCCCTTTTTCAATTTGCCGAAGAGCAGCTCCTCGGAGAGTGCATCTTTAATTTCTGTCTGAATAAGCCGGGCGAGGGGCCTTGCGCCTAATTTACTGTCGTATCCTTCTTGAGCCAGCCAGTCCCGGGCAGCATCAGTCAATGCAATTTTGACCTTTTTCACCGCGAGCTGTTTGCCCAGATCATTGACAAACTTGTCCACGACCTTTTTCATGACCGCGGGAGAAAGCGGGTTGAAGTTAATAATCGCGTCCAGCCGGTTCCTGAATTCAGGATTAAAGAGTTTCTTGATCGCTTCTTCACTTTTTGAACCTGTCTCATCTTTTCTTTCACCGAAGCCAATCGTTTCCTTATCCATATCCTTGGCGCCCGCATTGGAGGTCATGATGAGAATGACATTCCTGAAGTCAGCCTTTTTTCCGTTGTTGTCTGTCAGGGTGGAATAGTCCATGACCTGCAGCAGAATGCTGAAGATATCGGGGTGTGCTTTTTCGATTTCATCCATCAACAGCACCGAGTAGGGATGTTTCCTGATCGCATCCGTCAACAGGCCGCCCTGGTCGAAGCCGACATAGCCCGGAGGCGCGCCTATCAGCCTAGCCACGGTGTGCTTTTCCATGTATTCGCTCATGTCAAATCGGGTGAATTGGACACCGAGCACGTTGGCCATCTGTTTGGAGACCTCCGTTTTGCCGACGCCTGTGGGGCCGGTAAAGAGGAAGCATCCAATCGGTCTCTCAGGAAGGGACAGTCCCGCGCGTGATCTCTTGATGGAGGACACCAGCGAATGGATGGCGTTATCCTGTCCAAAGACCACAGCTTTAAGTTCCATCTCCAGATCCTTTAATTTCTCCGTGTCGGATGCAGATATGTTGAGCGGGGGTATCTTGGCAATGTGCGCGACAATGGTCTCAATCTCCTTGACGCCGACCACGGAATTTTTATGGCTGCCCGCCAGCAGCTTTTGAGTAGCGCCTGATTCATCAATGACGTCGATGGCCTTGTCCGGCATGAATTTGTCGTTGATATACTTCGCGGAGAGTTCGGCGGCAGCCTTGATCGCGGCATCCGTGTATCGGACACCGTGGAAATCCTCATAATAAGAATGCAGCCCTTTCAGGATATCAATTGTTTCCGCGACCGTGGGTTCATAAATTTCTATCTTCTGAAACCTTCTGGAAAGCGCGCGGTCTTTTTCAAAATAATTTTTGTATTCCTCATACGTGCTGGCGCCGATGCAGCGCAGCCTGCCGGAATTCAACACCGGCTTCAGGATGTTGGACGCATCCATCGATCCGCCGCTGGTCGCGCCCGCGCCGACAATGGTGTGAATCTCATCAATGAAAAGGATGCAGCCGGGAATCTTTTCCAGTTCTTTAATGGTGGCTTTGAGGCGCGCCTCAAAATCGCCCCGGTACTTTGTGCCGGCAAGCAGCGCGCCCATGTCCAGCAGGTAAATCGTCGTGTTTTTCAGTGGCTCCGGAACAGATCCATTGTGGATATTCAGCGCGAGGCCTTCGACAAGCGCGGTCTTGCCGACGCCCGGTTCGCCGACAAAAACGATGTTGTTTTTCCGGCGCCTGCACAGCACCTGTATGCACCGCTTGAGCTCTTCTTTCCGTCCGACCAGCGGATCTATCTCGCCCGCGGCGGCTTTTTCAATCAGATTGACGGCATAAAGCTTCAAGGGATCTTTGGAGACGGGCCGTTTTGGTTCCGTCTGGTCTGTGTCCGGTTCCTTTATCGGTTCGTCGTGCGGCGAACCATGATTTTCTTCCTCGAGATAACCGGATGCGCCGTGGGATATGTAATTGAGGACATCAAGACG
This sequence comes from Smithella sp., assembly GCA_049664145.1. Taxonomy (GTDB): domain Bacteria; phylum Desulfobacterota; class Syntrophia; order Syntrophales; family Smithellaceae; genus Smithella. Next base: position 4,923 of record JBATES010000056.1, read on the forward strand.
GGAGATGCCTTCCTGCTGGAGGAAATGGACGGCGTAGGAATCATGTTCGCCATAAAGCGCCGCCAGCAGATCACCTGCTTCGACCTCCTCCTTTTCGGCGGACATGACATGGGTTACCGCCCGTTGAATAACCCGCTGGAATCCAAGGGCATGGACGGGCTCTGAGCGTTTGTCTGGAGGCAACAAGGGTATGTTTTGGGCGAAGAATGTCTCCATGGCTTTCTTGATCCTGGTGACATCACCGCCACAACCCGTTATGATGTCGATGCCGGTATCGTCATGGATGAGCGCGAAAAGGATATGCTCGGCAGTAATATACTCATGCCGCCGTTTTTTTGCGTCTCTGATAATCGCGTCAAGAGCCAATCCCAGTTCTTTGTTGATCATTCCTTCTCCATTGTGCATTTCAGCGGAAATTTATTTTCTGACGCCATTTCCTGAACGGTCACCACCTTGGTCTCGGCAATCTCACGCGTATAGACCCCGCACAAGCCGGCGCCTTTTTTGTGTACGCTCAACATAATTTGTGTGGCCTCCGGCGTGGACTTGTGGAACACGGTTTCCAGCACATAAACCACGAACTCCATCGTTGTATAATCATCGTTCAGAATGATGACCCGATAAAGGGATGGCTCTTTCGTGTCCTGCCTTTCTTTCTCGGCAACATTTTCGTCTAATTGAATCTTTTCCTCGTTCATGACCGTCTCATATAACCTGTTTCATTTTATCACAAATTAATTTTGAGTCCAGCCATCTGTTAAAGCTTGATTCCCCTGTTCGTTTATGACGCTTTCTTTTCTCTTTGCAAATCCCTCTGCCATTCATACATGGCTTCCCGGCAACGCATGTAGGCGTCGCGTCTTCTGTAATCCCTGTGGCCGATGGTGTTCTTGAAGTTGTCGTAATCCATGACCATGGCTTCATTGGCCAGAAAAGATGCCAGTATTTTCCTGGGGACGATTATTCTGTACGCGTAATCGGCTTTAGGCGAGTCCATGATTTCGCCGTTGAATTCATATTCGCCTTTGAGTTGTCTTTTCAGTTTGTCCATATCATCTTTACACCGCCCCCGCACCATCAGCTCATTTTCGCTGCAGGGCGGCTTGTGCACGATGGAATAAAAACCTGTTTTAACATAAAGCCACATCGTTACATCTCCTTATGGTTAATAATTTATCATTGCATCAGATTAAGCTTTGCTTGTCCGTCCACGTCCCCGTTTTCGATTTGACATTAACCGTTTCTTTCTGATACCTCAAGGTCATGACGACAAGGATGAGTCGCATTATTTTCGCAGAGGGGGAATGATTCATGTCTCGTGAGCAAAATGGACAGACAAAGTTGATCCGTGTCGGGCAGATCCTCAGAATCTTCATGGAAAAGGAAATGGTTTCCAGCAGCTGGCTCAGCAGGGAATTTCAGACAACGCCGCGAACGATTCAGCGGGATCTGTTGCTGCTGAAAGAGTCCGGATTTCCCATTCATGAAATTCATAAAGGCAGCTATCAATTAAGCAAAGACCTGGTAAAAAACCTGGAAGTCTTTGATGATACGGAACTGGCGCTCATGGTCGCTCTCAGGAACGTGGTTGCTCAGCTAGGTCAGCCTTTTCAAAAAGCTGTGGACGGGGTTCTGGAGAGGCTCTACGAAAGCGTTACCTCCATGCCTGTGTTTGTGAAAATTGATGACGCCATGCCGCTGGATACCGCTTTCCTGAACCGCATGGTGAAAGCCATCCGGGATAAAAAACAGGTTGGTTTCCAGTACACCAGCAGACGAGCCACACACGATGTCATCATGGAACCCTATAGGGTCGTCTATTTTAACGGCTTCTGGTATTTGATCGGCAACGAGACGTCCACGGAAATTCTCAAGCGTTATGCGCTGGATAAAATAAAAGATTTGAAAATATTGAAAACCGGCTTCAAATCCATTCCGCAAAGTCTGGATGATGTTCTACAGGAAAGCGCTAACATCTGGTTTTCTGAAAAAATGAATACGGAAATCACAGTGCATGTTGACGCCAAAGTCAGCAACTATTTTAAAAGAAGGAAGATGTTTCCGACCCAGCAGATTAAAGAGGAAAGGCCGGACGGCTCACTGATTGTATCCTTCCGTGTGGGATACTATGAGGCCATTCGCGACATGCTGAAGTCCTGGATTCCCCATATCACTATCCTGGCGCCGGCAGAGTTCAGAAAAAATATGCTGCAAGAAGTGAAAGACTGGGTAAAGAAACAGGAAAAGAGATAATATTTTTAAAGCAAAAATAACCATAATCTGTATGTCAATTCTCGAACGGGTAGGAACCGTTATCAGGCAAATTAGAAATTGTAAAAAATCAATATCTTTAAATGCCTAAATCGGTTATAATTTATCCAAATGAAATTCTAATAACTTCATTAGGTGTTGACGGATTGCGGCTCATCATATTCAATTCATTGCTGGCGTTCACGAGGCGTAAAAATCTTGTTTTAAGAACTTCCAAAGACCAGGCACTGGATTGGCTTGCCAGCCAGTAATAATTTATTCTCATGTGTTTGAAAAGTTTGAGCGCTTGTTCCGCAAAACGAGAGTTTGTATCGCAAAAAAAGCTGCAAAAATTATTGCCGAACTTGATTAAACACTTGAAAAATGATACAAAAATTTCAAAGTAAACTATAAGGGATGATTGTGAAATTTAGTAAAGCAAAAATAGACGGCTGCGAAAACCGACTTTTTTTCAAAATCAACAGGATGTAAGCAGGACGAGATATGAATGTTCAAAAAATATTTGAAGCACTTAACGAAGACACTCAGGGATCAGCGCTGGGAATAATTTGTCGGGAACTGGAAAATCAGTCATATTCAGTGGTCGTGGATGATGTTCCGGTGACTGCGGATGAATTCTTTGAAGGCCGACACCAAGATATTGAAAAAAAGAAGGGACCGTTTAATATAGCCCTCCTGAATACTTCTCTGACAAGAAAAGTAAAAATTGAGCAGGAGTTTTGTATTGAATTTTCAGGTCTTCGAGATTTCATTATCAAACAGAAACAACAGGAATCATCTTAGTCATTTAATTGTTTAAGTGAAAAGTAGAATTGCGGTTATCTGATAGTTTTTCAATAAAGTCATTTTTTACAAGTAAAGGACAATAAGCAAACGGTTGTCGTCGTCGTTCATGAATGTCACCCTTCATAACAACAAAGGAAGCAATTCAATGAATGATCAAACATTACGGGTACTAATGATTGATGATTCGGAAGATGATGTTCTGCTGATCATTCGTGAACTCAAAAAAGGCGGATATCATCCGGTATATGAGCGGGTCGATAACGCCGCCGCCATGAAGAAAGCCCTTCACGATCAGCCATGGGACATTATCCTTTGCGATTATCAAATGCCGGAATTCGATGCGCCTTCAGCCATCAATGTTTTCAAAGAAGAAAATTTTGATATTCCGATTATTATCATATCCGGAACGATCGGCGAAGAAACATCCGTAGAGTGCATGCGTCTGGGAGCCCATGATTACTTTATGAAGGGGAAGCTGTCCCGTTTGTGTCCGGCCGTGGCCAGGGAACTGGCCGATGCTAAAGTCAGAAAACAGCAAAATCAGACCGAATCACAAAAGGAAGAAGCCATCCGGGCCTTGCGTCAGAGTGAAGAAAAATACCGGACCATTCTGGAGAACATTGAAGACGGTTATTACGAAGTGGATCTTGCCGGCAACCTGACTTTTTTTAATGATTCGTTATGCAAAATTATCGGATATTCCAGAGATGAATTGATGGGGATGAATAACCGTCAGTTCACCGATCAAGAGAACTCCAAATTACTTTTTCAGGCGTTTAATAAAGTTTACAAGACAGGACAAGCCACGAAAGGATTCGATTGGCAGATTATCAGAAAAGACGGGACGAAACGATATATTGAAGCATCCGTGTCTTTGCTGAAAGATGCGTCCAATCAATCCGTTGGTTTCAGAGGGATTATCGGCGATATCACCGAACGTAAGCAGGCCGAAGCCAGACTTCAACAGACCCTGGAAAGCCTCAAGAAAGCGGTTGGTACGACTATCCAGGTGCTGGTGTCCGCTCTCGAGGCTAAAGATCCCTACACGGCGGGTCACCAGTCCCAGGTGGCCAGTCTCGCGTGTACCATCGCTGCGGAGATGGGACTGGACCAGGATACCATTGAGGGAATCCGCCTGGCCGGTGTCATTCATGACATTGGCAAACTGGCCGTTCCAGCGGAGATATTAACCAAACCGACCAGACTGAGCGAACTGGAATTTTCGTTAATTAAACAGCACCCCGAAAGCGGGTGCGAAATGTTGAAGCATGTAGAATCTCCCTGGCCCATCGCGCAAATTGTTTACCAGCACCATGAAAGGATCAACGGAACAGGCTATCCCCGGAATCTGCAAGGGAATGAAATTCTCCTGGAAGCCCGCATTATGGCTGTCGCCGATGTTGTCGATGCCATGGCTTCCCACCGTCCCTATCGTGCGTCTCTGGGTAAGGAAGCAGCGCTTGCGGAGATCGAGAAACACAGAGGAACTCTTTATGACAGTGCTGTTGTCGATACCTGCCTTAAATTATTCAGAGAAAAGGGCTATCAGCATATATAGGATTTAAAAATCAATTCGGCGATCCCCGTGCAATTATTTTCAGTCAAAAAATCACTTGCCATGCCATGCCTTTTTATGATTGTCTTCCTCCGATTGATTCTTTCAGGTTTATTGTGAGACTCAAATTTCAAAAACGAAGTGAATTGAAATTTATAAGTCGAACAATCCCGCAAAGCGGAGGGTGTAATACCCCGCAGCTTGCTGCGGAATGTGTTTCCAAAGCTTGCTTTGGGTTTCAGACCCGTGATCCTGGTTAAAATAATCGTTCGTGGTTAATCAAGGCATTGTCCTCCATAAGGAGAAAATATTATGAACACGTTGAAGGTTGTCTTGTTAATCAGCGCGCTGTCCGGTCTCCTGATGATCGTCGGCTATCTGGTCGGCAGAAAAACCGGCGTGGTTATTGCGCTGGTGATCTCGGCGCTGATGAATTTTGGAAGCTATTGGTTTTCGGACACCATCGTCCTGAAAATGTATAACGCCCGGCCGGTGACGCAGGCGGAAGCGCCGGTTCTTTATGAAGCGGTGGAATCGCTGGCGAACAAGGCCGCCATCCCCCTGCCGAACGTCTATATCATTCCATCGGAAACCCCCAATGCTTTTGCCACAGGCCGAAATGAAAATCATGCCGCCGTGGCAGTCACATCGGGTCTGCTGAATCTAATGAATCGCGAAGAAGTGGAGGGCGTGATCGCCCACGAGCTGTCGCATATCAAGCACAAGGATATTCTGATCAGCACCATGGCGGCGACCATTGCCAGCGCCGTTGTCCTCTTGTCCCGCTGGAGCATGTTTTTCGGCAGTGACGATGGAAGCGCACTCGGTGCTTTGGCCGTGGCCATTATCGCGCCGGTAGCGGCCACCTTGGTTCAGATGGCTATATCCCGTTCCCGTGAATATCAGGCGGATGCCGGCAGCGCGAGCATTACAGGTAATCCCGAAGCACTGGCCAACGCCTTAGTGAAACTATCCGGCACGGCCAGACAAAGGCCACTGGGCGCCAATCCGGCCACCGCCCATATGTTCATCGTCAATCCGCTTTCCGGCGGCACCATCATGGGATTATTCAGCACCCATCCTCCGGTGGAAAAAAGAGTTGCGAAACTGCTGGCGATGAAAGGCGGTTCAACATTCTGAGTTCCATGACAGCAAATAGCACAGACAAGATTCCCGGCAGAGCTGAATGCGAAGAACTGATGGCAAGATTTTCGATGTTGCCGCACATCGTCGAACATTCACGGCAGGTGATGCGAGTCGCCCTCGCGGTTACAGATCATCTCAAAACAGGCGTGTCCGTCAACAGAGAACTGGTGATGGCTGCATCCCTTCTCCACGATATTACCAAGACCCGATCACTAAAAACCCATGAAAAGCACGCCGCTTCCGGAGGAGAGCTCTTAAGAGACCTGGGTTTTTCGAGCGTTGCCGAAATTGTGGAGCAGCATGTCATTATCCGGGATCTGAATCCGGGTGGCGGAATTGAAGAAAAAGAAATAGTGTATTACGCGGATAAAAGGGTGATGCATGACACGATTGTCTCCATTGAAGAAAGGGTGCAGGATTTGATGGTAAGATATGGCACGACAGAGGAAATCCGCGAGCAGATTTTTCGCAACCGGGAACAGATGCTGGCTGTGGAACAAAAGATTGCGGGCTTAATGAAAGTAACCATGCATCATGCACTGCAAACAATCATTTGATATCATGCTTGTTAAAAGCTATTGAATATCTGATTGAAGTTATTCACCTGTAAATAGGTTTAAAAGGATAATGTTCATATGTTAAAGTACAAGGAAATTATAGTAACGACGTTTTTTATTCTCGTCGTGTTTCTCACCGATGGCTTTGCGGCGCCATCAGCAGATGTCAATTTAAACGGTTGGAAATTTTTAACGTTTGGAATGTCTGTTGAGCAGGCCGATAATTTGCTGGTTCAGAACGCGATGAGTGCCCTTGATTTCCAGTCGTTCGCTTATCGGTATTATACAATTAATTATCTGGCGGGATACTTTCAGTCCGATAATAGCAGGGTGGGCTTATCCGGTTGTGAAGCTGATGGAGGTAACTGCATTAAATTCTACTTTATTGACAATAAACTGGTGGCCGTGCAGGTTCCTATCGGTAAAATGGATCGTTCCATGGTGATGGAGCAATTACAACAAATTTATCCGGATGGATCTGTGCAGAATAACAGATATGGGCCGAAGTATTTTTTTTACTACGATGACAACATCATTGTTTATAATGATACCAGAGACGTGCGTTACGTCAGCAAGGAAGTTGTGAAGATGGAAAACGCACGCGCCGCCATCGAGAAGAAAGAGGAAGAAAAAAAACAAGAAAACATAAATCGGGAAACTTCCTTAAAAAAAGCAGAAAAAAAGAAAAATAAAAAAAGAACAAAAAGACGTTAATTGAAGTCAATGTTGTTAAACACTAAGGAAGCATGATGAAAAAAAGGAGCTTATGGATAGGAGAAAATTGACCGTTCCTGTTTCGCCGGATGAATCCATATCGGCAATTCTTACAATGCCTTCCCGTAAAGCAAAACGATTTGGCGCGGGAGTGATATCATCGCTGCCGGCAAATCAATGGGCGGAAGGGTGGCTTCCCAGATGGTTGCTGAAAAAAAACTGCCGGTGAAAGGACTCATCTTTTTGGGATATCCGCTGCACCCGGCAGGCGATCAATCAAAACTGCGGGATACTCATTTATACAACCTGTCCGTGCCGACACTTTTTTTCGCCGGTACCCAGGATAGCCTGTGCAATCTTACATTATTGCAGACTGTGCTGAAAAAACTATCTGCTCCATGGCAACTGGATATTATTGAAGGAGGCGACCATTCTTTTCACCTTCCCAAATCTATGGGCATCACACAATCAGATATTTATGATCGAATTGTGCAAACGTCAAAAAAATGGTTAGAAATGAACTTCAGTAACAAAAAATGAATAGACGTTTTAAAATTTAAACATGACTATATTTTCTTCTTTAAAAGAACGATAAGTTAAGAAGGTGATGTTTTAGAAAGGCAAGGTTGGCGATGAGCCGCCGTCCCTTTCCTTTTTTACCTTTGGTTTTTCATGATTTTTCAACAAGTTACGCATCGCTTCTTCAAGAACATTATTAAGAGGGCGGTCGAGGTCAATGGCAAGCTTTTTAAAGTTTTTCAGTAACTCGGCATCAACTTGATTGGTAAATACTTTCTTTTTCATATTTATATAAATAATTTATGTGAATGAATATGTCAAGATAAGAATAAGGGATTGATTGTATTATAAATATATATTTATATATTTTATTGTGAATAGATGGTGATGATGTCCCGACTCAAGCATGCTTACAACAATTAAACTTGAGAAATTGCTAAAGATGTCTTACAGCATTCTAAATTACAAATCTGATGCTGAATTAATCGTGTGTAATCTTAAGATCACTATGAAGCTAATGAGGGTAAATGTCACGATTTGATAAAAATATAATTGAGCTTCTGCGGTCCGATCATCCCGATCTTTCCGCCTGGAAAATCATTTGTGCCAACGATAGAGCTGTTGATCCGGTTCAGTATCTTATTCACAGCGAATTGGGTGGAATACTTCCGATGGTTGAAGGACTGAATGCTTACACAACCGGAAAAAGCGGTAAAAGGTTGAATCTTCAGCCGGTTCCCGGTGATGAACAGTTGCTTTATTTTATTCAGTTCATATACGAAAGGTTTCCGGATGATCCATACCCTGCACGTCGCGCGGGACAGCTTTTGCCGCTGATCACTAAACTTGCTCAGTACAATATCAGCCGGGAGACAATTCTCGGCGCGGAACGCTTTACTGAAGACGAATGGAATAAACTGAAGGAATATCTGGACACTGCTCAGGCTTTTCGTGAGTGGCTTTCCAAACTGAATTTATTTATGCCGGAACTGGAACTGGCGGCGCTTGACGCAATTTCTCCCGGTGAAAAGGATGTTTTTATCGGCCTACCCGAAATAACGCCGGCAACCGGGCGATTCTACCGCAAGATTAGAAAAGACAGATTATTCATTGATCAGCCGCTTTTCGGCGCTGATTTGTCTGGACTGAAAGAATTGCCGTTTGATTCGGCAAAGAATCTTGTCTTATCCTTCGGCGGTGCCGTAGCCTCATCGGATGGCGCAGGTATCGAATTGGTTTCTCTAGCAGGGTTCCATTTCCTCGTTGATCTGGTGACACTGGAGGTATCCAATTTCTTGAAAGAGAGATCGGGCGATGGCCAGTTGATCATATTTCTGCTTGATGAATCGCTCACGCCAATGCTTTGGAACAGATCGCTCAGACTTTTCGGCAAGGCTGTCAATCTGGCTGTCTGGTTGCCGTTTTCAACGACGGCGGCCGGAAGAAGACTTTTGGCAGAAATGGAAAAAGCCGACGCGCCAGGCGTGATACCCGATCTGAAGAAATTTGCCACAGCGTGTGCCGTGGAATTATCAAGAAACAGAGAGCATTACGTTCGTGAGGAATGTGAGGCGCTGGAAGTGGGAATATCTTTTGCCACGCTCCTTGACGCCTGGAAGGAACGATTGGGAAGCCATATGTTCGGGGCTGCGAAAATGCTTATCGAAACGAAAAAATTCCGCGTCACGGGCAGCCGGTCGGCACCGGTGCAGGTGGTCGGTTTCGGTCATGTTTCGGGAGAACGATTCAGCAAAGGTTTGATTCTTTCTCTGGACAGCGGCATTATGCCGTCGCAGCCTTTTGAAGGACCCTTCATCAATCCCGTTCATGTTCCGCAACTGCGCAAAAGCATGTTTGAATATGAAGATTTGATTTTCCGGCAGATTCTGGCGCAGGGTGACAAAATCAAAATAGTCGGGGTGGAAGATGCCATCAGGGAAAGAACGCCGAGCTACTACATGAGCCTGCTGGCGCAGGAATTCGGAAAACCCGTTACGGCTACAACATTTCAAGAAGCGCTGCCTTCAGGAGCAATTCAAGAAAATGCCGTGATCACAATGGATGAGAATCTGAGAAATCAATTGAGGGATTTTCCCTATTCGTTTTCGAGTCTGACAAAAATTCTCGCTTGTCCGTTTTTGTTTTACCATCAGTATATCCTCCGCATCAAACCTCCCGCCTTCATGGACGATGACGAAAAAATAAATATGAAGATGGGAGATTTTATTCATCAATTCCTGCAACAGCTTTCGACCGCCGCCAAAGACCGGTTCGATGATTGGGAGAAACTTTTTGATAAGCTGTGGCTCAGTGATGAAAACGCCGAATTGCGCGACATGACGGGGATTAATATCTACATGCTCAACGCGAAAATCTTTCTGCGGGAGATATACGAGGATGAAAGCACATCCGGTGAGCGTTTGATTTTTGCAGATAATGCCCTGGCGTGCGAGAAAAAATTTACCGGGATGATTGCCGGGACGTATAAGATAACCGGGCGTTCAGATAGATTGGCCGTTATCGCCGGAAAAACCGAGATCATTGATTTCAAGTATTCCAAGAAACAAAGCAAATACGATCTTTCGGAAAAGACCACGGTGCTCCAACGGTTTCAGGAAAAAGGTGTTTTGCACCCCGCGGCACAGCTTATCATCTATCAGCATTTCAACCGGGGCGCTCAGGGGGCGCGCTTTTATTTTCTCAAAGAGCCGACAAGAGATCGGCAAATGGAACTGCCGGCTGAAGAAAGCGACCAGGCGGAAGCGTTGATGCTGGCTATCAAACAACGCCTGGATGCAATCATCGGCGTGGATGAAATCCGACCGCCGCGCGATTGCGATCAATGCGACTATTGTCAGTATCAGGCCATATGTGGCAGAGAAGATTTTTATAAGGCACGGAGGAATGACTGATGGAAAGCATTCTGCTCAAAGCCTCGGCCGGTTCCGGTAAAACAACACAACTCACGAAAGAGGTTTTCGAAAGAATCATGGAAGGCGGGAAGTTTATCGCCGCGCTGACCTTCACCCGTGCCGCCACAACCGAGATGCGCTCCCGCATCATGAAAGAGATAGCCGGAAAAAAAGAACTGGCTTTGCTGGAGCGTCTGCGATGGATTATGGAAGCGGGACGCGTCGGCTATTCGACCATCGATTCGTTTTTCTACCGGCTGTATGCGGCGGCCGGTTTTGCTCCGAAACTGGCGGATGAGAAAACGCAGGCTGAACTGTTGCGCGGAATAGAAGTTCTTTTCCGTGACAACGTCATGCAGGATGGCAAAGCGGACAAGATAATCGTGGCAGCCAGAATCCTGAAGAAAGAAATTGACAAGCTCTGGGAACCGCTGGCGGCAGAGCCAACCATCGACCGCTGTCTGATGGACAGGGAAAGGCTGAAAGACCTCGATGATCTGATGAGGGAAAATGGCGTTTTAAACAACACGCTCAAATCCATCAGCGACAGGGCGAATGGGTATGCTCCACAGGTAGCGGCTAATGTTAATAATCGGGTTATTAAATATTTCGCCGATTACGAAACTTTCATGTCCAAAACCGTCGCGACTCATTCAGATTTGGAAAATTACAAAAGTCTGGGCAAGAACATTGTGTGGAGCAACAAACCTTATGCGGAGCTGAACAGAATATTTTGCGATTACCGGCAAGCGGCCGAACGGCTGACCATCAACAAGGCGCTGCTGCGCGAGTTGGCGGTAGCCTCGCTCTGCGATTTGTATCTGGAAGCGGCTGATGACGTGAAAAAGAGAAAGGGAATGATATTTTTCCAGGATGTGCGCCGGGCTCTGCTTGCGCTGGACGGCACGACATCCAAGGAACGTCCCAGGCTCATGGGCAATTATTTTTCGTTGGGGCTTGACCACACGGAACATCTGCTGATTGACGAATTCCAGGATACGTCAAAAGGCGACATTCAAATTCTTCTTCCGCTGGTTGATGAGATTTTATCCGGGCGGGGCGAGCGCGGGGAGAGGTCTTTTTTTGCCGTCGGCGATTGGAAGCAGATGATTTACGGCTGGCGCGGCGCGGACCGCGAGGCGCTGGAGGAGTCCATCGGCGACTACATCGCTAGCAAGGTCATCACGGAAAGCTCTCTTGAATACAACTATCGCAGCACGCCGCTGTTGATTTCTTTTTTCAATGAACTGGTCGGTAATCTTTTTGAAGGAAAAGAGAAAAGTGAAAGTCAGAAACCGCCGGAACAACCGCAGTTGTTTGATGGCTTAACGGAAGTGAATTGCGTTGAACTCACAAAAGAGGGCAGATCTCAAGAAGCTCTTTACACCGCGATGGTTGAATATCTGAAGAAGAAAAAGGCGGAGTATGCCTGTCCCTGGGGCGACATGGCGGTGCTGGCTTTGACCAACAATCACGTGCAGAAGATTGAAGCTGAACTTTTAAAAAACGAAATCGGCGTCGCCACTGTAAAAGGTAGACAGCTTCTTTCCACCCGGGAAGGCGTGGCGGTCATGCTTTTTATTGCCGGTGTGCTGACTCAAACTGATGAAACGCAATTCATTACGGCAGCGGTGGACTCGGGGTTATTCAATGGGTTGTTCGGCGATCTTGGTGTCATCCGTGCGGATTTTGCCGAAAAGTATCCCAAGCCTTTCGGATTCATGGCTGTCAGCAGTGCTGTAGAACTTTTGCGCGGGAAGATTTCTGCGACCATACTTGATATCTGGCAGGATGAAGCGCAGCTCTTCTTCAGTGAGGGCGGTGCGCATGTGGATGATTTTCTTTTGCGGATGTTCAACACCCGTTTTAATGTGAAGGTGCCGGAAGCGGAACACAGTGACCATATCAAGGTCGATACGATTCATGGAACCAAAGGATTACAGTTCAGGCATGTTTTTGTTTTCTGGAATGAGGATGAAAGAAGCTCTCCGTTTTATCTGGAAGACGAAAAATGTCATGTGCAGTTTTCAAAAAATGAGATCAATTTCCTGAGCGCGAGCGATTCGAAAGCAGCTCAGAACATTATTAACCATTATGAGGCAAACGCAAGAAAAATGCGTCGGGAGCAGGCGAATGTTTTTTATGTCTCCGCGACGCGCGCTATCATGTCTCTGACGGTATTTCTGCCGAAAAATAAGGACGAAAAGTATAAGCCGGTTCATCAAGCCGTGCTGGCAACCTTTTCGCGTTTCGCCCCGGAAGGCAGTCAAAAAGAAATCTGTTCGTCATCCGGTAAAAAACCAGAACGGCAACCAATGACCAGACTCGGTATGCCCTCAAAGAATAATGACGAGCCGGAAAAATATGGTGAAATTGATCCGCTGTTGATATCCGCCAATATCAAGGCCGGTATCCTGAGAGGTGACCGTCTGCATCGCTGGCTGGCGCATGTAATTGATAAAGATGCTCCTCCACCTGCCGGAGAGTTAAGCGGTGAAGAATACGAAACGGCGCTTCGGTTTGTTCAAAGAGATGATGTCGCCGCCGTCATGTTCCGTCCGGGCAAAATCTATATCGAGCAACAGATATCGGATAAAGAAAGCTTCGGCATTGTGGACAGGATGATCGTGGCGGATGATCTCATTACTGTCATTGATTATAAATCCGGCTCAATGAAGGGACTGCGGTACAAATACGAGGAGCAGCTCAGGCGATACACTAAAATCATGAGTACGCTCTACCCGGAAAGAAAGGTTGAATATTATATTCTGTCTATAGATGTTTGATCAATTATCGGTGAAGTGTCAAGATGCTGCATAACCGGCCGGCATGAAGCTGTGTTGCTTTGGCAACCGGTCACGCGGCAGTTTTTACTTTCGTTCTTTCAATAAATCACGTATTTCACCCAGTAATTTTTCCTGAGCGGATGGTTCTGCCGGCGCCTCTTCCTCTTTGCGTTTGAGCGCGTTGATCGCCTTGACGACCATAAAAATCGCCAGGGCAATGATGATAAAATCCAAGAGCGTCTGAATAAATTTGCCATAACTGATGAAGACAGCCGGAGCATCTCCCACCGCTTCTTTAACCGTATAAGCCAGTTTGGAGAAATCGACGCCCCCCAGCATGACGCCAATGGGAGGCACAATGACATCAGCAACAAAAGATGAAACAATCTTACCAAAGGCGCCGCCTATCACAATACCGACGGCCATATCGACAACGTTTCCCTTGACTGCAAATTCCTTGAATTCTTTCATCATACTCATAAGAATAGCCTCCTCGTTGATTTATTTTTTAATTTGAAACATACTCTGGTAAAATATTTATCATATCTTGTGCTAAAGTTCAGAAAAAAATTTACTTCCAGATCAAATGAACCGCGGTTGAAATGCAGAAACAAAAAGCCGTCTCACCGGAAAATGAGACGGCTTCACCAATGAAGATTAAAGGCAGGACTATTTGACGGCGTCTTTCAGACCTTTTCCGGCTTTGAATACTGGAACTTTTTTAGCAGCTATTTTAATTTCTTTTCCTGTCTGGGGGTTTCTTCCCACGCGAGCTTTTCTTTTCTTAACATCGAAAGTTCCAAAACCCACGAGTGTTACGGCATTGCCTTTTTTGAGCGATTTCTTGATGGCTGCCAGGGTTGCATCGACTGCCTCTACAGCTTCTTTCTTGCTGCATGTGACTTTTGCTACTTCTTCGATTAAATCAGCTTTGTTCATTGATTGCCTCCTTATTGGATTTTAAAAGAACGTATGCACTATACATTTTAGTTTTCAGTAAATCAATATGAAACATGCCGGTTAATGTAATTATTTTGTGCATTGTATATGCGTAACGAGCTGCCAAAAGGAAATTATTGACTAAGAGTACTTGAATACGAGCCGGATTGTTGATAAAAGAAGTAGACATTTTTAAGTGGGCGCAAAAGAAGGCTTATTATGAAACGGACGGGCAAAAAAGTTGCTCTGGTGCTGGGTGGAGGAGGGGTTCGTGGCTTCTCTCACATCGGCGTTCTCAAAGTTCTGGAAGAGGAGGGCATCGGCATTGACCTGATTGTGGGAACCAGCGCCGGCGCGTTGATTGGCGGAGCCTATGCCGGCGGCCAGTCACCCAAAGAAATTCAGACGAAAATCGATGCCTATCTGCAAAGTCCCGAATTTGATGATTCCAAAATCAAATCCATCGGCCTGACATTTACGGCAGAAGAAAACGGTTTTTTCGAAAAAGCGCGGACATTTGTTATGAATCGTTTGATATTTGTTCAGGCCTTCTTC
>JBATES010000057.1:0-4229 GCA_049664145.1 Smithella sp.
AGTCTTTATATTGCGCGGGATCGACAACGCCACGGAAAGTGTCGCAGGCCGCCCATGCCGCATTATTGATGTCTTTCTGATCGATTTTTACATTCATCTATTTATTCTCCTGTGCTTCACGAATTAATGTGGCTGAAACATATTGTTTACGTTTTAGTGCAAGTTTCTTCATTATGCGCTGTTCTTCTTCCGCCAACGCGGCCAACGTGACAATCATTTTTTGCTTTTCCAGTGGAGGCACGTCAACTTCAAGCATCTCTAATGCCTCCTTGCTAATCATCTTTTGTGTTGAACCGCGCGCGTGACTTGCCAAAAAAATTTGCGCAGGTAACTGGCTGATAAACCAGTTGAGGTATTCCGGCATAATATAGGGACTGGTAATTCTGATTCGTAAAAGCGGGGCTGAAACTACAACACGGCCAGGATCGTCTGAAAGGATGGCAGATGTTGAAGTTAAACTGCGTGACCGGAATATAAGATCACCCTTTCTTACTAAATGACTTTCGCTAAACTTACCTATATCAACATGAGACATTTTTTTGCAATCAACGATATTTTCATCGGTGGGGTCTTTCATTTGAATTACGCCGACTTCTCCTGATTTCAGCGATTCAAGCCTCGATCTGAACGAAAAACCCATTTGAACTGTTGCAATATCCTTTAATAATGTCTTCACTTGACCCCAAAAAATAATATGCAATAATGACTTTACGGCACTATTATATACACAAAAACTTATTTGCCAAGAGATATTTATTGCAATAATGGTATTTCTGGTATTTTTATATAACAGGAATAAAACTACTTATTACTTCTTTTTTCGTAATTTTTCAACAATAAAGCAATGCAAGTTAATGAAATATTTATTCAATAAAAGTATACGCGACGAAACGGCCATCATGACTGAGGCTTATGTCCATATCTGTCTTGACACCACAGACATAGACACATGGCGGGAAAAGCTCGCCATTTTTTCTTGTTCGTCTAATTTCTATTTGATGGAAATGCAGAGAAAGGTGTTTTGTTAATCTGTCCGCAAGACATTGTCGCACAAATATTGACGCGTCAGTTTCTGTTTTCGGCAGTGATTCAACCCCCCATGTTAATTTATCCAGCGCCGATTGATCATCAGATCCTGTGCAATGCACATAACCGGCATTGGCAAAAAGACGGATGTGAACCGCGCTTTTTCCGGAAATAATAACTTTTCCTGCCATATAATCCGACGGATCACTGTGAAAAACCGTCTGCCATTGTCGCGGAATGAAGGCGGCATCTAAACAATATTTCTTTATGACTTTATAAGCGGTTTCCTTGCAGGCCCAAAAAGACCAGAGCGCTGTATCCGGTTGTTCCGCGTTTTTTACAAATTCGATTTCAACATCTGTGAGGATTTTTTTTAGAAGGCGTGAATCTCTGCTTTTCCCCGCGTTCGACGCATCCTGCAAATCCACCACATCGTTCCCAACGTAGGGCAAAATAATCATCCTCCATTTGCGCCAGACTCTTAATGATTTGCGTGGCGTAATCCCGCTGCATTCTCAGTTCGCTCCCCTCGGCGGCTTGCGGCGTGAAAATCTTCATCTGCACGGAAAATTTCTCACCCCAGGCGGGAATGACGCTGTAATTTTCTTGTTTGTCTCCCCGCAAATACAAGCACATGACCTTGCAGTTCTCCATGTCTTTGATAAAACGCCCCGCGCCGTAGGAGAATCCTTCTTTATCCACCCTTCCGGTACGGGAGCGCTTGCCTTCCGGGAAAATCATAATGGTCTCGCCTTGACGCAGAAGATGCATGCATTTTTCCAGGGATGCCTTCATCTTTTCCCTGGCTCCGCCGCGGTTGATGGGAATGCATTTGGACAAATAGCACAATATCGTTAAAATAATATTGTCTTTATAGTTGGTCCATTCCGGCAGATTCCAGGGAAGTTTCTTGTAGTGAATGATATGCTGACTAAGATTAAACATGGCATAACTTAAAATAAAAGAGTCAATCATGGTCAGATGATTTGAGCATATAATCCAGCCCCCTTTGTGTTTTGCAAATTCTTCGTTGCAGAGGCGGCGAACCTTTTTCAAATCCCTTACTCTGTAAAAGAATATTTTCGCGGCAAAAAAATACAGAGGCGCGATGATAAATATGGCCACGCGTCCGACAAAATTCTGCAGGCGCAAAAGCATCCGTGATTTTTTAGTCATCGTTTACCCAAGTTTTTGTTTAATGATTCTGACGGCATCACCGATGGTGCGAATTTTATCCGCCTCATCATCATCAACGCTTATTCCGTAAACGTCTTCGCATTTTATGATAACGTCAACCAGACGCGCGGAATTGACCTTCAGGTCGTTCAGGATGTGTGTTTCCAGCGTCGCTGTTGCCAGAAGATCCTGATTCTTGGCGTACGGTCGTAAAATGTTAATCATTTCTTCCAAAATTTTCTTGTCATCCATAAAGCAATTTCTCCTTCAATATGTATTATTTTTCTTCCCATTTTTTGAATAGGATGCAGCTATTGACATCGCCGAAACCAAATCCGGCTTTGGCGATGATTTTCAGTTCAGGAAATTCCAGACATTTCTGCGGAATTTTTGACGCATATTTTTCGATGTCAGTATGAACATCTCCGCTGTTGATCGAGGGATGCAGGAATCCCTTATAAAGTTCAAGAACGACGGCAACACATTCAATCGCTCCAGCGGCACCGAGGCAATGACCGATCAGTGATTTTGTGGACTGGATACAGGGGAAACTTTCCGGTGTTCGTTTGAGAGCATCCGCCCAGTTTTTTACTTCATAAGGATCGGCATAGGTCGCCGTCAGATGGCCATTGATAGCATCGACTTCAGCCGGATCGATTTCCGCGTCGGCAACCGCACCGCAAATACATCTCTTCACACCTTCAGGATTGGGTGCCGTCATCGAGCCGCCCATTCGTTGACCTCCGCAATTAACAAAGCCGCCGAGTATTTCTGCGTAGATTCGCGCACCTCTGTCCATTGCCGTTTCCAGTTCTTCCAGAACAAGCATGCCGCCGCCGGAACCCGGCACAAAGCCTGCCGCTGAAGCGCTGAGCGGCCGGGAGCCTTCCGCCGGATTGTCGTTGAATTTGCGGCAGAGCACGCGCATGGCATCAAAACCTCCCCAGATGTAAGGGGTCGAGCCTTCCGATCCACCGGCTATCATGCGCTTGGCCAGTCCGCTCCTGATTCTCCACATCGCGTCAATGATCGCTTCGTTACCGGTAGAGCAGGCAGATGAATTGGACGTCACCTGATTACCTAAAGCCAATAGTCCGGAAATGCGTGCACTGGTTCCGCTGCTCATCACCCGTTCGACAACGCTGCTGCCCAGTCTCTTCACCTTGCCTTCATTAATCAGGGGGACGATGGTGTCGGCAATCGTGTCCATGCCGCCGATTCCGGAACCGGCAATAACCCCTGTATCCCAATCCACATTATCGTCATTGTCGCTTTTCGGACTGAATCCCGCATCTTTCCAGGCGTCTATGGCCGCAACGGAGGCATAACCAATATTTTCATTCATGCATAAAAGTTTTTCCTGATCGAAATAACGCGATCTGGTTTCATCAAAGTTTTGAGGCACACCGCCAATCTGGCAGCCGAAATTTAATTCCTGCAGATGAGGAATAAAACGAATACCCGAAACACCGTCTCTGAGTGCTTTTTCGTAACCATCCAGGCCATGCGCATTGGGCGCCACCACTCCCATTCCCGTAATGACAATTCTTTTTTTCATTGATCCACTCCCACTCCCGATAATTCTCCGCTGCAAATCAGTTCACCGTTTTCCTTTTCCATGACAACGCTGGCTTTGATGGTAATTTTACGAAAATATATTTTTTTCGCCTTCACGATAACTCTTTCGCCCGGCCTGACAATTTGTTTGAATTCCACGCCATCCGCCAGAGAAAACAAACTGATCGGCAATTTCATTTCTCCGGGCCGCACATTTTTTTGGCGTGCCAAAAGATATATGCCAAACGCCACAACGCCCACTTGCGCCATCGTCTCAATCAGAATAACACCCGGCGTGATGGGATTACCGGGAAAATGCCCGCGATAAAAATATTCATCTTCGCGAAAACGGTAGGCGCCAACAATATGGTCATCGTCAAGTCTGATAATTTCATCAATAAAACGGAACGGTTCCCGCTGAGGAACAAGCGCCAGCACTTCTTTCTTCAAAGCTGCATCAGCCTCCATAG
>JBATES010000058.1:0-3066 GCA_049664145.1 Smithella sp.
AGATTACGGGGCAACTGACGGTAGGTCTTGATATCATTGCGCACCAGAGAAGTTATGACCTCTTCATGGGTAGGTCCCAGGCAGTATTCATGATCATGACGATCTTTAAATCTCAGCAGCTCTTTGCCATAATGAACCCAGCGTCCCGACTCCTGCCATAGTTCCGCCGGCTGGACCGTGGACATAAAAACTTCCTGCGCTCCGGCTCTGTTCATTTCCTCCCGAATAATTTGCTCCAGCTTGCGGATCACCCGGTAACCCAAAGGCAGATACGAATATATGCCGCTGGTTAATTTCCGGATCATACCGGCTCTGATCATCAACTGGTGACTGATTACTTCCGCATCGGAAGGAACTTCTCTAACTGTTGGTAAAAACATTTCTGAATAACGCATTAAACTTTTTTCCTTTCGTCAATCATCCTATTTATCTCTTTGAGTAAAACTTTTGCAAAATCTTTTTCCGCAACTTTTTTCCAGAGTTTCCCTTTCTTGAAAATAATGCCCTGTCCTTTGCCTCCGGCCAAACCGATATCGGCATCTGCTGCTTCACCGGGTCCATTGACGACGCAGCCCATTAAAGCAATCTTTAAATATTCTTTTTGGCCAACAAGAGCCTTTTCTATTTTATCAGAGAGTTTTAAAAGGTCAACCTGACAGCGCCCGCAAGTCGGACAGGAAATAATCTCTGGTCCGATTTTCCTGATATTTAAGGCCCGCAAAATTCCGTAAGCCAGAGGAATTTCCAAAACAGGATCTCCGGTGACAGAAACCCTGATGGTATCGCCAATGCCTTCATAAAGAAGTGTTCCAATGCCCACGGCAGATTTTATCGCGGCGTTGACCAGTGATCCCGCCTCCGTCACACCCAGATGCAACGGATAATCGGTTTGGGCCGAAATCGCGCGATAAGCCTCAATCATCGTAGGGACATGTGAAGATTTCAGCGATAACTTGATTAAATCAAAATCATGATCCTCAAAATATTTTATATTCTGCAAGGCGCTTTCAGCCAGAGCCCCGGCTGTCGGACCTCCATATTTTTTCAACAAATCTTTTTGCAGTGAACCGGAATTAACGCCAATACGAATCACCGTTTTTCTTTCCTTTGCCGCCCTGATAATTTCACCGATCTTCTCCCTGGCAATATTGCCCGGATTGATTCTGATTCCTTCCGCACCATTTCTGATGGCAGCAATGGCCAGACGGTAATCAAAGTGTATATCGGCAATCAACGGCAAATTGATCTTCTTTTTTATCGCCGGAATTGCTTCGACAGCTTCCTGATCCGGGACGGCAACACGGATGATTTCGCATCCCGCCTTTTCCAGCCTATGAATCTGTTGGACAGTTGTTTTGACATCACGCGTATCCGTATTCGTCATGGATTGCACAATGACAGAAGACTTTCCCCCAATGGATAAACCGCCCATTTTGATTGTTTTCGTTTTTCTTCTTTTGATGAAGGATAGATGTTCCACAGAAGTCAACTTTCCAGGCATAATGTTCAATCATTGCAGATATGAAGCTGAAGCCAAGCTTATGTACCCTGCCAGCAATGCAAACATAACTGATCAGACGGAAGACCTATAGCGGCAATCATATCTTCAATTGTTAAATATCTCAGCGAGGTCACGTTTATATCACGACGTATCCAGTCAACCATTTGCGCATATTTAACCGAATTTTTATCCAGATATTCAGCAGGGTTTTCTATGTCCTTTCCTTCAAGATCACGCATCGCTTTGCGACAGGCCAGTTCACTGGTTGATCTCGTGGAAGAGGCATAAATACACGGAAACATCAGTGGCGGACAAGCCGGGCGAACGTGTATTTCTTTCGCTCCATTATCCCATAATTTCTTGATGGTTAAATTTTTCAACTGTGTTCCGCGAACAATCGAATCGTCACAGATGATGATGCGATTGCCTTGAATGACATCGCGCACTGCGCAAAGTTTCATTGTTGCCACAAGGTCTCTGATTTCCTGTGTCGGCGGTGTATAACTGCGTCCATAGCCAGGGGTGTATTTCACCAGCGCCCGTCGATAAGGGATACCCGATTCCATCGCGTATCCGATGGCATGACCGACACCGGAATCGGGAACACCGGACACAAAATCAGCCTGAACATTATCCCGTTTGGCCAGATAAGCGCCGCATCGTTCTCTGGTGCCTTCCACACTGATACCTTCGTAAGAGGAGGATGGATAACCGGTATAGATCCACAAAAAAGAACATATCTTCTTCGCCTCTCCCGCCGGTTTCATGAATTTTATGCCGTCCGGGGTCAACAACACAATTTCACCCGGACCTAAGAATTGCACCAGTTCGTAACCGAGATTTTCAAATGAACTCGCCTCCGTGGCCACAACATAGGACTTCTTTTCCTGTGGGTTTTTATTTTCACCAACGGCTAGAGAAAAACGTCCATACTTGTCTCTCGCTGCGTAAATCCCTTCTTCAGTCAGAACCAGCGCGCAGATGGATCCTTCGATAGCACCACGCATGGAGGCGATTCCCTCCACAATATTATCTCCACGATTAATCAGACAGGCGACGATTTCCGCATTATTCACGCCGCCATCGGCCATTTCTCCGAAGGAAGCCCCTTCATTCAACAGTTCATTCACCAGCTCATTTTTATTGGAGATCATTCCAGTGGCGGCGACGGCATAAACACCGAATTTTGAGCGAAAAATCAACGGCTGCGGAGAGTCATCATCGATAGCGCCGATGCCGAAATTGCCTTCCAGCTTTTTATAATCGTCAACGAATCGTGATTTGAATTGCATCTGAGACACGCTGTGAACCGTTTTGTAAAAGCCTCTGGCGCCTAATATAGCCATGCCACCGTTTTCCGTTCCCAGGTGAGAATGATAATCCGTTCCGTAAAAAAGTGTCTTGGCACAATTATCCGAAGCCACAACTCCAAAAATGCCGCCCATTTATATTTTCTCCTGATATTCTTATCTAGAAATAGCGTTTCGTGAAAATCAGCCCTTGCTGCCTGTAGTATATTTTTCCAATAATTTTTGATGAACATTATCAGGCACCAGCCCCTTTAC
>JBATES010000059.1:0-5356 GCA_049664145.1 Smithella sp.
GAATTGAACTGTCGACACTCGGATTTTCAGTCCGATGCTCTACCGACTGAGCTACCGACCCGTTGGATTCATGAATCCCCGAAAATTATGCAACCGTCTATAGAATAAGATTTCTTTTGTCAAGGTCTTTTTCTGCCAAGCACAAAGATGTTTCTTGTCTAATTGTTATTATCTTCAGGTGGTTTTACAGGTTGTGCTTCTCCTGAAGAATCGGTGGTATCCAAAATCGATATGCCATCGCTTCGATCCGCTTTTTCTCTGATAATGACAACCGTTCCGGCAATTTTGTCGTGCCAGCTCTGTTTTCTCCGATCGAAAGCAGCCCAGATAAAACCGAGATAAAGAATATTCGAAACAAAATAACCGACTGATCTTAAAAACGCCGTACCGAAAGAAATCGGATTGCCTTCTTCGGTCACGACCTGCAGACCCAAAATCATTTTTCCCGGAGTTCGTCCTGTCGCACCGTGAAAATAGGTAAAATAGATAATATTGACGACAAAATAAAACGCCCATAAATAAAAAATCACCGGAGAAAATTGTGTGGGGTGATTTAAATCGGCGAGGATTCTGTCACCGTTTACCGAAATAGCTCCTGAAAAAAATGCCATGGAAGCAATGAAAAACAAAATCATAAAAATAAAAAAAATGATGGTGCCGTCAATCGTGAAAGCGATCAGCCGCCGCCAGAATCCTGCATATTTATAAAAAGTCATTGTGTAACCTCCTGTGTTCTCTTGCTGAAGATGCCTTTTTCATACTGGATGATGGATATGATGGCCGCCGCCGCCGTTTCCACTTTCAAAATCTGTTTTCCCAGACTCAGGGAAATAAATCCGGCATCCTTTGCCTGGGTAATTTCGTCTCTGGAAAAACCACCTTCCGGTCCGACCACGATGAAAAAATCTTTTGCATCCGCCAGGGATGCATCGGTTAAAACATCTTTGATGGTTTTCTGAAATTCTTCTTCCCAGAAAATAAATTTCCATGCGCTTGGTGATGATAATGCAAGCATCCCGCTAAAAGAGGAAATTTTTGATACGTCAGTGATATAAGCACTGTGACTGGAACGAGCGGCTTCCTGCGCAATTTTCTGCCAGCGGCTCAGTTTCCATTCACTTTTTTCCTCACCAATCTGACTGACCGACCTTGCGGCGTGAAAAGGGACAATCCTATCCGTACCCAGCTCCGCGGCGCTTTTGATAATCGTGTCCATCTTCCTGGCCTTCGGCAGGGCCTGTGCCAATGTGATTCTGATTTCCCTGACCGCTGACGGAACCGGTTTGCCCAGTTCGATGAAGACCGTCTTTAAGGAGAAGTTCTGGATTACCGCCTCAAACTCGCGACCGAAACAGTCAAAGATATTGATCCGGTCTCCCTGCTTCAGGCGCATGACCTGTTTCAGATATTTTAAATTATCCCCGCCCAGTTCACAGGTTGTTTTGTTTTCCAGAGATTGCGGACTGTATATGCGGGGAATGGTCAAGACGGTTCATCCTTATGTTTGTCCAAAGCAGACGAGAATTGAATGTTTAGGGATTTCTGCGCAGCACGTAACAGACCCATTCTTTCTCGGTGATCATTCGATGAAGAGACAGGGGATCGACAAAAAATTCCTTTTCGATTCTTTTGGCATCCTGCTCAATGATACCCGAAATAATCAGGTATCCTGCCGGCAAAAGCAAGTCCGCCAGGTGCGGGCGGAGCGTAATCAGGAGATTGGCGGTTAGATTGGCAATAATCAGATTGCGCGGTTTATCGATCGCGGCTGCGTTTTTATTCAAAATACTCATGGAGGTTTTCACATGATTGATGGCGGCGTTTTCACAGGCGATTTCCACGGCTTTCCTGTCGGTATCAATGCAAACGACATCCTGTGCCCCCATTCTAGCGGCGGTGATGCCCAGGATTCCCGTGCCACAGCCGACATCCATAACCTTCCATTCTTTGATGGAGCGGTCATTCATAATGACATCTTCAATGGCTTCGATACACATGCGTGTCGAAGGATGCTGACCCGTTCCAAAAGCCATACCGGGATCAATTTCAATCACAATATCGCGACTGGCGGGCGTGTAGCGTTCCCACGTCGGTTTGATAACGATATTGTTGCTGACCCGGACAGGCATGAAATATTTTTTCCACTGTTCTCCCCAGTCGGGATCACAGATGGTTTCCGTGGTAAACGAGGGCTTTGCAAAGTTCGGAAAAATTTCAGACAGACTGTTGATGTATTTCTGCAAAGCGGCCAGTCTTTTTTCATTACGGTTGTCATGCGGAAAATAGGCTTTCAAAATGTCTTCGTCAGTCGGTTCCGGAAAATCTCCCTCGGTTTGCTGCGGCGCCAGAGATTCCTGGAAAACGCCCTGCGCGCCGGATTCGGTCAGAAAATTCCCGAGCGCGTCCATAAGCTCCGGATGAGCCAGTATTTCAATTTTCAGCCATTTTACCGTCTCTTTTTCTGTCATGAAAAATCCTGTAGTCGTGTTTTGTTTATCTATATATTCTTTTCATCAATATTTCAAGCATCCAGAGCATTCAACCATGAAAAATGTCTCTGTCCGG
This sequence comes from Smithella sp., assembly GCA_049664145.1. GTDB lineage: Bacteria > Desulfobacterota > Syntrophia > Syntrophales > Smithellaceae > Smithella. Next base: position 2,566 of record JBATES010000059.1, read on the forward strand.
CGTTATTTATGTTGTTGACTTACGGAAAAGTTTTTCTTATAAGGCAGGCATCACAATATTTCCGTAAATTTCCATATTTTATTTACTTATTTTGATTTTCAATCTTGTGGAGCAAAAAACATGAAAATGAAGGTTGCCGTATTAACAGGTGGAGGTGATTGCCCCGGACTAAACGGAGCAATTAAATGGGTGACCAAAAGCGCGCTCGATCCCCGCATAGCCGCGAACCGTTCTGTATCGTTTGAGATCGTCGGCATTGTTGAAGGATGGAAGGGACTCGTCGAAGTTGATCCGGACGATCCCCAAAGCTGCGCCCGATACCTGAAACCGCTCGATGAAGAAACCGTCCGGGCCTGGGATCGATACGGCGGCACTAATTTGGGAACTTCCCGGACCAATCCCTTTAATCCAAAAAATGATCGTTCCGAAAAAGTTATTGAAAACATCAAAAAACTGGGCATTGACGCCATCGTCGCCATCGGCGGGGAAGATACACTGGGTGTGGCCTACAAGCTCCACAAGATGGGTATTAAAACCGTGGGGATTCCCAAAACGATCGATATGGATCTTGCGGGAACGGAATATTCTCTCGGATTTGACACAGCGATTAATATCATCACAGAGGAAATTGACCGTCTCCGGACCACCGCCGGTTCTCACGGCAGAATTTTTGTGGTCGAGACCATGGGACGTCATGCCGGATGGCTCGCTTTGCGCGGCGGCGAATGCAGCGGAGCATACGTTATTCTGATACCGGAGTGCCCTTTCGACATGGAAAAAGTTTGCGAGCTTTTGCGGGAAAGAAGAGGCCGGGAAATCAATTATTCCATTATCGTGGTTGCCGAAGGCGCGAAACTGAAAGGACGCGATGAATTTCTAAAAGACAGCCATGTTGATGATTTCGGACATGTTTCCGTGGGAGGAATCGGCAGTTATGTCGCAACGGAAATTGAAAAGAAAACCGGACTGGAAGCGCGCCATATCTCGCTCAGTCACCTTCAACGCGGAGGAACGCCATCCGCTCAAGATCGCCTGATGGCCCGGTGGTTCGGTATTGCTGCCGTCGATATGATTGTCAATGGCGATTTCGGTCGGATGGTCAGTCTCGACAAAGGCGAGATTACCACGGCTCCTCTGCAAGGCATTATCAATAAATTAAAACTCGTTGATGTTAAGAAATATTACGATATCGAAAGATACAACGGACGCAGAACCATCTTCTAGGAATATTAGATACAAAAATTCCATGCAGGGATCAACAATGTATTCAGGCGGGAAGGTCAAGTTTCTGTAGTTTTCCCGCTTTTTTTATGATTAGGAAACAGCCACTAAAAAATTTTCCGGGAACAGTAACCTTTTACTGATTTTTTTATATGGCTCATAAAAGCGTATCTTTAAATGTTAACGGAATTACCAGAAAATTATCTAAACTGGGCTATAATATTTCCCTGCTGGCACAGAATTTTTCCATCATCCCCAAAAACGATCCCAAGCAGGCTCTGCGTCTTGGTCGTTTTTTTATATCCTTGGGCATTTATGTTCTGAATCTTTCCCTTACTTATTTAGCCTACCAGGTAGGCATCATGGAGTTAAAGGCGCTTTACGGCAACTGGATTATGATTCTGACGGCAAATGTTATTTTATATATCGTCTTTCGCACCGGTTGGAACAAGAGGATGCAGGACCCCAGCCTGACTTCCGTCCAGATTTGCATCGCCAGCCTTGCCGTTATGTACAGTATATTTTTTATCTATCAGGCAAAAGGCATTCTTCTTTCCATGTATATCCTCATCCTCCTGTTCGGCATTTTTCGCCTGAATACCCGGCAGTTTTTGCATGTCAGCGCGTTTATTCTGATAACTTATGGAATTGATATTTTTCTGCTGAAGCGTTTCCATCCACAGGATATCAATATTCAAGGTGAATTTTTTCAGTGGATGGCTCTGGCCATTATCCTGATTTCCGTTTCCTTTATCGGCGGCAACATCAGCGCCCTGCGCCGTGAGTTGAGCAGCAGCCAGAAAAAACTTCAGGAATCTTTTGCTAAAATTCAGGAAATGGCGATACAGGATGATCTGACCGGCTTTTATAATCGCCGTCATCTGATGGAGCTTATTGAAAACGAACACCGTCGAGCTACCCGTACAGGAGCGGCCTTTTCTGTGGCCATGATGGATCTTGATAAATTTAAAAGCGTCAACGACACATTGGGACATCAGGCCGGAGATGCCGTATTAATGACCTTTGCCAACATCATCCGCAATGTTTTACGTAAAACGGACTTCTGCGGCCGTTATGGTGGCGAAGAATTTCTGATTGTTCTGACACAAACTCATCTGAAAGAAGCAAAGATTTTTGCCGAACGTATCCGTGCCTGTGTGGAAGAATGCCTGGTTTTCGACACGGGAGCGAGGCAAAAATCCCATGTAACGGTTTCCATCGGCTTGGCTGAACATTTAAAAAATGAAGGCATCTACCGGACCATTTCACGCGCCGACGAAGCCGTTTACAAAGCGAAGAAGAACGGACGCAACCGCGTGGAAGTTTCCGAATAATTCAGGGCGCGTTTTTTCTGAACAAAGATAATCAGTCCAGAGCCGACATTTCACTTGCGGCGGGATTGTTCCCAATCCCAATATATAGGGATTGGATAGTTCATCCAACAAATTTCAGTACGCTACACTTCTGAAACTTGGGACTCACTACGACTTACAAATTTCAATTCACCTATAGTGACCCCATGGTGCCCTTCAGGGTATTCAGGTTATTCGTTTTTGAAATTTGAGTCTCA
>JBATES010000060.1:0-1946 GCA_049664145.1 Smithella sp.
GGGCACAGGACCGTAAGAACGACTTGAGCCGGGGAAAATATTATTAATTATCATGTCGTAATCGAAAAGACAAGCGAGCGCTTTACGGAAGTTCACATCATCGGTAGGGGCCTTTTTTGTATTAAAATACATATTCTGATTAGCAAGAGCAGAATACATTGCAATCTCCACACCAGGCAGTTTACTCATTGCATTAAGGTTTTCAGAAGATTGCCACATATCAGTAATTTCTAGTTCATTGTTTTTCATCATAGTACGAATGGTTGATGCTTCCGTAGTATCTATTTCCTTAAAAGCCGTAGGGGCATCTGAATTCCACTCCCCGCCGTACCACTTGTCAAATTTAATAGCATATAGATAGTCTTGTTGTACAAGCTCTTTAACCATATATGGCCCAGAACCAGCATCATGTGTTATCAACCAATCACGACCATAATCGCCCCATTCTCCATAATTGCCAGAGTTGATATGTTCCTTAACTTGTCTTTCGTTTAAGATATATAAACGGTTCAATGTGCTTAAAAAAGGGCCAAATGGCTTTTTAAGGAAAAATTTAACAGTATAATCGTTTACAGCCACTACATCTTTAATTGTATCCATAAAAATATATGCGTATCCTTCTCCGATTCTTAATAAGCGTTTTGCCGAAAATACTACATCTGAAGCTTTTAATTCATCACCATTATGAAATTTGACCCCTTTTCTTAAATAAAATGTATATTCCTTACCATCTTTGGAAATATCCCACTTCTGCGCTAGTGCTGACTCCATTTCCGCTTTTGTTCTAGAAGGAAATACTAAGCTATCGTAAATATTTACCAAAGCAATGCTGCTACTCACGTAAAGCCCCACAGCCGGATCAATAACAGGAGTACCAGATACGGCGATCCGTATGATTTTTTCGGCTTTTGCATCCTTAGGAGCAGCGTAAGAGCTAGTTAATGTTGCACCTCCAAAGGTAAAAATAAGTAGCAATACCAAGATTTTTCCAAGTTTACTACATTTCATCGAGCCTTGCTTCTGTTTGTGCGTACAAAACCTGATCGCTCCCCATTCATTGATACTTCTATCAACACACATCGCAGACCTCCTATTAAAGACATTTAGACTTCAGCCCTTATCCACACAGTTCCATAATGATCTGGGAGTTTTAACCATGGCGTAACCCTCCGGCCAAGTTTACCTCGGTCCACCGTGTTCCAACGTGCCACCCCAACCAGATATCTGTTTTTTCAGTTATTTGCCAAGCTTCCTTGCCAGCGCGATAATTTCTTCTGTGGGACCGACGATTTGGCCTTCTTTGAGCAAAAGCTGGCCATCGAGATAGACCGTGGAGTTCAAGCATATGCCGTCCGAGTGTGAGGAAGCCGGAATTCCGCCCGGGATATCCGGAACCAGCATGGGCCCAATATTTCCGAATCCCCACTCGGTCGACCCCCACACACGCTCATCCTCGACAATGTCGCCTGTCAGTTTTGCGCCCGGGCCGAAACCGTAGGAAAGGTGCGCAAGATAGAACATTCTGTCGTCCTTGAAGCTCTCCAGCCACGCCTTAAAAGCCTTCGCATCCTGCCCACCGGCCACGTCGACAACCTTGTCTTCTTTGATCGTCAGACGAATGGGATCATTGACCTTGCCCAGAGGGGGTGTCAGCGTGCCATCGATTACGATCGTCCCGTTGATGGTTTTGAATAGCGGGGTCCAGGAAATCTGTCCCGGCATCATCTTGATCTCGCCCTTCTTAATGAAGCCGTCTGCGGTGTAGAAGTCACGGTTCGGATCATTATCAAATTCCACATCCGTGCCCGCGGGCGTCGTGATCCTGACATGCTTGGCTTTTTTGGTGATGTCTTCGACTTTCAGGATGAATTCCCGCAAGAGGGGGATATTCACCCTCCCGATATTTCTCATGATCAGATCGGGGTTTGCCCCTACCAGGTTCGTGT
>JBATES010000061.1:0-2518 GCA_049664145.1 Smithella sp.
CAAGAATATCGAGGTCGCCCGGGAACTGGGTACGGACATCGACGTAATCGCTCAATATATGGAAAAACGCCAGATTACTTTCATGATCGGTGGAATTATTGAAATGGCAGATCGTGCCTCAAAAATCGTTTCCAATATGCTGAATTTCAGCCGGAAGAGTAAATCTGAGATGGTTCCGGAGGATCTCGTCGATCTGGTGGATAAAACAATTGATCTTGCGGCAAAAGATTATGATCTTAAAAAGCAGTTTGACTTCCGGCATATTGAAATTAAAAAAGAGTATTCGCCGTTGCTTCCCAAAGTTACATGCAATGCCACTGAAATTCAGCAAGTCATCCTTAATATCTTAAAAAACGCCGCTCAGGCCATATCCCATAAAACTTACATTAATGATAAACCGATCATTAATATCTCGATTTTTCAAAAACATGATATGGTGATCGTGGCAATTGAAGACAATGGCCCGGGTATGGACGAAGACGTGCGTAAGCGGATCTTTGAGCCGTTTTTTACCACCAAAGATGTCGGCATCGGCACCGGACTCGGCCTTTCGGTATCCTACTTTATCGTTACGAACACTCATGGCGGCACGATAGAAATAGAATCACAGAAAGATAAAGGATCAACATTTATCGTTAAGCTACCTATTTCACGTTAAGGGGGTTCAATGGACATTTCAAATATTAAAGTATTGGTGGTTGATGATGAAATGGCCGTCTGTTCAAACGTAGCCGCTTTTCTGGAGGATGAGGGCTTCACGGTTTTTTCCGCTCTCAGTGGCGAAGAAGCGCTGGATTTTCTTTTAAAGCAAAAGATTGATGTTGCCATTGTCGATATGCGGCTTCCGGGGATAGATGGAGATACGCTCATTCTCAAAGCACACGAAGTCCAGCCCGTGTTAAAGTTTCTTATTCATACCGGCTCCACCAATTATTCCCTCCCGGGATCACTCGAAGAAATCGGCGTAAAAAAGACACAGATTTTTCGAAAGCCTTTATTGGATATGAGTGTTTTAACCAAAAGCATATTAAAACTTCTGGAAGGAAAAACATAATATCATGAAGGTTCTTATCATCGACGACGAAAGCGTTGTTAGAAAAAACTTTGCCGCTTTTTTAGAGGATCACGACTATGAAATCCTGGAAAGTGAAAACGGCAAGGCGGGTCTCGATTTGTTCCGACAGGAAAATCCGGACGTAGTCCTCTGCGATCTAAAAATGCCGGTACTTGATGGTTTAGGTTTCCTGAAGGAAACAGCTAAAGAATCTTCTGAAACGCCTATTATTATGATTTCCGGAACCAGCGATATTGATGATGTAATTGAGGCGATCCGGTTGGGGGCATGGGATTATATCACCAAGCCGATTTATGATATGGGTGTCTTGGAACACGCACTGAATAAGGCAATTGAGCGCGCAACTCTTTTAAAAGAAAACAGACTGTATCGTGAACATCTTGAATCAGAAATTAAAAAACGAACGGAAAAAATACTGGAACGCACCCAGGAACTCCAACAGGCAAACGAGCATCTGCAAAAAGAAATCATAGAGCGTAAAACAGTTGAAAACATGCTCAAAAACAGCCTGACCAGCCTGGAAAAAACCATAGAAGGTTCTATTAATACAATTTCAGCGATTATTGAAATGCGTGATCCTTATACCGGGGGTCATCAGAAACATGTCGCCCAGCTTTGCCGCGCTATGGCGATGGCAATGGGCCTGTCCAGCAATCAGGTTCAAGGTATCTATTATGCCAGTCTCATTCACGATATTGGAAAATTGGCTGTTCCCATGGAAGTTTTGGTTAAGCCGGGATCGATAAACAAAACAGAAATGATGCTGATTAGAATCCATCCACAAGCCGGATGGGAAATGCTAAGCAAAATAGAGTTTCCCTGGCCCATTGCACAGATCGCTCTGCAGCATCATGAGCGGATGGATGGCTCCGGATACCCGAGTGGTTTAACCGGTGATCAGCTTCTTGACGAATCCAAAATTGTTGCGGTAGCTGATGTCGTTGAAGCGATGACTTTCCATCGTCCATATCGTGCGGCGCTGGGCATTGAAATGGCACTGCAGGAGATCGTGAAATATAAGGGAACGCTTTATGATGCCGATTCAGTGGATACCTGTGTTAAATTATTTCAAGAAAAAAATTTTAAATTCGACTAAAGCCCGGATGGCCGGGTCAAAATCCACCACCCCGGTGGTCGGCAGAACGGAAGTAATTGGGGGGAATTCGGGGGGGGGCATCACACTTAATTCAAGCTCTTTTTTTCTTAGGGTCAGGCTTTTCAAACCGTGATGAACGCCCTGTAAGTTTTTCAATCTTCAAATAGCGGGACAGCAATCCTCCATTTTCTTCCTTGCTCTTTTAGAAACTTAGTATTTTAGGGCGTTATATCATCCGAACATCAAAGGGCAGACTACCAAGTCTGGCAAAAACAAAAAAATAATATAAGCTGCCCAAAAAAGAAACCTCCTGTTAATGAGAAATATAGCTCGAGCAAGCTTAAACT
>JBATES010000062.1:0-26122 GCA_049664145.1 Smithella sp.
GCTGCCCATCGCCGGAATCATCATGCCCAGCGCCATAATCCCCGTGCCTATCGCGTAAAAGACGGTTTTGTATTCTCCCTGCGCAACCATAATCATATACATCGTGTAGGCCGTAAAGCCGAAACCATAACCGAATTTCTCCACGGCCACGGCGGAACCGATCAACCATAAATTCTGGGGCTGATAGTGAGAAAGATAGACAAAAATCAAATCCGGAAAGTGCATGATAAAAACCATCGGCCACAGCCAGAATTTCAAACCATTCTTGTAAACGAAATAGCCGCCCAGAAGACCGCCCAGCATCAGCGCGATGACTCCAACCGTGCCGTAGATGATGCCGATATCCGCGGTGGAAAGGCCCAAGCCTCCTTTATCAAACCCGTCGCGTAAAAACGGCACGACCATTTTAGTGAGTTGCGCCTCGGCAAATCGATAAAACAGAAAAAAGCAAATGATGACCAGAATATCCTTGCGTCGGAAAAACAAGGTAATAATGCGGAAATACTCCGCCAGAAAATTTTTTGATTTATCCCATGGCGCGCTGACATCCTCAGCAGGCCTGGGCAGGGCGATAAAGTGATAAATAAAGAAGGTCAGAAAAACCGCCGCGACTACCATGAAGGACAATGACCAGGCGCCGGCCGCCGGATAGCCGTAATTCTGCAGCATGCCGGCCAAAAACACCAATCCACCTTCGGCCGCAATAGTGGCAATGCGATAAAAAATAACGCGCACACCGACAAACGCCGCCTGCTGCGGGGTGTCGAGCCCCAGCATGTAGAAACCGTCGGCAGCAATATCATGCGTAGCGGAACTGAAGGCCATAATCCAGAAAACAGCCAGCGAGTAGCGCACAAAATCAGATGTGGGCAGGGTCAGGGCGACACAGGCGAGCGACGCGCCGATAGCCAGTTGCATCGCCAGTATCCAGAAACGCTTGGTGCGGAAAATATCCACAAACGGACTCCAGAGCGGCTTGATGACCCAGGGAAGATAAAGCCAGCTGGTGTAGAAAGCGATTTGCGTGTTGGAAAGCCCCATGTCCTTGTACAGTACGACACTGACCGCCATGGCTATTGTATAGGGAATGCTTTCGGCTAAATAAAGAGAGGGAACCCATGCCCAGGGTTTCCAGTTTGCTTTATTCACTGTTATGCTTTGCTTTTCGGACATAAGATCCCTTTAATACAATTTTTCTATTTGCGTTCCGTTGAAGTAGTGTGCCAGAATTTCTTCCGCTTTAAATCCTTTACCGGCCATCACCGCCGCGCCTATCTGACAGAGACCGACACCGTGCCCCCACCCCCCGCCAACGAGGATAAAATTTTCCACCGATCCGTCAACAGCATTTATCTTCTTTATAAAAAAAGCGCTGCTTAATAAGTGGCTGGACGAAAGCCAGCGGCGGATTGCCAGTTCTTTGCCGACAATCATTGTTTTTTTTGAACCTGCAATTTTTAATTTGTAAATTCTTCCCGACGGGCCGCGCTCCAGCGCAATCAGGTCAATCAATTCCCCAAAATCGACGCCTGATTTTTTCCTGATTATTTCTTCCAGTTCTTTTCTTGTATATTCAACACGCCAGCGATAAAAATCAGGTGTTTCCTGATCGAAAGACGGCAAAATCTTTTTCAGCAGTTCCTGATCGGTTGTATTGCAATATGCTGAAGGGCTGCCGCTCAGCCATTTCTCCGCTTCTGCCTCACGACGAACAGGCGGATGCTGTTCGGCATCATCGCTGATGCTTTTCAGATATCCCGGCTGGACATCCTCCCAGGCGGTTGCAAAAACTTCCGTCTGGCCGCCGCAGGATTTGTAATAGCGCGCGTCACAGATTTCGCCATCATAAGTTAAAAATTTTCCGCGCGTATTTTTTATGGCCTCGCGAACATTTTCAGAAATGATTCTCGTGATCCCCTGATAACGCTGACAGTGGTCGTCGGCGCAGACATCGAATCCTTCATGATCGTTCACATCCTGCCAGACGATGATTTCATTTTCGGTTTTCACTTGCGTGGAAGGGAGTTGCGCATTCTTTTTTGCCAGCATACTCACCAGCCAGCTGCGGGCGGTTATGGCCTGGGCTTTTAAAAATTCCAGCGGCGCGGCGGCGGACATCTCCGACGAGATGACGCTCTCCAGATAATCTTCGAGGGGAATTTGGTTGATCAGATTAAACGAGGAATCGGAAACAGCCGACAAAAACAGACTGCCGCGAAATGACTGCTCCTGGGTTCGCTGCCAGTGAAAATCTATGCCGATCTTCACGTTGGAAACGGTAAAAAATGAGTCTCTTGCCGGTTGGAGCAAAATTTCTTTTTGACGAATGATTTCCCGATTCGATGAATTTTGAAACACCACCTGGCTATGATCGGCAAAAACAACATAGTCCCCTTCATGCTCTGAGCCATCTTGCAGAAAATATTTGCCGTTTAAAGCAATATGCGACCTATGGTCGTTTTGCAGCAGGGCCACTTTGATTTCAGACTCACGGTTCATCATGATTGTTATTAAAAATAAACGGGAAATAAGTCAAGGCGGGAAATGGCCGAAAAGCATTTTCCCGCTTGAATAACATTATTTTATCGTGTATGAGATTATGAAATTAATCGCTGGATGGTTTATGGCGCATATCTGGCCAATTGGAGGAGGCAAGGGAGGATCGGGCAAAAGTTTTCTGGCCAGTTCCATGGGACGCCTTCTGGCAAAATCGGGTAAAAAAACACTGTTGATTGATTTGGATCTGGGCGCGGCCAATCTTCACACGATGGTGGATGTGCCCTATCCGGAAAAATGTTTCTCCGATTTTATCTCCAAAAAAGTAGCCGATCTGGCTGAGGCCGTGCTGCCAACCCCGTTTCCCAATCTGTTTTTAATCAGCGGCGCTCACGACAGTCTGGATATCGCCAATCTCCCCTACGAAAAGAAAATCAAGACGCTCCGGGCCATCGCCAAATTGAATTATGATTATATTGTGCTCGACCTTGGCGCCGGAACCGCTTATAATACGCTTGACTTCTTTCTGGCTTCCCGCAACGGCATCTTCATTACCACGCCGGAACCAACATCCATTGAAAATGTTTACCGGTTGATGCGCGCGATCTATCTGCGTCGGATCCGCCATTATTTCCCGACAAACGATTTCAAGGCGCTGGATAAAAAAGTCAGGGAGCATCTGGGTGAGGAATCGTTCAACAAACCGGAAAATATCGTTTCCGTCATCAAAAAGGAATTTCCGGAAAAATATGCACTGATCAGAAAAGATTTCAGTTCTTTCCGTTTCAAACTGATTCTCAATCAACTGCGCAAGCAGGACAATACCATTCTGGGCGACCAGATCTGTAAAATCATTAAAAAGCATCTGGGCATCAGCGTGGAATTTGCCGGCAACATCGCCTACGACGAGCATGTGCACGACGCCATCTGCCAGCGCGTCTGCTTTCTGGACCGTTATCCTCACACCCGCGCGGCCAGCGACCTGCGCGTGCTAAACAAAAAAATAGGCAATGCTTTCGGCGAGCAATTGACGCTGGACTATCTCTGAAAGTTTGAGGCCGCTCTTGATGGAAAAAGATTTTGATCAAATGAATTATTACGAGATGCTGGATATCCAGCCGGGCGCGACAGCCGTGGAAATCCGCAGCGCCTTCAATGCCGCCCTGCAAATGTACCAGCCCGATTCTTTGGTCAGCTATTCTTTTTTTTCCAGAGAGGAAAGAAAAAAAATACTGGCCCTGCTGGAGCAAGCTTATTCCACCCTGATTAATGAAACGCAACGACTGAAGTACGACATCGAATTGAATCCGCAGGGCATTACCGGCAAGGCCGAAACCGGCGAAGCCGTCAGAAAGCCAGTTGATCTCTTCGACATTAACCGTCAGGCGACGGGCTTTGCCCAGAAGAAAAATCACAACGCCGAGTTAAAAACAAAAATTGCTCAGAGCCGGCTCATCGAGGAAATTATCGCGCGACCGGACATCACCGGCAACGATTTAAAGGCCATGAGAAATGAGCTGGGCGTAGCGATGGAAGCCATCCATCAGGAAACAAAAATCCGCCTGGATTATTTAAATGATCTGGAAGACGACAAAATTGAAAAATTACCGGCGGCTGTTTTTCTTAAAGGGTTTGTCCGGGCTTACCTGAAAAGCCTCTGCATCGAACCGGCGGATGAAATCAGCATCCGCTACATGAACGGCTTGACGCGTAAAAATTAGCTTGACAGCGGCCGCTTTTGATGTTGATTATTCAGACATAATCAATCAAGAAAATGCGAAACTTGGCAAGGAGTATTTCTTATTCTCCGTTTTACAAAAAAGGCTTCCCTGAATGCCTGAAATCAGATAATTTCATAAGGAGTTAAAATGAAAAAGTTATTTTCATGCCTGTTATTATTGAGCCTGTTCATCCTGCTCTTTTCCGCCTGTTCATCCGACGACAATGTATCATCGGGCGATGACTCAACGACGCAACGCTACATAACTGATTTTATGATCAGGACGGATGTAGGAAGCGGACAGGTCACTTTGGAATGGTTGGCGGATCCAGGCGCCAAAACCTATAACATTTACTATATTCAAGATAAGAATAACGTGTACGATTCGTTGCACATTCCGCAATACAAAACAATGAAAGCCGGAACCAAGATCGAAGGTTGTGTCAGTGCTCCTTATACCGTTTCCGGTCTGACGAAAGGCAAAGAATACTGGTTTTCCATTTCCGGCGTCAACCCTGCCGGTGAAAGCTATCTGGGAACACCGACATCTGCAACAACCGTCAACTCGGCTGACGCCGTACCGCCCCCTGCCCCCGCAAATGTCCGCGCTCATCCCGGCAATGAACAAGTTACGATCACTTGGGTACCGGTTACTGCTTCGCCGGCAGTCACGTCCTACAAAATATACTGCAACTGGCAGGAATGGCAGGCAGGATCATATGAATTTGGGATCGGGCAGGCCATTACCATGAATGGTCAGTCCAGCAACTTGAAAGTTGTGGACTCGATTTACTGGAAAGATGGTCAGGAGGATCGGCAGTCCCTTGCCGGCACGACAACCGCTCTGAAAAACGACAGGACGTATTACTTTTATTTAACGGCAGTTAGTTCCGCCGGTGAAAGCAGTCCTTCTTTTATCGTTTTTTCCACTCCCGTCAGCAATCCGGCGCCCGCGGCCCCCACCAATTTCATCGCGACCAACTCGGCGCCAGGCTTGGAATCCGGGCAGATTTATCTGGACTGGACAGAAGTAACCGGTGCCACTTACAACGTCTATTCCGGAACAGCCAAAAATATGTCAAAAAACACTCAATCCCTTATTGCTTCCGGAGGGACAGAAGCGGGATTCCTCTTAAGTGGCCTGACTCCCGGAACAACATACTATTTTGTCGTCACCGCAGTGAACGCCAATGGTGAAAGCGCTGAATCGATTGAAGTCTCCATGACGCCAAAAGAGTAAAAACAAGAAAGATGAATTTTAACAAATCTTTAAAGGGGCTGAAAAGCCCCTTTATTGCAACATCTGTACATCCATGGCATTACCCATAACGTTATTGAATCAATCAAAAAATTATGTTAGAGGAATAGAAGATTTGATTTTCTGGGGCAAATAATGAGTGTTTTTGAATATGTAGCGCTGGATTCCCAGGGACGCCAGCGTAGAGGATTTATAGATGCTTCCGGTCTTGCCGTGGCGCGTCAGAAACTGCGAGACGAGAATGTCTATCCGATCGAAATCAATCAGGCGGATCACAAGAAAGAAACCGCCTTATCGGGCGCCTTGCAGATTAACATTCTGGAAAGGGTATCCGCCGGAGAGGTTTCCGTCTTTACCCGTCAGCTCTCTACACTTCTGGGCGCAGGGATGCCCCTGGTCCCTTCTCTGACCGTTTTGATGAAACAGGCTAAAAATCTACTATTAAAAAAAGCTCTGGCTGAAATTCGCGAGCAGGTCAACGAAGGCAAAAGCCTGACCGACAGCATGTCGGCATTCCCCCGGATTTTCCCTCCTTTTTACCTGAACATGATCAGAGCGGGAGAAGCGTCGGGAACGATCAATCTCGTACTGGAGCGTCTGGCCGATTTCAGCGAAAACCAGCAGGCACTGATGAACAAGATTCGTTCCGCGCTGGCCTATCCGATCATCATGTGCTTAATGGGAACAGCCGTCATTTTTCTGCTGATGGCTTTTGTCGTGCCGAAAATTACCGGTATTTTCGCCGACATGAATCAAACGCTGCCTTTGATAACGATTATCCTGATCACCGTGAGCGATTTCCTGAAGTCTTTCTGGTGGATTATTCTGATTCTTACTTTCGCCGTTGTTGTCGGCGTCAAATACGCTGTCTCGGGAACAGAAAAGGGCAGGCGCATGTGGGACAGCGCCAAATTGAAACTGCCGGTGTTTGGACAGATTAACCGCAAGATCGCCATTTCCCGGTTCTGCCGGACACTGGCAACACTTTTACAAAGCGGCGTTCCGCTGCTTGCGGCGATGGAAATTGTCCGCAACATTGTCAACAATATCATTATCGGTGATGCCATTCATCAGGCCGCAAAGGATCTGGAAGAAGGCAAAGGGCTTTCCGGTCCGCTGGCACAAAGCGGCCTGTTCCCGCCACTGGTGACGGAAATGATTGCCGTCGGCGAACAAAGCGGCACGCTGGAAAAAATGCTCAACCGTATCGCCATCGCTTACGAAAACGAATCTCAATCCGATATCATGATTATGACTTCGATTCTGGAGCCGGTTATGATACTGGTCATGGGTCTGGCAGTCGGATTTATTGTTGTTTCCATTCTGCTGCCGATATTTGAAATGAATCAGTTAGTTAAATGAAATCATCCACAGGAGTTTTATATGAAACTTTTTAAAAAGAAAAAAATCAATCAGGCGGGTTTCACGTTGATCGAATTAATGGTCGTAATTATCATTCTGGGCGTTCTGGCCGGCATGATTATCCCCAGAGTCATGGGCAGACCTGATGAAGCCAGACAGGCCAAAGCCAAAATACAGATGGAAAGTTTCGATTCGGCATTAAAACTTTACAAACTGGACAATGGTAATTATCCCACGACCGAGCAGGGATTGAAAGCTCTGGTGGAAGCTCCGACAGTCGGCAATCTTCCCAAGAACTGGCGGCAGGGCGGTTATCTGGAAAAAGGCAAGGTGCCCAAGGACCCGTGGGGCAATGAATTTGTTTATCTGAGCCCCGGCAGCCACGGCGATTTTGATCTCATCTGCCTGGGCAAGGACGGTGAAGCCGGAGGAGAGGGTGTTGATCAGGACATCAACAACTGGGAGCTTGAATAATCTTGAAAAATAAGGGTTTCACGCTTGTTGAATTGCTGCTGGTCATCGTTCTCATCGGCATTATTCTGGTACTGGCGGTTCCCTCCCTCAGAGATACGCTAACCGGGAATGACCTCAAAAAATCGACACGACTTTTGATCGGTCTGGAAAGAAAGCTGCGTGCCGAAGCCGTTCGGGATCAGATCGACTACCTGCTCTGCTTTGATCTCTCCACGGCTTCCTATTGGGTGACCGCATCCGACATGACGTCGGAAAAACAAAATGAAATGAAAAAACAAATGAAACAACTGCCCGCCGGAGTAAAAATTCTGGACATTGTGGATGATAAAGGGAAAAAGAGCTCTGAAACGGAAGTGAGGATCAAGTTCGGCAAAAATAATGTCTGTGCACCGACGGTCATCCATCTGGGCTCAGACGAAGACAAAATGACGATTGTCATCAATCCCTTTCTGGGCATTACCGATATTTACGACAAATACATCGATATTGAAAAAATTGCCACGGAGCGGGATATGCCCGGGTTCAGGAAAACTTTATGAAATTAAAAAACCCTGGAGGATTTACCTTGATGGAAGTGATGCTGGCCATGGCGATCCTGGCTATCTCGCTGGTTGCTGTCTTTCAGTCTCAATCGCAGAGCATTTCCATGACGACAGATTCCCGTTTCCTGACGACGGCCGCTCTGCTGGCGCAAAGTAAGATGGCCGAGGTGGAAGCGGGTCGCGCGCTGGACATCGGGAAGCAGGACGGAGACTTTGGCACGGACTACCCGGACTATTCGTGGAATCTGCAGATTTCCGACACGCAACTGGCCAAGTTCAAGAAAATTGAAGTTACGGTACGCAATAAATTATTGCCCAAACGGGGAACCTATCAACTTGTCCTTTACAAGGCAGCGGGGTTGTAAACCGTGCAGAACACCCTTGATAAAATTCATCGCCGGACCGGTTTCACGCTGGTTGAGGTGTTGATCTCCATCTTCATTCTGAGCGTGGTGATGTCCACGGTATATGTTGCCTATAGCGGCACCCTGAAAGTTTCCCGCCAGATGGAAGAAGAAGGCAACACCTATAAAATGGCACGAATCACCATGGATAGGATCATCAGGGACTTATCCTCGCTGCAAACATCCGGCGGTTCTTATTATTTTACCGCCAAGAAAGAAAAAATCCAAAAAAGGGAGTTTCATTCCCTTTATTTCTGGTCCGCCGCGCATCTGGCCTTCGGAGTAAACGAGGGGGAGGGAAGCCCGGCAACCATCAGCTACACGATTCACGAGGATAACAGTGAAGGAAGTTTTTCTCTATGGAGAGCGGATCTTGCCGCCGCCAGACCCAGCGAGAAAAAAGAGACGGCGGAAGGATACATCGCCTGTAAAAATATCGATTCATTCAAGCTGACCTTTTACGATGCGGAAGAAAGAGAAACGGATTCATGGGATTCTTCATCAACGGCGGGCCAAGGCGAACAACTGCCCCGATCGGTAAAAATCGAACTGGCCATCGTCAACACCAATAACAAGGAAAAACCGTACAAATTCATGACGAGAATATTTCTCCCGTCTAAGAAAAAAACGCCATGAAAATAAAGGTTAACAACAATAGAGGCGTGGCTCTGATCACGGTCATCCTGATCGTGGCGATTCTGGTTGCCCTGGTCATCGAAATGAACAGGTCTTCCCGTGCCGACATTTACGACGCGGCCAATTTAAGCGACGGCATCAAATTGACTTATATTGCCAAATCCGGATTTTACGCGGCATCCGCCCTGATTGCCAATTCCAACATTGATTTCAGCACGCTGCGCGATGACTGGTCCAAAGCGGAAACTTTATCCCTGCAATCAGCAAGCTTTTTCTCCGACGGATATTTCACGGCCGTCATTGAAGACGAAACCGGTAAAATTCCCGTCAATAAACTGGCCAATGGCAGCGAATACAATACAGATATCAGAGATATGCTGACCCGGCTGCTGCGCCAGCCGGAATTTAAACTGGATGACAAAAAAGTGGATGAAATTGTTGATTCCATCAAAGACTGGATTGATGACGACGATCAAATAAGCGGCAGCGGGGCGGAAAACGCCTATTACGCCTCTCTGGATGCTCCTTATGAAACCAAGAATGCTCCAATTGATTGCATTGAAGAATTGCTTATGGTAAGGGGTGTCACCGCGGAACTTTTTTACGGGACAAAAGAAAAGGCGGGGTTGGCCGGTTTTATTACCGCGGACAGCGACGGATTGATCAATATCAATACAGCGCCTAAAATGGTTTTACGCGCTCTGGCGGAAGAAATTGACAGCAACCGGGCGGACAGTATGGATGAATACCGTAAGAAAGAAGGGAATGACTTATCCGGCGCCAGCTGGTATAAACGGGTTTCGGGCATGGAAAGCCTTGAACTTAAACAGGAATTGATGACGGTAAAAAGCAATTATTTTAAAATTATTTCTTCCGGAAAGATGAAAAATATGAGCCGAAGCATCAGCGGCGTGGTCTATAAAAACGGGCCGCAGGTTCAGACAATCAGATGGAGGCAGGATTGATGGCCCAGGCATTCTTAGGACTGGACATCGGCGCCCAAACAATCAAGGCGGTTTTATTCACCAGAAAAGGTCTGGCCGGCGGACACATCCTTGACGCCAGTATTCTGGATATTGATGATTGCGGCGGTCTCGAAGAAGCGCTGAAAAAGTTGGCCGAAAACAAAAAGTTTGCAGAGGCTTCCTGCTGTCTTACCCTGCCCCCGGCGGATGTCATGTTCAGGCAGGTCAATCTCCCCTTCCGCGATGACAACAGAATCCGGAAAACGCTGGCATTTGAACTGGAACCCCTTCTCCCCGTATCCATCGATGACGTGGTCACCGACTATGTGATTGTTCCCCATAACGGCCTGCTGGTGGCGGCACTGACGAAAGACAGTATTGCCGGATGGATAGGAAAAGTGGAAGCCCATCTGGGCAAAGTATCGATCATTGACGTTTCCATTGCCGCGCTGGCGGCGCAGATACCGGCTGAAAATTTCTCAGGCGGCAGCGGCATTGTTCTGGATATCGGCGCCAGATCAACTGCGGTGGCTTTCTATGAAGAAGGGTCGCTGGTGCAGATCCGTTCGTTGGCGTTCGGCGGCGTTCCGATTACGGAGGCACTGGCTCAGGATTTATCCGCCTCCACGGCCCAAGCCGAACAGAAAAAAATGAGCGGCGACTATCCTGCCGTCTGCCCGAAGACGGAAGACTTGTGCCGTCATTTCTGCACCGAGCTGCAAAACACGATCGAGTTTATGAAGCTCAACGGCGCCTTGCGCAACCCTCCCGCGCATCTTCTGATAACCGGCGGCGGCTCCCTGTTTGTTCCGCTGCAAAAAGAACTGGAAAAATCTCTTGCTCTGACGCCGGAAACACTTGATCTTCTTCATCTCAAGCGACTGGATCTTGAAGAAGGCGTCCGGCTACAGCCGCAGGCCATGAACACGGCGATTGCGGCGGCCCTGAGGTTTTCCGCAGGACGGAAATCGTACAATTTACAACAGGGAGAATTCGAGAAAAAAAATACCCGGCGCAACTTCGGGGGACAATTAAAATGGGCCGCCATCATTGCCGGTATCATCCTGCTGTTGGCCGCAACCAACCAGGCCCTTGATTACACTTTAAAGACCAGGCGTCTGGATAGCCTTAAAAAGCAAATTGCCCTGATTTTCAAAAAAGATTTTCCCAACGCGACAAACATGATCGATCCGGTGCAGCAGTTGAAGACAAAACTGGAAGAAAACAAGAAGAGCTTCGGTTCATACAAAGGTTCTTCCGAGACAACCGTGCTCAACATTTTAAAGGAAGTGTCCGGTCTGATTGCTTCCTCGCTGGATATCATTATATACAATTTCAGTTACGAAAACGGTGTCATTAACATAAAAGGCGAGGCCAAAAACGTTGATGAGATCTCCGCCGTGAAAAGCGAACTGATGAAATCCAGGTATTTCAAAGAAGTGACCATGGGCTCGACGAGTCTGGTCAAAGACGGCGGCAAAGTTAATTTTGATTTAAGGATTGATGTTAAATGATCAAGGCTCTGTGGGACAAACTGGATGAAAAACAGCGTTATCTGGTCGCCGGTGCGGGAGCGATAATCCTGATTGCCCTGATTCTGGAACTGGCGGTTTTCCCGTTCTGGGAAGCCCGGACCAAACTGTCCAAATCCATCCAGACCAGTCAAAAAAAATTAAGTGAAATGAGAATGCTGGATGCCGAATTTACCGCTCAGGAAGTCGCCATCGTGAAGCTCAAGCAAGCCATGGCCGCGCGCGGCGCCGGTTTCACATTATTTTCTTATCTGGAAAAAAAGGCCACACAGGCCAATGTCCGGGGCAGAATCAAACAGATGAATTCCGCCAAAGGCATGCAAACGGCGGCCATGGAAGAATCCCTGATTGACATGAAGCTTGAAAAAATCACCGTCAAACAACTGACCGACTTTTTATTCTACGTCGAATCACCGGCAGATCTGGTGACCATAAAAAAAATAAGCATCAACAAAATGAAGGAAAGTCCGGAATACTTGAACGCGCAATTGCAAATTTCAACTTTTCAGGCACTGAATCAGTAGGATTGAGGAAACCAAGCGGGATGAACATACTGAAAAAAGACATTTTATGGTTCGTGCTCTACGGAATATTGATCACCGGGGCATTTTTGTATCTGCTTTTTCCCTCGGATCTTGTCAAAAGCAGACTGGAGCAAGCATTCGCCGCGTCTGCTTATATTCTGAAAACCGAATCGGTCAAGCCGTCCCTGCCCCTGGGATTAAAGTTCAAAGACATCAGTGTCCGCTCCGCTTCTGCGGACAGCATACCCTTTCAGGGGAAACGGCTGAATCTGCAGTTCAATCCGCTGAGTCTTTTTCAGAAAAACAAATCTTTCGGTTTCAGCGGCGAGGCGTATGGCGGCCGTTTTAAAGGCCGCGTGGGCGTGGCTTCGCTTTCCAGATTTTACCCTTTCCAGGAGGGCCATTTAAATCTCCGGGACATTGATCTGGGCAAGTATGCTTTTCTGAAAACCCTGATGGAAAAAGAGATCACCGGAAAGGCAACCGGTGCTTTGACGTACGCTGCCGCCGACAAAAAAAGCAAATCGTCGGGGATGATCAACCTTGTTCTCCATAAAGGATCTTATCCTTTACTGGAACCGTTTTTAGGAATGAACCGGGTCGATTTCGACATCGTGGAAATTAAGGCCAGGCTCCTCGATAAAAGCATCATCCTGGAGAAATTTTCAGTGTCCGGCCCTCAGTTAAAATACTCCCTGAGCGGTGAAATAACCCTTGCCGACTCTTTCAAGGAAAGCAGTCTTAATTTAAAAGGCGATCTGGAATTACTGGGGCGGAATAAAGCCAAAATGAAAGTCACCGTCGTCGGAACGATGAAAAATCCGGAATTACGTTATATATAAACGGTTGGAAGCATGTGGGATAAAATAACACAACTGATCAAAGAATTGCCGGACAGGCTCAGGAATGCCGGTTCCTTGTCCGCAATGGACATGACCGCCCTGCGACCGCTTTTCATTCTGCTGGCCATCACCCTGCTGTCTTATCTGACTGTTGATCTGTTCTACAAACTCATCAGTTTCCCCCTGACCAAAGAAACCGGGATCGTCCAAAACCGCGCCGCGTCACCCGTGTTGACGGAAAGCAGAAAAACCGGTTCCCTTGAAGATTACGGATTAATTGTCGAACGCAACCTCTTTCAATCGACGCTGAAGCCTGTCCAGGATAAAGAAACGGAAGGAAGTCCTTTTGGCCCTGAGCAGAAAACAGTTAACGTTGATTTGAAAGGAACAGTCGCCTGCAATGACTCCTTCGGTTTTATTTTTGTCGAAGAACAAGGCAGCAAGAAACAGAAATTATACAAGCTGGGAGACAAGATCGGTTCAGCAAAACTGATCAGCATTACCCGCAATACGGCCGTATTAAGCAGCGGCGGCGGGGACATTACGTTGAAGGTCAAAGCCACCATTGAAGGCAATCTGCTTCCCGAATCGTCGGCCAGAAGTATGAAATTGAGCAGAGACAGCGTGAACCGGAATCTGGCGAATCTCAACGACATCATGAAACAGGCCATCGTGCGACCCTTTATGAACAAAGGCGTGCAGGAGGGCTTCATCATTTCCAACATTGTTCCGGACAGTCTTTACGAAAAGATGGGACTGAAAAACGGCGATATTGTCGTCGATGTCAACAACAAAAAGATCAGAGGCGCCAATGATCTGCTGCAGGCGGTCAACTTGATGCAGACCGGAGCAAACATCTCTTTAAATATCAAAAGAGCGGGCAAGCAGGAAACCATTAATTATACTTTTGAATGAGTTCAGGGAAAATATTCACATGTATGCCGCTTATTTTGGTTTAAAAGAAAATCCTTTCAGCCTGTCTCCGGATGCGCGCTACCTGTATTTAAGCGAGCAGCATCGCGACGCCCTGAACTGTCTCCTGTACGGCATTAAAGAAAAAAAGGGATTTGTGCTGCTCTCCGGTGACATCGGCATGGGAAAAACCACCATCTGCCGCGGTCTGCTGAGTTCGCTGGATCCTTCGGTGGAAACGGCCCTGATCTTCAACACGGCGATCTCCGACATGGATTTGCTGGAAACGGTGCTGGGGGAATACGGCCTGAACCTCCAGGGGGAATCAAAAACAAAAAAACATTACATCGACATTCTGAATCATTTTTTACTGAAGAATTTTGCCGCCGGAAAAACTGCGGTGCTTTTGATTGATGAGTCGCAGAATCTTTCCCATGAAGCCTTGGAGCA
Source organism: Smithella sp. (assembly GCA_049664145.1). Lineage (GTDB taxonomy): Bacteria > Desulfobacterota > Syntrophia > Syntrophales > Smithellaceae > Smithella. The sequence continues at coordinate 14,118 of JBATES010000062.1, forward strand.
GGTCAGAATGCTTTCCAATCTGGAAACCGAAACGGACAAACTCCTGCAGATCATTTTAATCGGCCAGCCGGAAATCAACAACCACCTGCTGCTTCCGGCCCTGCGGCAGCTCAATGAAAGAATCACCGTCCGTTATCACCTGAAGCCCTTGTCCCCTGCGGAAGTGCGCGAATACATCCGGCATCGTTTGACGGTAGCGAATGGTCCGGGACAGATTCAATTTACACGGGGCGCTTTCAGCCTCATTTACAGCTTTTCGGAAGGCATTCCGCGGCGCATCAACGCGCTGTGCGACCGCGCGTTATTGATTGCCTACACAAAAAACATTGCGAAAATAGACCGCAAAATTATCCGGCTCGCGGCGCGCGACATCGGCGCCGATTATTTTCAGAAAACCATGAGTATCGGCCGAAAAATACTGGCGCGTCTCACAACCTGAGCGTCAACTTATATTTTTATTAAAGGAAGATCATGAGCTACATCAACAACGCGTTACGCAAGGTTCAAAAAGACAAGGATGCACGCTATACGGGATATGAACATATTGTCTATGCTCCCGGCAACGAACCGTCGCGGCAGCGTCGCAGCTTTATGCTCGCGGGAGCTGCCTTGTTTTTTGTATTTGCGGCGGGCCTGATGGCTTTCCTTTATTTTTCATCCGGTCAAAAAGAATCCGTTCAGGCGGCCCGCATCGCGGCGCTGCGCGATCCGGCCATTGTCGCCCGGACGGAACCGGTCCAAAGTGCATTACCGGCAGTCCATCCTCCCATGTCCGTCCCGCCGGTCGAAACCAGACAACCGATTGAAAAATCACCGGCCATGGAAAAGAACATTGCCCAAACGGAAACCGTCACCACCGCAGAAGCCGGGATGAATAAAATCAAAAAGGAAGCCGATAAAAAACCGGAACCGGCGGCGCCGGTAACCGTAACCCGGACTGCCGCTGTGGAAAAAGTCCCGAAGCAGGATAAAAACGCCGATGCCCGGGCCCTGTACGCGCAGGCCCTGAAAAAACATCAAGCCGGAGATTTGCGGGAAGCCAAGGAGTTGTACAAAAAGGTTATCAAAATGGATCCGCACAATGTTCAGGCGTTAAATAATCTGGGCGTGGTTTATATGAAGCAGAAAGTTTACAAATGGGCGACGATCCGTCTCAATGACGCGCTGAAGATCAAGCCCGATTATGCCGACGCGCACTACAACCTGGCCTGTGTTTACGCGAAAACAAACGACACCCAAAGCAGTCTCCACCGTCTGAAGGATGCTGTTAAACTGAATCCGGAAGTAAAAAACTGGGTTAAGACAGACCGGGATCTGGACAGTGTATCGGCACTTCCGGAATACCAAAAACTCATGGAGAAGCAATAGACTTGTGATGAAGAAAGTTAAACAAAGACAAAGAAGCGGGGCGCTGCTCATGATGGTCACCCTGCTGCTGTTCGTGATATTCGTTATTCCCTGCCAGGCGGCACGGATCTCGGGGGTGGACGAGAGCAATAATCCTGTCATTGTGGAAGACGACGGCGACATGCAGATCGAGGAACCGTCGATCGTGGAACCGCCTTTGGAAGAAACCGTTTCCGGCGTCCCCGCGCAAGAGAAGACCTTGCCTTCGGCCGTGGAGAAAACAGCCAAAGAAACCGTTCCCCCTAAAAAAGCGGGGACAGGCAAAGAAGACAAAAAGACCGACAAAGGCACCAAGAAGAGTTCCCCCACACAATACGTCACGCTTGATTTCGACAACGTGGAAATCGGCGTTCTGGTCAAATTCGTCAGCGAACTGACCGGCAAGAACTTTCTGATCGACGACAAAGTCAAGGGCAAAATCACCATCATGTCCCCGAAGAAGATCCCCGTGGACGACGTTTACAAAGTTTTCCTGTCCATTCTGGAAGTCAACGGCTTCACCGTCGTTCCCGCGGGCAGCATGACCAAAATCATTCCCTCCTCCGCGGCTCGTGAGAAAGGTCTGGAGACCCGGACCAAAAACGAACCTGCGGGCCAGGAAGACCGGATGGTCACCCAGATCATTGCCCTGGAGCGGGCCAACCCTGACGAGATCAAGCGCGTTCTTGACCCGATCGTCCCGAAGACCGGCTCCGTGCTGTCCTATGCGCCGGCGGGCATGATCGTCGTCACCGACTACCTGTCCAACATCAAGCGTCTCCAGGAGATCGTCTCGGCGCTGGACGTGGAAGGCGCGGGCAACCAGATATCCTACATTCCGCTGGCCAACGCCTCCGCCTCGGAAGTCGTCCGGTCCCTGACCACCATCTTTGCCCAGACCACCGGGCGTGGCGCGACCGGCGTCAAGGCCGTGGCCGACACGCGCGCCAACGCCGTCATTTTGATGGCCAGCGGCGCGGAGACCCTCAACGTGCGCAAACTGGTGGACTTCATGGACAAGGAAATCGCCAGCGGCGCCTCCAACATCCAGGTTTACCGCCTGCAGAACAGCAACGCCGAAGACCTGGCCAAAGTCCTCACCAGCATCGTCAAGGAAGGCAGCGCGCAGACCGGGACCCCGGCCACCCCGCGCGCCCCATCCACCACCGTCGTGGCCAAGAACGTCCAGATCGTTCCCGACAAATTCACCAACTCGCTGGTGGTCATGGCCGAGCGTGAAGACTACAAAATCATCGAAAACATCATCAAGCAGCTCGACGTTCCCCGTCCCATGGTTTACATCGAAGCGTTAATCATGGAAGTTGACGCCAACAAGGACTTCAAGCTGGGCGTCGAATGGCGCGGCATCAAGGACACCGGTCATATTTCCGGCATGGATGATTCCCGCTCGGCGGCCTTTGTCGGTTCAGGCGGTTCGGGAGAATCCGGCGCCTACAGCGTCCTGGACGGGCTTTTGACCACCACCACGGCGGGAATGATCGCCGGCAATTTCCCGACCGGATTCTCCCTGGGCATGATCGGCGCCGGCATCAAGATCGGCGATATCGTTTTCCCCAGCATCGGCGCCGTTGTTCAGGCCTACAAGACCGATTCGGAAGTCTCCATTCTGTCCACCCCGCAGATCATGACCATGGACAACGAGGAAGCGGAAATCAACGTCGGCTCCAACGTGCCCTACCTGACCCGTCAGGACACGACCAGCTCCACCACCTCCATCAACTACAACAGCTACGAATACAAGGACGTCGGCGTCATTCTGAACATCACCCCGCACATCAACGAGGAGAACTTCATCCGTTTGAAGATCTCCCAGGAAGTCACCAAGATCCAGTCCGGCGCGGACAAGGCCATGCCGACCACCCTCAAGCGCAAGGCCAAGACCACTGTGGTGGTCAAGGACAATGAGACCATTGTGATCGGCGGGCTGGTGGGCGACGCCACGCAGGACGGAAACTACAAGATCCCTCTGCTGGGCGACATTCCCGTGCTGGGCTGGCTTTTCAGAACCAAAACCAGGGGCCGGGAGAAGACCAACCTGTATGTTTTCCTGACCCCGCATATCGTCCGGAACCAGACCGACGCGGCGAAACTCTACCAGGGAAAAAGAGGAACCCTGGGGGACGTTGTGGAAGGCATCATCAAAATCAATGAAAAGAGCTCCGGGGTCCTCTCACCGGGCGTGCCCGTCCCGGCGACATCCGGAGCCCGTTTACAGAGCGTGCCCGTCCAGGCGCCGGACTCTCCCCCGGCAGCAGACGCCCCGCCGGCAACTCCCTGAGCAAAGGCTGCGATGGTTCCCATGTCAAAAATCCATACCGCCTTAAAAGAATCAGCCGCTTCCGCCCGTGACAGTGTCCATGCCGATCATCCGGCTCTCTCCGTGCTGGACGAAAAGCTGATGGAAGCCGGCGTTCCGCTGGAAATCCTCACCGAGGCCAACGCCCTCCAGGGGAAAAACGGCGGCTTCTTCGATTACCTGCTCAGGAAAAAAGCCATCGGCGAAACCCACCTGCTGAAGGTCATGGCCCAGCACTTCGGCCTGCCCCTGCATCAGCAGCTGCCGATGGAAAGCATCAGCATCGACTTCACGCAGAGCATCTCCATCCAGTACCTCAAGAAGCACAAACTCATTCCGCTCATTACCGCGGAAGAAGCGCTTATCGCCGTCAACGATCCCTCCAACTTCCAGCCGGTGGACGACTTAAGGCAGCTTTTGAAAAACCCCGGTCTGAAGGTCGTGCTGGCCCCGCTTGACGCGATCATGGGCGCCATCAACATGGCCTACGACATGAGCCGCGCTTCCGCCAAGGATTACTTCGATGAGATGAATGAATCCGCCACGGATGATCTCATCTCCAGGATTGATGAGACGACCGATCTGCTCGACGAAACCAGCGACGCCCCGATCATCCGGCTGGTCAACCTGATTTTATCCGGCGCGCTGAAAGACCGCGCCAGTGATATTCATGTCGAGCCCTATTCCGGCATCCTCAAAATCCGTTACCGCATTGACGGCATTCTCTACGACATTCTGAGTCTGCCCCGCAGAATCGAATCGCCCCTTGTCTCCCGCATCAAGATTATGGCCAAACTCAACATCGCCGAAAAGCGTCTGCCTCAGGATGGACGCATTGAAATCAAGATTGCCGACCGGCTGGTGGATATCCGTGTTTCCATCATCCCCACGGCCTTCGGCGAACGGGTTGTTTTGCGATTGCTGGACAAGACCGCCAATATCCTGATGCTCTCCGATCTGGGCATGCAGGAGGAACGCATCCGGAACGTCAACAAGCTGATTAAATCCCCTTACGGAATCATATTGGTCACCGGCCCCACCGGCAGCGGCAAGACCACAACGCTTTACGCGGCGCTGTCCACGATCAACCGGCCGGAAATCAACATCATCACGATTGAGGATCCCATCGAGTATCAGATGGACGGCGTCGGACAGATTCAGGTCAATCCCAAGATCGATCTGACCTTTGCCGCGGGCCTGCGCTCCATTGTCCGTCAGGATCCGGATGTCATTCTCATCGGCGAAATCCGTGACCGGGAAACCGCCGAGATCGCGATTCAGTCGTCGCTCACCGGCCATCTGGTTTTCTCCACGCTGCACACCAATGATGCCGCCAGCGCCGTCACCCGGTTGATTGACATGGGCATTGAGCCGTTCCTGGTGACGTCGTCCATTGTGGCGATCATCGCTCAGCGTCTTGTGCGCGTGCTTTGCCCGCACTGCAAGGAGCCGTACATCCCCGACACTGAATCGATCTACAATCTCGGCCTGAACAAATCGGTATTGCAAAGCAACATCTTTTACCGTAAGAAGGGATGTAATCTCTGCATGCAGACGGGCTTCCGCGGACGTTCGGCGATCTTTGAGATATTAACGGTCGATGACGAAATCAAGAAGATGGTGCTCAGAACGTCCGACGCGAATCAGATCAACGAGCTGGCCATCAAGCAGGGAATGATCACGCTGCAGAAGGACGGCATTGACAAGGTGCTGGGTGGCATCACGACCATCGAAGAGGTCCTCCGCGTCACCCGTTCTCTCCAGCGCAAAGATGATATTGTCATTGAGGTGTAGTGACACTCGTTGAGAACGAACAAAGTGAAGTTCGAAACGCAAGTGGAACTATCCCCGAAGCGCAGCAGAGCGGGATTACATTTTATTTCACAAGATAAGCAGTGGATTTAACATGATTGAATTTTATAAAATGAGCGGCAGCGGCAATGATTTCATCATTATCGACAATCTGGACCTGTCTCTGGATGTCGGTGATTTATCCGAGTTCGCCCGTAAAATATGTCAGCGAAATTTTTCCGTGGGCGCGGACGGCCTGGTGATCATTGAGCCTTCCAATGTCGCCGATTTCCAATGGCACTTTTTCAACGCCGACGGTTCTCTGGCGGAAATGTGCGGCAATGCCGCCCGCTGCGTGGCGCGTTTCGCGTTCATGAAGGGCATTACCGGCAGCGAGATGTCCTGGGAAACCATTGCCGGCATCATCAGCGCGTCTGTAAATGATGACGTTGTGAAAGTCAATCTGACTGATCCTTCGCTCGTCGAAACGGCCATCACCCTGGAAGTGGACGGCCAGAAATTTATCCTCGATGCGGTGGATACCGGCGTGCCGCACGCCGTCGTCTTCGTCGATGATCTGGATCATTATGACGTGCATCATAACGGGCGTAAAATACGTTATCATGAATATTTTTCACACAAAGGCACCAATGCCGATTTTGTCACAGTTCCGGACCGGCAGAACATCAAGGTCAGAACGTATGAACGCGGCGTGGAAGGCGAAACACTGGCCTGCGGCACCGGCATGGTCGCGGCCGTGATCACCGCGGCGCAAAGAGGAATGGTGGATTCCCCGGTGGATGTGCGGACGCAAAGCGGCGAAACCCTACGCGTTTATTTTGAAAATCAGGACGGCCTCTGGCGGCAAATTTATCTTGAAGGCCGTGTGAAAATGGTCTACCAGGGATTGCTTTTTGAAGAAGCGTATCGATAGTAATTTATCTGGAGGTTTGACATTGAAAACAGCGGAGAAACTGACGAAAATACCGCCTTATCTGTTCATGGAATTGCGAAAAAAAATCAACAAGGCCAGGGCCGAAGGGATTGACGTGATTTCGCTGGCGATCGGCGATCCGGTGGAAGCGACGCCCAATTCCATCATCAATGAGCTTTGTAAAACGTCGCGCGATCCACTGAATCACCGTTATCCAACGGACGAGGAAAAGGGCATGCTGGCTTACCGCCGTGAAATCGCCAAATGGTACGCGACACGCTACGGCGTCAAGCTCAATCCGGAAAATGAAATTCTCGGGCTGATCGGCTCCAAAGAAGGCTGCCATCATTTTATCATTGCGCGGGTCAATCCGAATGACATCGTTTTGATGACCGATCCCGGTTATCCCGCTTATCGCTCGAGCATCCTGCTGGGTGGCGGCGTCCCGTATAATGTGCCCATTCTACCGCAAAATCATTATTTGCCGGTCTTTGAAGATATCCCGGCGGATGTTGCCAAAAAAGCCACCGCCCTGTTTTTGAACTATCCCAACAATCCGACCGGCGCGTGCGCCACCATGAAATTCTTAAACCGGCTGGTCGAGTTTGCCCGTGCTTACGACATCGCCGTCTGCTATGACAATCCCTACAGCGAAATCGTTTTTCCCGGACAGAAGCACATCAGTTTCCTGATGGCCAAAGGCGCGAAAGATGTCGGCATCGAACTCAATTCCTTATCCAAACCCTTCAATATGTGCGGATGGAGGCTGGGGATGGCCTGCGGCAATCCCGAACTGATCGCCGCCATCAGCAAGGTCAAGGAAAACATGGATTCGGGCATCTTCAATCCGATTCAGTTTGCCGGAATCAAAGCGCTGCAGAAAGAAGCTCCTTTTATTGAAAAGATGCTGAAGATTTACGGGAAGCGCCGTGAACTCGTCCTGCAAACCCTTAAAAAAATAGGGATAAAATTCAATCCGCCGAAAGGCACTTTTTACCTTTGGGTTCCCGTGCCGAAAGGCCTGACATCGCTGGAATTCACCAATCGTCTGTTTGACAAAACAGGCGTGGTCGTCGCATCCGGCACGGCCTACGGCCAGTATGGCGAGGGCTTCGTGCGCATTTCGCTGACGGTTCCCGATAAGAGATTGAAAGAAGCGATGAACAGAATTGAAAAGGAATTTACCTGATGGAAATGGGAATCCTGGGGCTTCCCCTGAGCGGGAAAAGCACCCTGTTTGAAATCATGACGGGCGTTAAAAGCAGCGCGCATCATAACGAAGCGGTCGTGCGTGGACAGGCTTCCGTGCCTGATGAACGTTTTGACAAGCTCGTCGAGATCTACAAGCCGGTGAAGGTTTCGCCGGCGAAAGTGCCTTTTGTGGATATCCATGCCGTGGGCGAACACCCCTGGGAGGCCATCCGCCAGAATTTAAGCGGCACCGACGGCATGCTGCATGTGGTGGACGGTTTTTCCCTGCCCGATGTGCAATTGAGCATCGAAGCCTACCGGAAGCTCGAAGATGAACTGATTCTTGCCGACCTGATGATCATCGAAAAGAAACTGGAAAAACTGACCAGGATGTCCAAAAAAGCCATCTCCCCGCAGGAGACGGCGCAAAACGAACTGCTGCCCGGCTTGCAGGAATGCCTGGAAGCGGGAAAACCCCTGCGCGCGGCGGGGCTGAAACCCGCCGACGTTTTTACGCTGCGGAGTTTCTCTTTCTGGACGATTAAGCCGGAACTGGTTGTTGTCAATGTCGCGGAAGACAATCTTTCTTTTGCCGATCAATTTGCCGCTGAGGCCCGACTGACCGAACCGGTCATGGGGATCTGCTGCAAGATTGAAGCGGAACTGGCCGGGCTGGATCCCGCCGAACAGAAAGAATTCCTGGCCACGATGGATATTGCCGAACCGGCTTTCGGCCGGATCATCCGCGCGGCGTTTTCTCTTCTGGGACGAATGTCTTTTTTCACGGTGGGCGAAGATGAAGTCAAGGCCTGGGTTATCCCCGTCCAGACCAAAGCGCCCAAAGCGGCCGGCGCGATTCACAATGATTTCGAACGCGGCTTTATCAAGGCGGAAGTCATGCATTATGACGATTTTGTCGCGCACGGTTGTTCCACCGCTCAGGTAAAATCGTCCGGACGTCTGCGCCTGGAAGGCAAGGAATACATCGTGCAGGACGGCGACATCATCACGTTCCGTTTCAATGTTTAGAATAATTATTAATTGTCTCATAATAGTCTATACATTGGTCATTCCGGCATGGGTCTAGCCGGAATCCAGAATTATTTAAACTGGACCCCGGCCTCCGCCGGGGTGACAACTGTAGTGGCCGCGTGCCCAATGTTGTTCCTATTGTTGGACCATTAATAATCCTCCATAAAAATTGGGCATAAGGAAAACATTCTTAATCTAGATGAAGAGAATTCTAGGGATATCAGCTTTCTATCACGACTCGGCCGCCGCACTGACGGCAGGCGGTAAGATTGTTGCCGCCGCCCAGGAAGAACGCTTTACCCGAAAAAAACACACACCGGATTTTCCCGTCAACGCGATTAAATTTTGTCTGGAAGAAACACGTCTGAATATAGACGGGTTAGACGCTGTCGTTTTTTATGACAAACCTTTTTTAAAATTTGAGCGACTTCTGGAAACCGATTCGCCTTACATGCTTTTGACCGCGGGGATCAAAGAAGAAAAAGGAAGCAGGCTGCCCGACAAGCTTTATTACCGGCGCAGCGATCTGCCGTCCATCACGCATCCTCCCGAGGATGCCTACCGGTGTTTTATGAGCACGGAAATGGATTACCTGGTCATGGAAGATTTCGTTTACTGCAAAACGGAACAAAACGACTGGCAAAACAGAGAAAAATGGAAAGCGAAGGTTAACGCCGACTGATGATGAAAAAAATATTATTCAACAGCCTGATGATCATCCTACTGCTTGCGATGGTTTTTATCCTGCCGATATTTTATCCCGCGGGAGTGGCCGTGTATTTCCGGTTATTGCTGCTTTTGTTGATTCTTGCGGCCGGCTTTCAGTTATTCAAGACTCTCTACATTGATCGTCAGGTCAGTCAAATAATCACCAATACGGCTACCGTTTTCTTTTCACTTTTTGTAATCTTTATTCTGCTGGAAGCGATATTCATGTTCATTCCCCGCTCACATTCCGCCGATTACACGCTGGCATCCAAACTCTGGTACGCGAAATACTGGAAACCGATCAATTCTCTCGGCTTTAGGGATCAGGAACCGGACAATAAACATCCCGTCATTTTATTTGTCGGTGATTCCTTCACCGCCGGGCATGGCTTGAAATCTGTCCGCGAAAGATTTTCCAATATCGTTGGAGAAGAGTTGAATAAAAAGCCGCAAAAATATACCATCGTCAACATCGGACGGCCCAATCTGGATTCCCGGGGCGAGTATGAAACGATGATGAATTTTCTTTACCTGACCAGACTCAAACCGGCAAAAATAATCCTGCAATATTGCGGCAATGATGTTGAAGGTGTCGCCAGCAGAAACGGCCTGATCTTCGATGGTTTCCGGCCTCCTGAGGACATGCATAAAATTACGGTTTTAATCGGCGCGGGTTCTTATGTTTTCAATTATCTGTATTTCCTTTTTCCCAGGGAATATCTGGGCATGTCCTATATAAATTATTTAACGGGCGCTTATAAAAATGATAAGGTGCTGGCAAAGCATAAAGAGGACCTGATGCTGTTCGTGGATTACGCGCGGAAAAATTCCGTTCAACTGGTTGTTGTGGTATTTCCTTTTCTGGCCGATATTCCGATGAGTCAATCTCTTTACGTGAATGACATCGCCGCATTTTTTAAAGCTCATCAGGTCAGCGTCATCAATGTCGCGGAATTGGCCGAAAAAATGCCGGTGGAGGACAGGGTCGTGAATCAGAACGACACGCATGCCTCAGCAAAGCTCAACAAAATGATTGCCCGGGAAATTTTAAACGGACTGGACTAAGGATTTGATGAAATGGATTTTTTAAAAGACATCTGGCTTTTTTTGAGAGAAAGAAAAATATACTGGCTGGCGCCCATCATCATCGTGTTGATGCTGCTGGGATTTTTGATGATTTTTGCAGGCAGCAGCGCGGTTTCGCCCTTTATCTACACGCTTTTTTAATGTCATGAAAATATGACTCAAAGCAATTTTAAAGATGTCGGCAGGCCGTTCGACAAGGCATCGTTTGAAAAAATGTGGTGAATACAAATCTGGTTCATCAAAAACCGATAACAAAATAAGCCGCGTAGGCGGCAAACGCCCAGCAGGCAAACAGGGACACGGTGACAGCACGGATGATTCTGTGGCGCAGAAAAGGTTCCGCTCCCGCTGCGATCAGCATCGCCCAGCAGGGAAGCAGCCCCAGCGTGTAACTGGCTTTGGTTCTGCTGTACAGGGGGCAGACCATATACATATCCATCATGGCGGCCAGAAAAAAAATGATCATCCCGATGGAAAACAGGACCCCGTTTCTGGAAACCGCGTTGCCCTTAGTAAACACCGAACCAATGCCGGTGAAAATGAATATGGCGGGTGTTAAAGCCAACAGTGATCCGGCAATCATCCATTTTTCATTCCAGGGAATGAAATCCAGCATACCCGAATTCAGGCCATCGAGCCATAAGGTGGCATAAAACATATCCCAGAAACTGGTCACGCCGGCATAGACCGGATAAACCAGAGACTGTCCAAAAGACAGAAAATGAGACAGGGTGCGATAACTGGGATCCTGCCACCATTGCAGGATTTGCATCAGTTCGAATACTCCGGCGAAGGGATTGCCCAGCATGAAATAATTTCTCAGATAGTACCAGCCGGCCGTCAGCATGGCGACGCCAAAGACAATCACCAGCGGCCGCAACGAAAATTTCAGGGATTTCCGGACGGAACGCGTGTGAGAAATAATCACGAGCGCTAAAACCGGCGCGAGCAGCAGGGCTGTCATCTTGGAAAGCAGCGCCAGTCCCCAGACCAGCCCCAGTAGCAGAAAATACTTGTCGCCGCGTTCTTTCTGATCCGGCACAATCAGATACAGGCACAACAGGATCACATAAGAAATCAGGCACGCCGCCAGAGGTTCATTGCCCACGTACTGGCAGGCATAGGTGTGAATCGGCAGCATCGCTCCGGCGATAACCGTCATAATCTGCAAACCTTTTTTTTCCTGAAACACCAGACGCGCGGCGCGATAAACAATCTCAATTTGTAGAAGTCCGCAAATGACGGGAATAATCCCCAGGAGCTTGACGACAACGGGAAAATCGAACCATTTGATCAGCAGGGCGTAAAGCGGCGCGCTGATGATGTAATTCAGCGGCGCCTGAAACATGTGCCACCCTTCGGGCGCCAGAGGAAGCCGGCCTTTGGTGACGATATAATCAATATACTCGATGTGTCCCCAACCGTCGGTACCCACCTGATAATTGAGATGAAAAAGATTGCTGACACACAAAACCGCCCAGCACAACAGCATCAGCCAGCGGATATGAGAAGGTTCCAGTTTTCTGCCAAGAGATTCCCCAACCTTATTCTTATCACCAC
>JBATES010000063.1:0-5076 GCA_049664145.1 Smithella sp.
ATTCCCGCAGTCTCATGGAAAGCAGCGCCAGAAGATTCATGATGAGATTCGGTTTGCCGGTAATGAGCTGGATAAATTTTTTCCGGTCGAAAAATAACAGATGACTTTTGGTGATGGCGCGGGCATTGGCGGGAAAGGATGTGCCGGAAAAGACGGGAACCGCGCCAAGGGTATCACCTTCCTTTATAATGTGCAGAATTTGTTCTTTCCCGTCGGTAGAAAGTTTGTAAACACTGACGCTGCCCACGGCGACCAGATAGAAACCGACCCCCTCGTCTCCATCGTAAAAAATAACGTCGCCTTTATTATAATTTTTACCGACTGCAATTTTTTCGATTTCTGTGATATGCTCTTGGGGCAATCCACCGAAAAGCTGGCTTCTGATCAGAATATCACGCGCTTTTTTCATTGTTTACGTCCTTCGGGCAAAAAATATATCTTTTTCTTAACATAAGTCAAGGATAGGCGTCAGTTTTTTAATTATACTCACCAACAAAAAGAACAAATAATCTTTTACAGGAGGTTTCATATGTTTTGTTTTCAATGTCAGGAAACGGTTAAGAATCAGGGATGTACGATAAAAGGCGTTTGCGGCAAGCCCGAGGAAACGGCGGCCCTTCAGGACCTGCTCATTTATGTTTGCAAGGGAATTGCCGTCTATGCCGAAAAGTTAAGTGATGTGGACAAGAAGGTCGGCCGCTACGTGTGTGAAGCTCTGTTCACAACGATTACCAATGCCGCCTGGGAAGACGCCAGCATTATCAAGAAGATTGAAGACGGGCTCAAAATCAGGCATGAGGTCAAGGCAAAGGCAGGCTCCGCCATCTCCGGAAACGTGCCCGATTGCGCGACATGGACACCCAAGAACAAGGAAGAGATCATGGCCAAGGCCCTGACGGGAGAAGTACGCATCAACGCTGCCTCGAATGAGGATGTAACCTCCTTGCGGTCCCTGCTCATTTTTGGCGTCAAGGGAATCTGCGCCTACGCGGAACATGCCGCCGTCCTGGGTTATGAAAAAGACGATATCTACAAATTCCTGATGGAAGCGCTGGCGTCCACCACCAAGGATCTTTCAGTGGAGGCAATGATCGCCATGGTGATGAAAGCCGGAGAAACGTCCGTCAATACGATGGCCCTGCTGGATGAGGCGAATACAAAAACTTACGGCAATCCGGAAATTACAGAAGTCAACCTTGGTGTCCGCAACAATCCCGGCATCCTCATCTCCGGTCACGATTTGAAAGACATGGAAGAATTACTCAAGCAGACGGAAGGAACCGGTGTGGATGTTTATACACACAGCGAGATGCTGCCCGCCAATTACTATCCGGCGTTTAAGAAATACAGTCATTTTGTGGGCAACTACGGCTCGTCATGGTGGCACCAGAACGAGGACTTTGAAACCTTCAACGGTCCCATTATTCTGACGACCAACTGTCTGATCCCCGTGAAAAAGGAAAATACCTATTTAACGCGGCTGTTCACAACCGGCATCGTCAATTACCCCGGCGCCAGATACATTGCCGGTCGTCCCGCAGGCGGATCAAAGGATTTCTCCGCAGTCATCGAACTGGCCAAGACCTGCAAACCGCCGCAGCAGCTTGAATCCGGCAAGATCGTCGGCGGATTTGCCCATAACCAGGTTCTTGCGTTGGCGGACAAGGTCGTTGCCGCTGTGAAGTCCGGTGCGATTAAACGCTTTGTCGTCATGGCCGGTTGCGACGGAAGACAAAAGGCCCGCGGTTATTTTACCGAAGTGGCGGAAGCGCTGCCCAAAGACACTGTCATTCTTACGGCCGGCTGCGCCAAGTACCGTTACAATAAATTGCCGCTGGGCGACATCGGAGGCATTCCCAGAGTGCTCGATGCCGGTCAGTGCAATGATTCCTATTCTCTGGCAGTGATCGCGCTCAAACTCAAGGAAGTCTTCGGCCTGAAAGACATCAACGAGCTGCCGATTTCCTTTGATATCGCCTGGTACGAACAGAAGGCCGTTGCCGTTCTACTGGCCCTGCTTTCCCTGGGCGTGAAAGGTATCCGCCTCGGCCCGACGTTGCCGGCATTTCTGTCACCCGCCGTGGCCAAGGTGCTGGTGGAGAAATTCGATATCAAACCCATCGGCAGTGTCAGCGAAGATGTTGCCGCCATGATGGCCGGTAAATAAGTTATTTTTGCAAATACTGAAGTCAAATGAAGCTTCCGGATTAGAAATCCGGGAGCTTCATGAACAGGGAGACAGGTTATGAATAAAAATCCAATTTTACCGCCCGAAAATCAGGACACCGTTGTTGTTTATCGGGAGAATGAAATCATCGAAAAAGCGATTCTGCGCCACGATATGATGATCGGTCGCGCGGCCGGGGCAGATATTCAGCTTGAAGATCCGAACCTGTCGCGCATTCACGCCATGCTTCAGAAGGATGCCGGCCGCTGGTTTTTGGTGGATCTCAACAGCCTCAACGGAACGATTTTGAACGGTCGGAAGATCGTTGCCATGCAGCCGACGCAGATTGCCTCAGGGAATATCGTCGAGTTCGGGAATTACAAGCTGAGTTTTCATCTCGTTTCTCAACCTGACGCAACTGTTTCGACAACACCGCAACCGGTTATGCCGGCGGTTGAACTGCCACCGGCGGCAAGTCCCCTGCTTGAACATCTGGTCGAAAGGCATCACGAGATACCCCTGTGGACGGATGGCGACATTCAACTGAAGGTTGCCGATATCATCGAAGAAACCGATGACGTCAAAACGTTTCGTCTGGTGGGCTTATCGCCGGTTCTGTTTTCATTCAAGCCCGGTCAGTTTGTCACCATCAAGCCGGTAATCAACGGCAGGGAAGTCCGGCGCTCTTACACCATTTCCTCGAGTCCTTCACGTCCGCACTGTCTGGAAATTACCATCAAGCGGACCCCGGACGGTCTGGTCTCAAACTGGATGCATGAGCGTGTGAAGCTCGGCGACCTTCTTTCCGTGCACGGTCCGTCGGGAATGTTTTCATGCTTCAACTATCCGTCAGGCAAGATCCTGTTTATCGGCGCGGGCAGCGGAATCACGCCGGTCATGTCCATGCTCCGCTGGATCGTGGACACAGCCGCCGATGTGGACGCTCATCTGCTGGTATCCGCCAAATCCCCGCGCGATATCATCTTCCGTAATGAACTTAACTGGATGTCGTCGCGTCATAGCGGTATCCGCGTGGGCGTGACCTGTACAAGCCGCGTGACCGGCGCCGATTCATGGACCGGTCTGACCGGTCGCTGTGACGAGAAAATGCTGAAACTGTTCACGCCGGATCTTCTCGAGCGGCATATCTTCATGTGCGGCCCACCGCCGTTCATGGAAGCGGTTAAGGAGGCTCTGCGGTCTCTGGGGTTCCCGCTGGCGAATCTGCACACCGAAAGTTTCGGCGGAGCGCGGGTGGCCAAGGGAGAGAAAGTCGAGGCTCGCGATGTGCCGAAGCCGTCCGCTCCAGCGATTCAAGCTGTGGAAAGCGCTCCGGTTGATGTCCCGAAAGCGACCGGATTTCAGGTAAACTTTATTCGGTCGGGTAAATCCGTATCAACCGACGGAAAAGCTTCGCTGCTTGATCTGGCGGAAGCTAATGGCGTGGAAATTGATTACGCCTGCCGGTCGGGCGTCTGCGGAACATGCAAGACCAAACTGAACAAGGGTAAGGTGGAAATGAGTGAAAATGACTTGTCCGCCGAAGAAAAAGCGGAAGGACTCATTTACCCCTGTGTGTCAAAACCGGTATCGGATGTGGAGATAGATGCCTGATGGAGCTGAAAAAGACATCAGAAAATTCATTTCTGCATAAAATTAAAAAAAGGTCCTGTTTTAAAAAGGTGATTTATGGAAAAAATATTACGCAAGATTATCGAGATTGATGAAGAACTATGCAACGGGTGCGGACAGTGCGTGACTGGCTGCGCGGAAGGCGCGCTGCAAATCATCGACGGCAAAGCCAAAGTCGTTTCGGAAACATTCTGCGACGGTCTGGGCGCTTGCATCGGCGAGTGTCCCACGGACGCATTGCGCATCGTGGAACGCGAAGCGTCTCCTTTCGATGAAGAGGAAGTCAAAAAGCATCTGGCAAAAACTGAAGACACGACCATGCCCTGCGGATGTCCATCAGCGCACATCCAGATTTTTGACAAGCCGTCCGACTGCGAAGCAGCCAACAAGCCGAAACATTTTGAGAGCGCTCAAGAAGAATCAGCCCTCACTCACTGGCCGATTCAGATTAAACTGATTCCGGCCAGTGCCCCCTTCCTGAAAGGCGCCGACCTGCTGGTTCTTGCGGACTGCACGGCCGTCGCCTTTCCCTCCCTTCATCGTGATTTAATGAAGGGGAAAGTGGTGATGATGGGTTGTCCGAAATTCGACGATGTCCAGGAATATGTGCAAAAATTCGCCGACATTTTCAAAACCGCCGGCATTAAGAGCGTGACGGTAGCGGTCATGGAAGTCCCCTGCTGTTCAGGAATGCCCGTGATTGTCAAAAAAGGAATGGAGGCGGCCAACAAAAAAGTCCCCATGAAAGAAATTGTTTTGAATTTAAGGGGTAAGATATTCAAGAGTTCGTAAAAATAATGGAGCAGGAAACCAAGACCGTTGAACTGATGATTGATCTTTACTGCCGTGGTCATCACGGCGGTAAAGACAATCTATGTGATGAATGCTGCGCGCTTCTTGATTATGTAAAAAAGCGCCTTGAGAAGTGCCCGTTCAAGAAGGACAAGCCCAAATGTTCAAAATGCACCGTGCACTGTTATAAACCAGCCCTGCGGGAAAAAATCAAAGCCGTGATGCGATACTCCGGTCCCCGCATGCTCTACCGTCATCCTATCCTGACGGGAAAACATTACTTGCAGAACAGCTGATATATTAATCGTCTCATAATAGAATTCTCATCAAGCTGCATACCTTGTAGAGGCATTGTTGAAATATGAGCGAACCCGATCCGGTGTTTTTTGGATGAATCGCAAATGACTGATAACTGCTTTATGCATATGATCGGGTACGGTAAGGGCTTGTTTGCCGATGGCGTTGTTCTTGAGATCATTCCATAC
>JBATES010000064.1:0-3090 GCA_049664145.1 Smithella sp.
GTATCGCCCTTGGAAAATATGACCGGTCTTTCCGTGCAAATAATTATATTTTTGGGTGTAAATTCCATTCAATTGCCGCATGCCTAACGATAAATTGCCATCAGGTGTCTCGAGTATCAGATGATAATGATTGTCCATGAGGCAATAAGCGTGGCATAACCAGTTAAATCTTCTTACAACGGTATCAAGGATAATAAGAAACTCCTCTCCGTCTTGATCTGAATGAAATATGTCGCTTCGCGCATTCCCTCGCGAGGTCACATGATAAACTGCACCGGGATATTCTATCCGCAATGGTCTTGCCATAAATGCACCTTAAATATTATTTTGAGTTCCCCCTATCATAAATAAACTTATATTTCAAGACCTGACCCTATTTTTCTTTTCAAGACCTGACCCTATTTTTCATATTTTTCACTATTTTTCAAGACCTGACCCTATTTTTCTATTTTTCTTTTCTCTTATTTTCTCTCAGATCACGATTCGGGCTGGACGGTTTATAATCGATTTCTGGAACGTTTTCTTTACAAAAAGAAAAATGTTGAACCGGGGCCTGACGATTATTAGAAACTTTGAACTTGATTTTTGCATGAGAAAAGGTGTATGAAAACGCACCACGAATCAAAAACCCAATAAAGAAAAAACTATTTGCTCGCGATAGTTACCAAAAAAATATTCAAGGGGGGAGAATATAGTTATGGCTTATAGGACAGACACTTTATGCGGTATATTTCACAATCAGGCATTGCGTTATGGAGACCAGGTTGAGCTTCTCCGGGCTAAGTTCGATAAGGAGGGAAATCCAAGCAATCAGTGGCATTCGCGAACATGGAAAGAAACACGCGATGAAGCGATCGGGCTGGCGAAAGGCCTGATAGTTTTAGGTTTAAAGAAAGGCGACCGAATCGTCATTTTTTCGGAAAGCAGACCGAGATGGATCATTGCCGATCAGGCCATTCAGGCGTGTTGCGCCGTAGGCGTTCCTTTGTATCCTACTTTAACCATTGACGAATTAGGGTATATGACCTCGGACAGCGATTCCAAGATTGTCATCGCTTCCAATCAGGTGCGCGGGGAAATGGCCCTTAAGGCAAAAGCACAGGGCGTTCCCATTGAAAAAATCATCGTAATGTGCACCTGGGAAGGAGCAAAACCGGAGGGTGTTTATACCTTCGATGAAGTCATTGCTCTCGGTAAGGGAAAAGTCAGCGACGAAGAAATCGAAAAGAATATCAACAGCGTAAAACCCGAAGACGACGCTTCGATCATTTACACTTCGGGAACGACGGGCAAGCAAAAAGGCGCCATTCTTACGCAAAAGAACTGGATTGCGAATCTGCATCAGGCCTCCAATTCCACGCTTTTGAAACGTCAGCGGGAGTTGGGACTTCATTTGACGTTTCTTGTCCATCTGCCGATGTGCCACGTTTTCGGCCGGACAAGTGACTATCACGTGGGAGCTCTTCAGCAGGGCGGCATTCTTGTCTTTGCCGAAAGTTTCGAAAAAATACCGAAGAATATGCTGGAAATCAGGCCGAATGTTATCATCAGCATTCCCAGATTATGGGAAAAAATATACGACACGACGAGATCCATCGTTTCCCGTCAGAACAAAACCACTCAGTCCATTTTCAACTGGGCTAATAAACTCGGCGAGAAATATTGCAACGCGATGGCCACTGCGACCCGAATGGGTTTTCTCGATTTGCTGCAGTTCGCTGTAGCCAATATCCTTGTTTTCAACACCATCAAAAAGACGGCCGGCCTGGATTATGTCGTGCTAGGCATATCGGGCGGCGGAAAACTTTCCAAAGAGGTTAATGTGTTCATCCGGTCGTTGGGTATTCAGTTGGCCGAAGGTTACGGATTGACGGAAACATCGCCGGTCATCAATTTCAACGAACCTGAATTTTCCGGCAGTTTCGATGTCAGCAAGGCCAACTGGTTCCAGAACAAGATGATCGACCTGACGGTTGACCTGATGGTCACCAAACAGGCACAGGGCTTGTCACCCTATACCAACCCCATACGGGCTCTGCAGCTTTCCCTGGCATACAACACGATCGCTCATAAGCTGCAGATCAAACCGGGAACCGTCGGAAGGCCGGCCCTGTGGACGGAAGAAAAAATAGCGGAAGACGGCGAGATTCTGGTCAAGGGCCCCCAGGTATTCAGAGGATACTGGAATCTGCCGGATGCGACAAAGGAAGCTTTCACCGATGACGGATGGTTCAAGACCGGAGACATCGGCGAATTCGACAAGGACGGATTCCTGACCATCACCGACCGCAAGAAGGAACTTTTCGTCACTTCCGGCGGCAAAAATGTGGCCCCTCATCCCATCGAACTGGCCGTCACGGCCAAGCCTTTTCTGGATCAGTGCTGCCTCATTGGAGACGCCAGAAAATATTTATCCGCGCTGATCGTTCCGGATTTCCAGGAACTGCACCGTTTTGCCAAACATAACGGTATTCCGCAAGGTTCGGATCAGGAAATGATCGAAAACGACAAGATCAAGGAATTGATTAAAAAACAGATCGACGAGGTTAACGAAAAACTGCCCCGTTATGAACAGATCAAGTACTACAAGGTGCTGGACAAGCCATTCAGCGTCGAGACAGGCGAATTGACTCCTACGCTGAAATTGAAACGCAGAATAGTTTTTGAGAAATTCAAGGACGATATCGAAAGCATGTACAAAGATTAAGAAATTTTTCAGATTGAAAAAAAGAGGGATTTTACCATCCCTCTTTTTTTATCTCCAGATGCCCCCGTATTAATTACGGGGCAGGCACATCTCTGCAACGGCATGACAAAAAATGTCATTATCCGGCTTGGAGACTGTGTCGTAATTGTTTTTGCACACATAGTTACAAGCTCTTTGACAAAAGAATATTAGAAATTATTAATCGTCTCATAATAGAATTCTCATCAAGCTGCATACCTTGTAGAGGCATTGTTGCAATATGAGCGAACCCGATCCGGTGTTTTTTGGATGAATCGCAAATGACTGATAACTGCTTTATGCATATGATCGGGTACGGTAAGGGCTTGTTTGCCGATGGCGTTGTTCTTGAGATCATTCCATAC
>JBATES010000065.1:0-17310 GCA_049664145.1 Smithella sp.
GTCTGACGCACCGATACCGTATCGCCGTTGTTCACTGTGCCATTTGCGCTGGTATAGGTCAGACCGCCATCAATGGAATATGTGCCGCCGGTAATGGAGATGGTTGCCGGCGCTCCCAGACCTGATACGGTTATTGTGTTGGATGTCGTTAGTGTGTTTCGCGCAACATTTGTCTGATCTGTAAATATGAACGGATCAAGGACCGTGTTAATACCGGAATCATACTCCCATAAATCTCTGTAATATATTGAGCCATCGTGTCCTGCCCCAACATAGCCCTTGCCCCCGATGGCAAAACCAAAGCCGGCGCTTCTCCCTGTCTCATCCGGTGCCGTTGTGTCTCCGAAATCAGCCTTCTTTGACCACGCATTTGTGGCAGGATCGTACTCCCAGAAATCTTTGTAATACACCGTAGTGGCGGCCATGATATATCCCATCCCGATGTAGCCCTTGTTACCGATCGTAAAACCTACAGCATCATATCGCGCGTCAGGGAGGGAAGCTCTGTTTGCCCATTGATCTGTGGCAGGATCGTACTCCCATAAATCCTGCCAGGTTGTAAATTGACTTCTTCCTGTTCCAATGTAGCCTTTGCTCCCGATGGCAAACCCGACAGCGGCAAATCTGCGCAAATTTAAAATAGAAAATGTAAGCTCGCGCTTCGGTGTCCATGCATTGTTGATGGTGTCATATTCCCATAAATCTCTGTAATAAGCTGAACCGTCGTATCCCGTTCCCAGATACCCCTTGGTTCCGATGGCAAAGCTGGCGGCGCCGTATCGCGCCGTCCCCCCGAAATCGACCTTCTGTGTCCATTGATTTGCGTCAGGATCATACGCCCAAAAGTCTTTGAAATAAGTTGAGCCATCATATCCAGTCCCCACATACCCGTTGCCATTGATGGAGAAGCCGACGGCTGCACGACGTGCTGTTCCCGTTGTCCCCCCGAAATCGGCCACTTGTGTCCAGTTGTCCGTGACAGGATCGTATCTCCAGAAGTCTTTGTAATAGGTTGAACCGTCGTATCCGGTTCCTACGTATCCCTTGCTTCCGATGGAAAAGCCAGCCGCATCATATCGTGCAGCCCCTCCGAAATCGGTCTTCTGTGTCCAGGTATTGGGAACAGCAAAGAGTATTGTGGCGTTAAAAAAAATACAGAGGAATAAGATGACAACCAATTTATATTTCTTCATAATCACGTCCCCTCTTAGATTCGATAAGTCTTTCTTATAATTTACTTATTTTGACTTCTTGCTTATCGGCTGTGTCATGTGCAGAAATTGATGTCACCGGTTGAACGATGAAAATGAACAATGCCGGCAGAACGGCAAGGAATATAAGAGAAATATTTTTGCTATTGCCCATTAGATATTCTCCTCGTTCAGGCAATTAAAAAAATTCTCTTCTGGAGAAGACTTCCTTTCAGTGGTACTATTATAAAAGTAACGATCTTCTATGTCAACGAAAGTTTGACAAATGAAAGATTGACAAAATATTAATCACGAAAGATTAATCTCCTGTTAGCAGCACAGAAACACTTACATATTGAAGAATTATTTATAAATCATTGATTTAACTGGTGCCCCTGGCGTGAGTCGAACACGCGGCCCACAGATTAGGAATCTGTCGCTCTATCCATCTGAGCTACAGGGGCTACCGTTGGAAGTTGCAGCGATTTAACATGGTTTCTTAGGCCTGTCAATTGGAAGAAGATGCTGGGATCGTTCCCTGAACGATCCGGCGGGCGGCGCATTCCCCGAATACTCCCTACATTTCAGTGCTTCGCGATGATGCTTTTGGTTCGAACTGGTTTTTGGCCGACCAGAACGAAGGAAGATGACGCAGCAAATACGCGAGACTTTTGCGGTGCTGCCAGATGCGCTTGCGGAATTTTTGACGCCATGCTTTATCGGAATAAAAACGTTTTACATGCACGTTATAAAGTTGATCGAGTCTTTCTTTGGACTCAATGCCCCTGGGCACAAAAACAAAATTAAGACAGTTCATCAGTCGCCAGTCTTCATTAAAATTTCCATCTTCCTTGATTGTTGCCCAGAGAGGCGCTCCAGGAAAAGGCGTGAATTTCGCCATGTTCATATCGTCCAATCCCAGCGAAATTATAAAATCGGATGTGCGCTTGATGGATGCTTCCGTCTCGCCGGGAAGTCCCATCATAAAAAGTCCTTTAGCACGCAGGCCGGCCTTCTGAATCCGCTGCACCGTATCACGCACTTCATCGAGAGATACACCGGACTTGTGACGGGAGAGCATTGCCGGATCGGCCGATTCAATCCCCAGAGAAACCATCAGACAGCCGACATTTTTGAGCATCTTTAATAAATCATCATCCGTGTAGCCCACCCGCACTGCGCAATTGAAATGAATGTCCAGTGGATAACGCTTGAGTTTCTGGCAAAGATCGACAATGCGCTGACGGTTGGCGGTGAATAAATCATCATAAATATTGATGTGCCTTACGCCGAATTTTTCCCGCAGATGTTTCATGTGTTCATAAATGTAGTCGGCGGAATTGTAACGGAAGCCTTTTTTAAAAACGGAACGGTCGCAGTAGGAGCACTGATACATGCAGCCGCGCGATGTAATCATTGTCGCGCCCGGCGTATTAATATAACTGAATAAGGGAAGATGGTAATCACGCGGAAATCCTTTGAGCTTTTCATAAGCCGGAAACGGCAGAGCATCCAAATCTGATATCTTGGGACGCGGTTCATTGGCGATCATTTCTCCTTCCCTTTTCCAGATCAGGCCTTTGATTTCAGCGGGATCAAGACCGGCGGCAAGCTCGGCTATGGTTTCTTCGCCTTCTCCGGCGACGAGAAAATCAAAAGCCGGATAATCGTGCAACAGTTTTTCTTCCAACGCGGACACGTGAACGCCTCCGCATACGGTTATCAAATCAGGGATGTGTTCTTTGATGATTCGCGCGAGATCAGCGGCATCAGGAAAGGATGACGTTGTGGCTGAAAATCCGACAATCTGCGGTTGATAAGCAAGAATTTCTCCGGCCTGCTTCAGCAGATCCAGGGGAGCATCCGGTCCCAGGCAATCATAAACAAAAACATCGTGTCCTTGTTTGATGAGATAGGCAGCGATGGAAAGCAATCCCTGCGGCACCATCCGGTTGGCAATGTCGGTGATGTCGCGCTTGCCGGGAAACCAGTTGAATCCCCGCGGATGGACAAGAACGATTCGCTTTTTTTGCTGAATATGCGTCATAATTATTTTGTTGACATGAGAACGACAGCCTGCCTGCCTGAAGCGTGCAAATTGTGATGAAGCAAAATGGAAGACGGTTTTTCCCGCAGGGCGTAAGCTATGCCAAACGCGGAAGCCGTGGAATGAATTCCACAACACGGAAGGTAATCATCGGTCTTCCAGCCTTTTTGTTGCCAGAAATTAATATCCTTTTTTTGCACGCGAAATCCGGGAAGAAAAACGCGGTTTTTTCCCCGCGCTTCGCTGTTATGAAAAATCTCATCAAATAAGACATTTTCATTGTTCGAGAATTCTTCCGGCACCATTGATTGATCAGCGAACGTCACAGCCAGAATATCACCGATATTTCTTTTTTCATCCCTGCCCAGCAGAAGCCACGAGCTGCCTTCACCCATCGGAAGCTCGCGGGAATTTTTGCAACACAGATTCATCCTTTCGCGGTATTCTTCAACCGTGGGCGTAAAGATATCGCAACCGCCGACCAGAGCCAGTTCTATCTGGCCGCTTTCCAGATAGGTTTGCGCCAGCCAGAGGGCTGACTCGAAGGATAGTTCTTCCTGGGAGATGGTGAGCACGGTTCCCGTAACGTCGCAAATACGCGCCAGAACAAACGCGGCGGCATTGCTGACGGAATTGGCAAACTGATTGGGGCTGGGAAATCCTCCACCGTG
The DNA here is from genome assembly GCA_049664145.1 of Smithella sp. Classification (GTDB taxonomy): domain Bacteria; phylum Desulfobacterota; class Syntrophia; order Syntrophales; family Smithellaceae; genus Smithella. The sequence goes on from JBATES010000065.1 coordinate 3,909, forward strand.
CTTGAATACCTCGGTAATGAAAGGCAGTATTTCATCAACATTGCCCAGGCCCGTTGCCAGAAATATTCCCGTCTTCTTCCCTTTCAAATAATCGGGCGATACTTGCTGCAAGCACGCGAGTCCGCCGCAGGCAACCATCTTGATGAACCTGCCGGCGCGGCGCATCGGCTGTCCCGTGATTTCCTGGACCAGGCCATCGGCGTTCAGCGGCAGTTCGTGTTCTTCCCAAAGGGCGTTGCGGTTGGGCATCAGCGACGGGCCGATATAACTCGCCGCGATCACCGGTATGGATTTCTGGATTATTGTTTGATTATTATTTTTTGTGCTCATAATTTGTTCATTTTATTCTCTGGATTTCAGCTTTCGCGGGAATGACAGAGGAATTCTCATTCCCTGATAATCATGTAACTGGTGCATGTTCCGCCGAAGCCGAAATAAGTAAACAGATAAGCTCCGTCGCGCGCCTCTATATTGTTCTGCAAAGGCGCAAACCCTATTTCGGGATCAATTTCAGTAAAACCGAAACTCTTTGGAATAAAGCCTTCTTCGCAGCAGGAAAGCCAGACGGCCGTTTCCACCGCGCCTGCCGCGCCCAGCGTGTGGCCGATTGCTCCTTTGAGGGAAACCACCGGAGGAAGTTTCTCTCCAAAAAGCTTGACCAGCCCTCGTCCTTCGGAAAGATCGTTATCTCTTGTGCCTGTGCCGTGAGCCTTAATTGCTACAACATCTTCTGCCGACACCCGCGCTGATGTCAAGGTCTGTTGCACAACCTCGCTGACAGTTACTCCATCAATTCCCGCCGAAGTCATACTTTTGATGTCGTTGTACTGATAGCCGCCGGTAAATTTATATTTCGCGGAAGATGATTTTTCGGCATCCAGAATCACGACAGCGGCGGCCTCGCCGATTTGCATTCCAGCGCGACTCATACAAAACGGACGGCATTGGTCGTAATCAAAAAGAAGCAGGCTGGCAAAACCGTGAAGCGTCATGTTCAGCAGTGGTTCAAATCCCACAACGATTGCGCGGCGGATTTTTTTTCTTTCGATCAAATCAGCGGCGACCACCAGGGCGTGCGAGCTGGAAACGCAGGCCATGCTGAAGGTCAGCGCCAGGCCGTGAATGCCGTATTGGTTGACGATGAGATCGGCTACTTCTCCAGGGCCGCGGTTGCGGCAGGATATTGCCGGCGATGGCGTATCGGGATTCTTACGGACGGCTTCGGTAAATTCAAACTCATTGCGGATGAATAGACCGCCTGTCGTACCGACCAGCACGCTGGATTCGGCGATTTCTTCCGCGGACAGGTCCGCGCGTTGGAAAGCTTCGGCAAGCGCGCTTTCCAGCATCATCATGGATTTATCCAGAGGATTACCCTGACAAGGAACTTCGAAAACATTCAATGCGCGGTTGGTTAAGTGTGAAGAGCCACCTGCCTTCGCCCGCGGAGCCCTTCCCGCGATCAAATGATGTGCCGACTCGGCAGCGCTCCATCCCAGCGTTGTCACCGCGCCCCAGCCGCGCACATAAATCTCTGTTTGGGTCATCGTTTAACCTTTGGCGCTTCAATGATGAAATCGGCCAGCGAGTCGAATGATCGCATGGCTTTGGCCGCTGTGGAAGCGTTCTTTAATTCCACGCCGAACTCATATCTTATTTCCATGGCGATTTCCATGGCGTCGAGGCTGTCCAGGATCAAGGGACCGGGACCTCCGATAAAAGGAACATCTGTGGGCACATCTTCCGGTTTTACATCCGTAATTTCACAAGCCCGGATTATCATTTCTTTGATCTTGAAAATCAGTTCCTCCCTTGATGAGACATTCAGCTCCTTCAACCTCTCATTTACATCCATTTAACTCTCCTTCCCGCTATCAGGAAACAGGCCAGTGCGAAAAAAAGCAAGACGGCCAGTTTCGGCAATATGGTATTTAAATTTGCGTCGCGCAGAAAAACATCCAGATAAGACTGATGCGCCCAGTATATCGGCGATATCATCGCCAGTTTTTGCATCAGAGGTGACATCACAAAGTGCGGCACCATGATCCCGCCCAGCACGCCCATCAGAATGGCTCCGGTTGCCGCCAGCGTTGACGTCTGCTCCAGCGTCTTCGCCATCGTCGCGATCAGTACACCGAAGCCGGTTGTCGCGGCCGCCACAGCCAGTGTAATCGGAATTAAATGCCAGGGATGGGTTCCCGTGTGAAAAGGGGTATCGATAAGATAAGGGGCGATAAAAACACCGACGAACAACATTAATACAAACTGGATGATATTGATGACATAGTAAGGAATAATTTTCCCCAGGGCTATGACGCTGGGGCTTACCGAGTAAGTAAAAAGACGCTGCAGGGTGCCTTCAGTTTTTTCCTTTAAAAAACCAATCGACATGGGAATCGCAATAAAAAACATCGCGAATATCGCATAAGCCGGCACGGTTAGCTGAAGCGGGCTGGGAACCATCATGCTCCTTTTTGTTTTCTCGGTAATTAAACCGGCAACCACGGCCTCAATGTTATCGATGCCCATGACAACTTCCACGGTTAAGCTCGTCATCAGCGAACGGACGGCAACCTTGTAACCGGTGTCGAATACGGGATCAAAATAAAGTTCCACGGGGCTTGTTCCTTCTTCAAAACCTTTGGGAATGACAACAAGCACCTGCGCTTTGCCGTTTTCAAAAATACGGTCTTTGTCCATATCGGGCGGCAGATCAACCCGTTTAATCATCTTGTTCGACTGTATTTTTTGCTCCAGCAGGTTCGCCTTGGGCGATTTGCATTCGTTTTCAATAACCAGCGGAATTTGCTTTTCATATATTTTGTCCGCGTAAACTCCTTTAAACGCCAGCGTCATGAAAAAAATCAGGGCCAGCGGCATGAGAAAAAGAAGCAGGATTGTCTGCTTGTCGCGAAGCATGATCAATGTTTCTTTTCTGACGATTTCCTTCAGTTGTCTTCTAATCATCGCGTAGCCCCCGGCCCGTCTTTTCCAGAAAAAATTTCTCCAGGTTGTCTATCGCGGACATCGACCCGTCGAATATTATTTCTCCTTTGTCCAGCAAAGTCACGCTGGAGCACAGGCGGGCGGCTTCTTCCATGATGTGCGTGGATAACAGGATCGTCATGCCCGATGTCTTCAGCTGGCTCAGTGTTTCGTAAATGTGATTGCGACTTTGCGGATCGACACCCACCGTTGGTTCATCAAGCAGCAGAAGTTTCGGCGAATGCAGGAGCGCCACGGCCAGATTCAGGCGTCTTTGCATTCCGCCGGAATACGTGGAAATCAGTTTGTCGGCATGGTCGGTTAGCCCTGTCTGGGCAAGCACCTCAACCGATCTTTGAGCTATTTCTTCCTCGGAGAGATTCGCCATCACGCCAAAAAAATGCAGATTTTCGCGGGCGGTCAGCGGCATGTATAGCGAAATGGCCTGAGGCGCACAACCGATGGACATCAGAGCCGAGTTGTCAGGCATTTTATTCCCCAAAATAACAACTTCTCCCGCATAGCCTCTTAACACACCGGTGATGATTTTCATCAGGGTGGTTTTCCCCGCGCCGTTAGGTCCTAAAAGCGCGTGAATTTTCCCTTCCTCTGCCGACATGGAGAAGTTATGCAAAGCATACCCGATTCCTTCTGCTGATTTGTCAGCCGTTGAATTATAAGAAAAAGATATTGTGGAAATTTCCAGAGCCTTCATGTTTTCAGTTTACCGATTACATCCCGCATATTTTTGAAGAGTTCTTCTTCCCGCCCGGCGCAGATCAGCATCAATCCGCCCGCTTTTTCGAAGGTTTCATCGCGTTTTGATTTGCGTTGTTTGATGATGCGTGATGATACCAAGGCAAATTCACGCCAGACATCACCAATGGCCGTCATCTCGTTGGATAATTCGTTGAGTTCTTTGGAGCCGAATAATTCGCCGGCTTCCTGCAGAAATGCTGCAAAGATATAGCGGAATCCCGCGCCCCCCGTGCCCATTTCTTCCTGCAAGCGCAGGATGTGAGCAAGTTGCCGGCAGGCTTCGACATAGCCCAGCTTTTCCGGCCATTGAATAACTTTCCGGGCAACATGGCGTATTCCCTTGACGCCGAATATAGGTAGGGGAATCCCGAGCATCTGCTTGCAGGAATCCGTCATGCCGGCAATGCAGGCTTTTCTGATGTCAGGATTGGGATTGACGGAGATCGGATAATACATCAACCCGCGTGGTTCCAGCGGCCCGCGCGCGAAACGCGCCCTTTCCAAATCAAAAGCCGGGCAGTCCGTCGTGTATTCCAGCAAGGCCGGATCGCTTATCCGGAACCCGTTTTCATTTTCATACAGAATAATAAAGTTGTGTCCGTTGAAGTTAAAGCGATAACGTCTGGGAAAAAAGGAAAGCCAGTACACGTTGGTTGTCACCCCGACAATCTGACCGGTCCGGATAACGCGGCGCAGCTCGTCCATGCATTTTTGCGGGCTGCGAAACCGTTTTCTGTAAACCTTTACGCCAAGTCTTTTAGCGGCTTTTTTGAAAACCAATCCTGGAATTGATCTGAAAGTGCTTATGGGCAGTCCTGTCTGTTTGATAAATGGCAGATGGCCGAAAAAAATGCCGCTGCCAATGCCGAAAATCATCGGTTCGGAAATATCCAAACCCTTATCGCGCAACAGCGCGGAGGTAACTCCTGTCTCGCAATGAGCGGCTGTTCGATGGATATATTTTCTGCCATTGGCTAAAGTTTCTTCTGTTATGAATTCTGTAGTCATTAATAGCCATTACCTTTATCTTGGATTTTTGGGTACATTTTTCAATTCTTCTCTCGTAATCGCGAGGGCTTTCGCGTATCTGTCCAAAACAGCTTCTTTGAGTTTGATAAATATTTCCGGACGCAAGTGCCTTTTGACCCGGAATGCCGCAATGCGCGCTGTTTTCCCCAAAATTGCCGGCGTCATCTGCCGCAGTTCCATATAATAAGCAAGCGGGCTTTTCTTGCCGGCAAGCACCGCTTGTCTGGTTTCTTCCTCTTTGACCTTATATTCATCATATGCCATTCTGTTGATCATTTCATCCACCACCCAGCCCTTGCTGGGCACCATGACATATTTCCCCTTATCATCAAGGGCGTAATTTCCTTTTTTTATTCCTTGAGAATAATCGAATACATCATCCTGCGGAACATCATTCACTTTCATCGGAAACTCCTGGCAAATGTAGTGATTATTTTTATAACGTATTTCTTATACTAAAATCAATGATGCGAAAAGAAAATATTAATGAGCCTTGATTTTTCGAGCGCTTAGATACTGTGTCCTGAAAATCATTAGAGCGTAATGAGGTAAAAACTTCAGATATGCAGTGATTGTCAAGGCAATCGATAACTCCATGTAGTCCTCAAATCATTAACCTTGACTTAAATGCGACCTTTATATGCAATCATTAAAACTGTAATACTGATATTATTCATTTTTAAATCATATTTTGACCCAGCGGGCTGCCGTAAGAGATGTGAGATTGGATATTGTTCCTAAAATCCGGCGTTGTTCCGGTAAAAGGTTTTTGTAATCGTATTTTATGCCTATCATCCCGATGGTTTCCTCCTGCGATTTTATCGGGAAGAAGAAATAGGCGATGCTCGGCAGGGTTTCCGTACCGGCGCCGGATATTTTCCCGTGAATGGAAGTCCATTTGGCTACGGCCATGTCATTGGCGCTGATTTCCTCTGTCGGATTACTTTTCGCCCATACTTGCAAATCTCCTCCTTTTTCCTTGAAAGAAACAAAACAGGGCACATCAATAACTTTTTGCACATATTTAATCGTCAGAGTACTGATGTCACCTAGGATGGTTGTGCGTAGAAGCGCCACGGTGTTTATCGTCTCTCCGGAAAAACTTGCCAGTCCTCCGACTAATTGCTCCAGAGGGGGAAGCTGCAAATATTCTTTGCTCATTTCCTCAATGAGCGTGACCCGTTCCAGACGAAATTGAAGCGCGAGATTTTGTCTTTTGACCACCTTGACCAATTGTCCGACAATAATCGCGGTAAAAAGAAAAACCGTCACGTTGACTATTTCTCTGGGATCATGCATGGAAAGCGTATATTGGGGCGACATGAAGAAAAAATCAAAGATCACAAGACTTAAAAACGAAGCAAAGATGGATGGCCCGATGCCGTATAATAAAGCGCTGCTGATTGTGGCGATTAAGTACAAATAAACGAAAGAAGACGGCTCGATAAAACGCTGAAGAAGAACATTGACCATTGTAACCACTAGAACCATCGTCGTTGATATGAAATAATTTGATAGTTTAAAAGATAACCGTCCGGGAGGAGCGGTTTCCTCCTTGCCCTTTGTTTCCGTCGTCGGGTTGATCAGATGAATTTCATATTCACTGCGGGCATAAAGAAGACGGGAAACGGGCGAACCCTTGAAATACTCAACCGGCATAGAGCGAAGCGGTTTACCGATAACGATGCGGGTGACGTTTTTCTCGCGGGCAAAACGCAGGATTTCATCCGCAATGTCGTTGCCGGTGAGCGTAATGATTTTTGCCCCCAGTTCCTCTGCCAGATTCAGGGCATCGGTCAAATAAACTTTGTCTCTTCCGGAAGGCTCGGTAAGTCCGGATGACAGAACATAGACCGCGTACCATTCGGCATGAGTATCTTTGGCAATGGTGTAGGCTTTGCGGATTAATTGCTTGGCATAGGGGCTTGGCCCAATACAGACAATCAGTTTTTCCGCGGTCGGCCACGGTCCCGGTATCGCTTTGGCCTTCATGTAATTAAGAAGGTCGCTGTCCATTTTGCGGGCGACCAGTGTCAGCATCAGTTCACGCAGGGCAAAGAGATTCCCCCGTTGAAAAAAATTGTCAATGGCGTGGACGGCCTGTTGAGGAATGTAAACTTTTCCTTCCTTTAATCTTTGATTGAGTTCCTCCCAGGGAATATCGATGACCTGAACTTCATCGGCGCGGTCGAATAACGTATCCGGTATGGTTTCCTGCATGCGCATGCCGGTAATTTTGGTCACCGAGTCGTTCATGCTTTCGAAGTGCTGAATGTTGACTGTTGTATGAACGTCAATTCCATTCTCCAGCAGCTCTTCAATATCCTGATAGCGTTTGGGATGGCGACTGCCTTCGGCATTGGTGTGGGCAAATTCGTCAACAAGTACGACAGCCGGCTTTCGGGAAAGGACGGCGTCGATATCCATCTCTTCCAGAACAATTCCCTTGTAGTCAATTTTTCTCGTGGGCAATATTTCCAGTCCGCTGAGAAGAGCTTCCGTTTCCGAGCGCTTGTGCGTTTCCACAAAACCGACCACCACATCCAGATTTCTCTTCTTCAGCACATGGGCATCATTGAGCATGGCATAGGTTTTCCCCACGCCCGGCGCATAGCCGAGAAATATTTTCAGCTTGCCTTTTTTGACGTCTTCCCGTTCCGCTTCCTTGAGAAGAGCATCCGGATCCGGACGTAAAGATTTATTTTGCATATTTATACCTTTAAAATTAGCGCTTTTGTTCAAGTCTATCTAGAGCAAGGTTCAACAGCAAAACATTGACACGTTCTTTCCCCCATATTCCCAGCAGGGGTTTTTCTGTATTTTGTAGAATGATCTTTTCCAATTTCGTTTCCGGAATATTTCTTTCTCCGGCAATTCTGTGCACCTGAATGGCCGCAGACTCAGGGCTGATATGCGGATCAAGACCGCTTGCTGAAGTCAGCGCCAGATCGGCTGTAACAGATGAATGAAGCGGCAAACCGTTTCCCGCGCGCAATTGCTCAACGCGTGCCTTAGCCTGTGCGATGAATTTTGCGTTCGACGGTGCAAGGTTACTGCCGCCGGAATTGGAGGCATCGTATTGAGGGTCGGAAGCAGACGGCCTGCCGTGAAAATATCCGGGGCGTGTGAATAGTTGCCCAATTAATTTAGATCCCATAATCTGATTTCCGTTTTTAATGATGCTGCCGTTTGCTTTCTCAGTAAATACGGTCTGAGCTGTTATTGTAACAACCAGCGGATAAATTAATCCGCAGATGAGAAACAACCCACAAAATACCAGCAGGGAACGTTTTAATTGTAACATTTCTATCTCCTTTACACCATTCTGAACATCGAAATAATCATGTCGATCAATTTTATGCCGATAAACGGCAGGACGAGTCCGCCCAGTCCGTAGATCAGAAGATTACGTCGTAACAAAGCCGAAACGCCGGATGGTTTGTAACGGACACCGCGCAGCGCCAGCGGAATAAGCAAGGGAATGATAATGGCGTTAAAAATTACCGCCGATAATACAGCGCTTCCGGGACTGGTGAGATGCATGATATCCAGAACCTTCAGTTGCGGATATTGGGCAATGAAAATCGCCGGAACAATGGCGAAATACTTGGCAACGTCATTGGCTACGCTGAAAGTCGTCAGCGCACCGCGGGTAATCAATATCTGTTTGCCGATTTCCACAATATCGAGCAGCTTGGTGGGATTGGAATCAAGATCCACAATGTTCGCCGCTTCCCGTGCCGCCTGCGTGCCCGCGTTCATCGCCACAGCCACATCCGCCTGCGCCAGCGCCGGCGCGTCGTTGGTGCCATCGCCGATCATGGCGACCAGATGACCTTTGTTCTGATAGCCGCGAATCAAGTCAAGCTTGGTTGAAGGCTTGGCTTCCGCCACAAAATCGTCAACGCCAGCTTCCGCGGCAATGGTTGCGGCCGTCAGCGGATTATCGCCGGTGATCATGATGGACTTGATGCCCATCTGACGCAGTTTGCCAATGCGTCCGCTGATTCCTTCCTTGAGAATATCCTTCAGCCGGATTGCGCCGAGAACTTTTTCGTTTTGCGCTACCAGAAGAGGGGTTGATCCCTCCCTGGAAATATCGTTAACGATATTTTGCACCCTGTCGGATATTTGGGAACCACGGGCCGCAACAAATTCCCTGATGGCTTCCAGCGATCCCTTCCTTATTTTTCTGTCGCTGCAATCGATGCCGCTCATGCGCGCCTCAGCGCTGAACGGACAAAACACCGCTCCTTCCGGAGCGCGGATATCGCTGCCGTGTATTCCCAGCTTTTCCTTGGCCAAAATCACGATGCTTCTTCCTTCCGGCGTATCGTCGGCCAGCGAGGACAAAAGCGCCGCGTTAATCAAATCCTTTTCACTTTCACTGTCTGCCGGAATGAATTCCGTGGCCATGCGGTTCCCCAGGGTGATGGTGCCAGTCTTGTCCATCAGCACCACGTCAACATCGCCGGAGGCTTCCACGGCGCGCCCGCTCATCGCAATGAAGTTATAGCGCAGCAACCTGTCCATGCCGGCAATGCCGATTGCCGGCAGCAAACCGCCGATCGTCGTGGGCATCAGACAGACCAGCAGGGCAATCAATACGGATATGGAAACGCTGACGCTCGCGTAATCGGCAAAATACTTGAAAGTTACCACGACAACAAGAAATACAATCGTGAGGGCAATCAACAAAACATTGAGGGCCCTTTCGTTGGGCGTTTTCTGGCGTTTGGCGCTCTCCACCATATTGATCATCTGGTCGAGAAAACTTTCTCCGGGATTGGCTGTAATGCGCACCTTTATTTTTCCCGACAAGACCCGCGTCCCACCGGTAACGCCGCTACGGTCACCGCCCGATTCTCTGATAACGGGAGCAGACTCGCCGGTAATGGCGGATTCGTCAATCAGCGCCGTACCTTCAATCACCTCGCCGTCGCCGGGGATCGTGTCGCCGTCTTCCAAAAGAATGATATCTTCCTTTTTTAATTTCAAAGCGGAGATGACTTCAGTATCTCCACTGGAAAGCAGCCTTTTGGCCATGGATTCACTACGGTTCTTCTTGAGAGAATCCGCCTGCGCCCGGCCTTGTCCCTCGGCCAGCGCTTCCGAAAAATTCGCAAAAATGATGGTGAACCACAGCCACAGAGATATTTGTAAATTAAACAGGAAAGTTTCCCCCGTAAATATGTCATTCACCACGATCAGTGTGGTGATGACCGTGACCAGTTCGACGACAAACATCACGGGATTTCTCGCCATGACCAAAGGATTAAGTTTTTTCAAAGAGTCCTTAAGAGCGGGAATGATAAATCTGGACTGCCAGATATTTATTTTAGTCGCTTTCATTTTTCATTACCTCAATCCCGATAAACGGGATAATTTCTAACTTACTAAAATGTTTTTCCTGTTGCCATCAGCAGATGTTCCAGAATAGGTCCCAGCGTGAAAACCGGGAAAAATGTCAAAGCGCCGACCACCATGATGACGCCGACCAGCATGATGATAAAGAGCAGGCCGGTTGTCGGAAACGTCGCGATACTTGAGGGTACTGTTTTCTTGTTTGCCAGTGATCCGGCAATGGCCAGCGCCGGGATGATGGTGGAGAATCTCCCTATCAGCATGGCCAGCGACGTCGTCAGGTTGTAGAAAACCGTGTTGGCATTGAGGCCGGCAAAGGCCGATCCGTTGTTGCCGGATGCCGAAGCGAAGGCGTATATGATTTCAGAAAGTCCGTGCGGTCCGCTGTTATTGAGGCTGGAAAGTCCCGCCTCAATGGAGATGGCAATACCGGACAGCAGCAAAAGCAAGATAGCCGGAGAGAGAATAATGATAATGGACATCACCATTTCCAGGAGCTCCAGTTTCTTGCCCATCAACTCCGGCGTGCGTCCGATCATCAATCCTGCCAGAAACATCGTAATGATGGCGTAGCTCAGCATCCCGATGAGTCCCACGCCAACTCCGCCGAAAATAACTTCACCGATGGATATGTTAAACATCATGACCAGACCGGAAAGCGGAATCATGCTGTCATGCATGCTATTGACTGCGCCGCAGGAGGTGGCCGTTGTGGACTGGGCAAACAAAACAGAATTGACAACGCCTGAGCGGACTTCTTTTCCTTCCATATTCAGCCCATTGGCCACACCGATTTTTTCGAGCAACGGATTGCCCTGCATTTCCACCGATGCAAAAAATCCCAGACCGGCAAGATATAGAATCATCATGGCGGCAAAGATGGCCATGCCCTGCCGGCGATTTTTTAACATGGCCCCGAAAGTGAAAGGCAGCGCCATTGGAATCAGCAACAATCCCAGCATTTCCAGAAAATCGGTCAGCGGGGTCGGGTTTTCAAACGGATGGGCGGAATTGGCGTTGAAAAAGCCGCCGCCGTTGGTGCCGATTTCTTTGATGGCTTCCTGCGAGGCAACCGGACCGACCGCTATGATCTGTTTGCCGCCTTCCAATGTCTGAGCGGTTATGGAACCGCTCAATGTCTGTACGACACCCTGCGAAACCAGCAGCAGCGACCCGATAATAGCCAGAGGCAGCAGCACGTAAAATATGGAACGGGTGAGATCAACCCAGAAATTTCCGATTGCACTGGATGTTTTCCGGACAAAACCTCTGATGAGAGCGACAACGGCGGCAATACCGACGGCCGCCGAAAGAAAGTTTTGAACCGTCATGCCCAGCATCTGCGTCAGATAGCTCACTGTCTTTTCACCGCTGTACGCCTGCCAGTTCGTATTGGTTACGAAGGAGATGGCTGTGTTCAAGGCTGTATCCCAGCGGACTGCTCCCAATTTCTGGGGATTTAAAGGCAGGATTCCCTGAACAAGCTGCAGAATAAACAACACGGCAATGCCGATGATATTGAAGATGACGAGAGAAACAGCATAGGTCTGCCACGACATTTCTTCCTTTTCATCAACACAGAACAGCCTGTAGAGGATTCGCTCCACCGGCGCAACAACCGGCGTCAGAAAATTTTTTGAACCGCTGAATACTTTAGCCATGAACTCTCCCAACGGGAAAGCCAACGCAGCAGCAATCAAGGGCAGCAGGATAATGCAAAGCCAATCGTTGACTGTCATTTAAACCTCCTTAAGGCCTTGCAGGCCATTGAACCATCGTGGATAATTTTAGATGAAGACGGGTTAGAGTTGTGGCATCAGACGAAAACAATAAAATTGATGAAAGAAGAACCATCTTCTCTTTCCTCCCATGGGCCGACGAGGTTAGCTGGCGGGCTCGGACAGGGAAGTGTCCTATTCCTGAAAAATTCGCCCCTGAAAACTCGGTTCCCCCGTATCTATTTTATAATAGATTTAGGCGTCGATACAATATTGTTTGGGTGGTTAGCTACGCCCTTTTATAATAGCTGTCAAGAAATTTATGCTATACATTTTTGTATCATATTTTATAAATATTTTTGTAAAACCCTTTTTTGAACTTCTGCTAAAAAGAAGAAAATGTTTACAGATATTACTGTGGACAAATAGATAATGGATATTTAAACGTAGTTTTCAAGTTTATACCCTTGTTTTAAAATATTATTTTAATTGATTCATTCTCTTGCCTAAAAACGGCTCGAAATGATGCCACTCGAAGGGATGCTTTCGGGCGAATTCCGCCAGGTCTTTCGCATAGGTCTGCGCCGATTCCTGCACAACCTTTTTTCTGTCCGCACGCGAGGCGGCTATAACCTTGCGCCCTTTGGAAACTTTAATGTGATATTTGCCGATTTTTTCCTGATAGACGAAAAAAGTCATCAGCGGTGCTCCGGTCATCAGGGCGAACAAATGAGGCGTGTCGGGAAGATGAACTTCATGACCTAAAAAATCCGCTGTGACAAAAGTCTGCTCTCCCCAGAGACGGTCACCGGTCATCGAAACAATGCCGCCTTCGCGCAGGAAATTGATCCCTTCAATCAAGGCGAAAGGCGATTTTTCATCTTCTGTTGTCACGACAACTCGAATGCCGCCTTTGGCCAGAATCTGTTTTTGAATCTGCTCAATCTGCTCTTTGTGTTTGGCGCCCAGATAAAGCATGATCGGCAGGCCTTTTTTATTGAGCGTCTGCGCGGCCAGTTCCCAGTTGCCGATGTGCGACATCAGCAAAATCGCGCCGGTTTTTTTCTGCACCGCCTCTTCCAGATACTCCCACCCTTCCTTGACATATTCGATATCCTCCTCGTCAAGACGGATGAACCGGTGGATGTAAACATCGGTAAATTTGTGATACTGACGCCACGCGCACCACAGGTGATAGAAAAACCAGTGACCGGGAAACAACGTGCGGTAGAATTCGAAGCTGTTGGCCACGCGCACCGGGAAAAGAAAAAAATAACCGGTCGCGATAAACCAGGACAAAATGCGGAAAAACCACAACCCCAGCCTGCGCGTTAAATAAAACAATATTTTATAAGGCAGTTTTTTCATAAATCCACATTATTCCCGTAAAAGCGGGCTATGGTACCCCTATAGTACCCTTTAGTGTATTTAGGGTGAATCCAGAATTTCTTAATTAGTCCGTCCTGAAAAACAGGATATTTTAAAGCTCTTTATTGCATGGTTCTTTGAAAACTGAAGATCATTTGCGGAGGAAAAGGGATTCCGTG